>NZ_RAVX01000006.1:243497-276022 GCF_003611605.1 Corallococcus sp. AB011P
ACGGGAGCGGTCTGCGCGAAGAGGGCCTCGCCGCGCGCGACCTCGGCGGGGTCCGGCGGCCCGCGGCCGGTGCGCTGCTTCACGAAGTTCTCCAGGACGAGCACGGTGTTCGCCGGGGCCATGTGGGAGGAGCACCAGAACAGCCAGCGGTTGACGTCGGCGCGGCCCTGCGCGTCCGTCGGGAGCAGGGTCTGCCCCGGGGTCTTCTCGGCGAGGTACACCATGATGGCGCGCGACTCCCAGAGGACGAAGCCGCCGTCGTCCAGGACGGGGACGCGCCCGTTGGGGTTGATGCCCAGGTACGACGCCTCGCGCTGCTTGCCGGTGGTGAGGTCCACCACGATGCGCTCGAGGGGAATGTCGAGGTGGGCGGCCACGAGCAGCACGCGGCGCGAGTTTCCGGACAGGGGGTGGAAGTAGAGCTTCAAGACGGACCTCCGGGACGGCACGGGTGGAGGGGGAGGTCCTATCCACCCGGTGTGACAAGGGTCTGTCAGGTATTGTCAGGGGCACGGCTTCAGGACGGGGAGGAACTCCTTCTCATCCCGCCGAGGACCGCTCCGCGTCGAGCGGTCCTCGCGGTGCCCGGTGCTACCGGGCGCAGGTGAACAGGTTGTTGCTGACGTGGATGCCGCTCATCGCGTACCCGCCGGCCCCGCACACGTGCATGGGATAGGAGTCGTTCGTGCCGGGGCTCCCATCCACATACTCGGAGACGACGCTCGTTCCGGGATACTGGCAGGCCAGGTAGTCATTGCTGACGTGCAGGCCGACCATGACGCTGCCGTAGGGACAGGCATGCATCCCGTTGCGCCTGCCGCCCGCATCCAGGAAGCGGGAGCCGCTCGTGGAGGAGAGTTGGGCGCACTTGAAGACGTCCTTGCTGAGGTGCGCGCCAATCATGGCGTAGCCGGTAGGACAGCAGTGCATGGTGCTGCCACCGACGGTACAGCGCGTCCCCGCGTCGTAGACCACCCAGCCCGTGAAAGAGAGCGACGACTTCGCCACCTCCACGTCGAACTCCGCTCCCTCTTCTTCTGGCGCGGCGCCGCAGCCAGCGAGCATCGTAACCGCGGCCAATGCCACCACTGCTGAAGACGCCCCCTCGAAAAATCGCTTCATTGATTCATTCCCCCTTCATGTGACGACAGGTTCACCTGGGGCGCGATGTGCCTCCCCAGCCCAATGCCTGCCCATACGCCCGGGTAGGCGTTTTCTGATTATTCAGTTTTTTATTGGTAATCAAGAGGGGCCCTCACCCGGGGTGAAGGCTTGCGTCGGTTCGAGGTGCCGACTCATCGCGTCCAGCTCGGTTCTTGGCCTCGCTGGAGGGGGATGTTGGGGGCGCATGCCGCCCCGGATGTCCCCCGGGGCGGCGCGGCGTGGACTACGGCGTGTAGACGACGGTGAGCGTGGCGTTCGCGCCGTCCTTCACGAAGAGGTAGGCCGTCGCCGCGGGATTCTGGGCGAAGCGCAGGCGCAGCTGCGTCCGGCCCAGCTTGTTGACGGCGGACGTCCCCGCCCCCGCGAAGTCCGTGGAGCGGACGGTGCCCGCGCTGAATTTCGCGACGCCCGCCACGGCGCTCGCGGTCGCGGGGGCGCCCCAGTCGCCCGTCTCCGTCGCGGCCGCGTTGAAGGTGCCCGTGGCCACGTCGATGACGAGCGTGTTGCCCGCGGGGCTGGCCCACGGGTCTCCGGAGCCGGACGAATAGGAGAGCGTCAGGAACGCCTGGGTGATGCTGGCGGTGTCCGGCAGGCTGGACGTGTCGAACGACAGCAGGGAGCGGTTGTGCTTGCCGTCCACCCCCCGTCCGAGCGCCAGGCCCGTGAGCGTCCCGAGCTCCGCCGCGCTCCCGTCCGCGTTCGCCTTCACGTAGCCATCCTCCGCCGCGATGCTGGTGAAGCTGACCATCGTCGGCGTCGTCCCGCTGTTGCTCACCGTGACGGACGTGTCCGCGTCCAGCGCGGAGTTCCCCGCCGCATCGAACGCCCGGGCCCCCAGCACATGCGAGCCGTTGGCGACCGTCGTGCTGTCCCAGCTGAACGTATGGGGCGCCGTGCTGGCCGTGCCCACGAGGTTCCCATCCACGTAGAAGTCCACCCGCGTGACGCCGACATTGTCGGAAGCGCTCGCGGTCACCGTCACGGTGCCACTCACCGTGGCGCCGGAGACGGGCGCCGTCACGTTCACCGTGGGCGCAGTGGTGTCATCCGGCGGAGTGCTGGCTTCCGTGAGCCCGAAGAAGAGCGCCTGGTGATACACACCACAGAGGTTCACGTCGGACTGGTACGCGCCCGTCGCGCCACAGGCGGTGCTGCTCCCAGGAAAGCTGTACTGCGGATCCACCGGGACGGCGTGACCCATGCCGGTGAGCTCATAGGTCTCCACCAGCGCCGTGCCCGCGCTGTCCCGGTACACCTTGTGCGGGAAGCCCCCCACGGTGTCCGTCGTGTCCGGCGTCTGGTCGATGCCGTGCACCTGGGTCCACTGCTTCATGGACTCGGTGAGGTTGGCGGGCCTCACCGTGAAGTCATTCGTGCCATGCCAGATGGAGACGCGCGGCCGGGGACCCGTGTAGCCCGGGTAGGCGTTGCGCACGAGGTCCGCCCACGCCGCGGGTGTCTTGCTGACGCCGGGGCTCATGCAGTTGAAGCCCTCGGTCATGGAGTTGGCGCACCGGTACGGACCGCCCGAGTTGATGGCGCCCGCCGCGAAGACGTCCGGGTAGGTGGCCAACATGGCGGAGACCATGAAGCCTCCCGCGGAGAAGCCCGTGACGAACACCCGCGCCGGGTCGATGGAATAGGCGGCCTTCATGGCGTCCACCATCTGCTTGATGGACAGCGCCTCACCCGCGCCGCGCGCGATGTCTCCCGGCTCGAACCAGTTGAAGCAGCTGGTGGGGTTGTTGCTGCTCGGCTGCTGCGCGTAGACGACGTAGAACTTGTAGACGTTCGACGCCGCGGTCCACCCACCGGGCTCCACGCCCGCGGCATTCTGCGTGCACCCGTGCAACACCACCACCAGCGGTGCATTGGCCGGCATGCCCGCTGGCACCTGCCGGAACATCTGGAGGTTGCCAGGGTTGGACCCGAAGCCCGTCACCTGCGTCAGCCCCTGCTCCACCTGCTCGACCTGGGGGACGCCGGTGTCCGGCGCTTCGGCTCCCAGCGGGCCGCAACCCACGGTCGCCGCGACGGCCAACGCCGCGACGCGAAACCAGGGGACGTGCGTGAACCACCCAAGACGACGAATGCCTCGACCGTGCATGGTGCCTCCCTGGCCGCCACGGGGGAGGAGGGTGGGCGGCCGAGTCCGTCTAGGGTTCGGGTGCCCCGGCCGCCGGCAAGCTCTTGAGGAACGCCTCCAGCGCCGCGTTGAACGGCACCGGGCAGTCGAGCTGCACCGTGTGGCCACACCCTTCCAGTCCCACCAGCTTCGAGCCCGGGATGCGCGCGTGGCCGTATTCGAAGATGTCCCGCGGGAAGCCACCGTGCAGGAACGGGTTGGGAATCAGGCGGTCCGCTTCCCCGAAAATGATGATGCTGGGGGCGGTGATGCGGTGGAGGTTGTCGCGCACGAAGTCGTCGTTGGCGAGCCCCCGCACCGAGCGCACGTTGGCATAGGCATACGCGTCGAACTCGGGTGACTTCGCCAGCCGCACGCGCTCCTCGATGAGCCACTCCAGCTCCGGCCGCCAGTGCTGGAAGTTGGCCTGCCGCACGCTGCCCCGGATGCCGTACTCGGGTGCGGACTTGATGAACTCCGTGCTCATCACCCGCGCGAACCAGTCCTTCTCCTTCTGGGAGAACTTCTCGAAGCCCGCGGGCGACACCAGCACCACCCCCGCAGGCTCGTCCGGGTAGCGGATGGCGTACGACAGCGCCGTCTGCCCTCCCATGGAGTGGCCCACCAGGATGGGATGCTCGACGCCCAGGCTCCGCGTCAACTCACGCACCGCGTCCGCCATGGCCTCCATGGTGTACGGAAAGGAGCCGGGCTTGTCGGACTTGCCATACCCGGGCAGGTCCACCGCGACGACGTGGTAGCCCGCACGCTGGAGCGCGTCGAGCTGCGCGCTCCAGAACTTCAGGTAGCTGCCCAGGCCATGGATGAGCACCACGGTGCGCGCGCCGGGCGCGGCGGGCAGCTCCACGTAGGCCATCCGCGGCACGCGCGCCATGCCGTAGGTGGCCGCCGTCTCGGGCAGGGCCATCCGCTTCATCGGCCAGGGCTCCTTCGCCCCGGGCGACGCGTAGTCCAGGTCCTGGAACGCCAGCGGCGGCGCGCTGGCGTACGAGCGCACGCAGCCGGTGGAGGAACCCAGCCCCGCCACGAGCAGCAGGGCCTTGAGGGCGCGGAAGGGGCTCATGGTCAGAACGCGTACCAGGTGAAGGTGGTGAAGGCGGCGAAGGGGTTGTTCTTCACCGTCGTGGAGCCGTCATAGAAGGCGCCGCGGAACAGGTAGCCGGCGTGCAGGCCCACCGTCATGAGGTAGCGGATGGTGTAACGCACCTCCGCGTTCACCTCGGCGCCAATGAACCGCCCCCGCCGCACGGCCGGGTCCCAGCGCGGCGGGCTCGCCCCTGAGTTGGCAAGGCCCGTGGCCAGCTTGAGGTTGAGCGTGTTGGGGATGATGTCCCACGCCGCGCTCGCGATGCCGGTGCGCAGGCCGTAGCCCTGGTTGGAGATGTCCGTCACCGCGCCCGTGTAGTTGTTCACGGTGCTGGTGAAGGGGAACAGCAGCAGCATCTTGTGGTTGAACCACACCGAGCCGGGCAGGCCGTACTGGTTGAGCGTGAAGGCGCCCGTGTAGCGGCCGTCATCCAGGTTGCTGTCGCCGGTGGTGAACATGCCCTCCAGCGTGACCAGGTCCGCCGGGCCGCGGCCCCACTGGTAGAGCACCTCCAGGTTCGCGGACAGGCCGGAGATGTCCACCGTCTTGTTGAACGTGGTGTCCGCGCGGTCGCTCGTGTAGCTGCCTCCGTTGTACATGACGAATCCGGAAGCGGCGAGACGCCCCGCGCGGAAGTCGATGTTGTGGTGGAAGTTCGCGCCCAACCAGAAGACGTTGCCCGTGGGCCGCTCGATGTTGAAGCGCGGCGTGCCGACGAACGGGTAGAGGCCCGTGGACGAAGGCCCACTCTTCACGATGCCTTCGAAGGCATACGCGTCCCCCTTCGTGTCATCGCGCAGGTACCAGGCGGACAGGCCGATGTTCGTCCCGGGCTGCACGGGGTAGGCGTAGTCCGCGGTGAGCAGGTAGACGAACTTCAGGCGCGGGTCGTCCCGCGTCGCCTTGTCCGCCTGGGCGCTGCCCAGAGGCAGGAGGCTCAGTTTGGAGAGCCCCTTGTAGTTGCTGTAGAGCGACAGGCCCGTGGCGTCGCTGCCAATGAACGCCAGCTTGTAACCCGTGCGGACGATGTCGTTGAGCGGCGAGCGCGTCGGGTCGAAGATGGAGTCGTAGACCGGCTGCGTGCCGATGAGCAGCGTGAGCCGGGCCGGGTTGCGCGTGGGGTAGACGGCGACGTTGACGTTCTTCGTCTGGAGGTTGACCTGGTCCGCGTTGAAGCCGCCGCCCTCGTTCTGCTGCGAGGCATTGGCGGCGCGGCCCCAGAGGTAGTCCACCTCGAACTGGGCGCGGAAGGACGCCAGCCCGTCCGCGAAGGACGGGCTGTACTCCAGCACGGGGATCCAGCGCTGCTCCACGTAGAACGCCGAACGCCCCGGCTCCACGCGGACGGAGCTGCCGGACAGCGAGCCGATGGGCCCCAGCGACACGCCCTTGAGGCCCGCGGGGTCGCCCACGCTGTTGGTCACCGACAGCCGGGTGAAGAAGTAGTTGATGAGGACGAACTCGCGAGGCTTCGCGTCCTCCTCGCGGTCCTTCTCATCCAACCAGTCGCCGTAATACAGGCCCGGCACCGTGGGGCTCTGCCCCGCCGCCGGCAGCGCCAGCCCAAGCACGAGCGCCACCGCGCCCAGGCGCGCCGCGCCCAACCACCCTCCCGACATATAGACACCTCACCCTGATGGATTGCCGTGAGGGCGGTTCGCGCCCACCGTCCGCCGTGCGACTAGCCGCTGATGTCGTAGACCTGCACCGCGTTGCCGGTGAAGGCCACACCGGAGGTGCTGACCGTCTTGGCGCCCACCGCGCCGTCGGCGCAGTGCCAACCCGTGGCCTTCGCCTCGAAGTAGAGCTCCATGGAGATCTTCTTCTTGTCCGAGGAGATGCTCACGCGGCCTTCCTGCTTGAAGCTGCCGTAGTCCACCAGGATCTCGAAGCAGCTGCCGCCCGCGGTGATGTTGGAGAGCGTGACCGCCTTGGAGTCGAACACCAGCGCGTTCTGCGCGGCGGCGTGATCACACGTGCTGCCGGCCTGACCGACGCCGGCGGAGCCGCGGATGGTGCCGGGGATGCTGGAGACGTGGAAGTTGTTGCCGCCCACGCCAATGGTGACCTTCTGGAAGCACTGGCTGGCCGAGCCCCAGTCGATGTCCTCGTCCAGCGACAGCGGGTGGCTGGGGATGTTGTCCCCCTCCATCACCAGCGTCTTGCCCTCCAGGAAGGCCAGGATGTTCGACTGGCTGTCCAGCTTGGGCGCGCTGTCCACGGGCTCCTGCGTCGTCTCCTCCCCACAACCCGTGAGGCTCAGCGCGCACAGCAGCATCGCGGACGAAAGCGTCTTCTTCATGGGGGTGACTCCTCGTTCGGGCGCACTGGGGGAGATGAAGCCCGATTCATGTTTCAGCTACGGGTAGCACCCGCCTGACAGCCTTGTCAAAAGACAGGCGATGGCCTGATGCGTCAGGACGCCTCATCAGTCGGTCAGGGCGCGAGGAACGGCAGCAGCTCTCCGGTCTTCTGCCACATCGACGTCGGATAGGCCTGTGCCGAGCTGAAGCCCTGGTTCGTGAAGAAGTACTCGTAGGTCGACTGGTACGACGCCTTCCAGCCGTAGCCGGGGGGGGGCGGGTTCGCTCCATTCCGATTTCGGAATGCCCATCGCCTGGAGCGCCGTGCCGAGCCACTGGTTGTAGAGGAGGCCCGACCACAGGAAGTTGCCCTCGCTGCCCGTGCTCGAGTCGCCGCTCACCTTGCGCGTGATGTTCCGGTAGTCGCAGTAGCTGCCCGTCTTGAGGGCGCCCCCCGCGCTCCCGGCGGTCACGACCGGGACGGAGAAGGAGAAGTGGGGCGTGTTGCCGTTCTCCTGCCCCCACGCGAGCAGCGAATCATCCAGCAGGGTTCCCCCCGCGCCGTTCGAGAACCGCTCGAAGCGGGAGGCGAGGTCGAGGAACACTTGCGAGAAGAAGACCTGGTTGAACTGGACCACCAGGTCCTGGTTCGCCCCGGCCACGGTCGCTGGATGCACGACGTTGTTGTGCCAGTCTTCCCCCCTGAGGCGCGCGGAGGGTGAACGTCAGGTTCTGGTTGTTCTCGTTGATGCTGAAGGTGGCGATGCGACAGACGCCGCAGTTCATCGCCACGGCGAGCACCTCGTTGATGAGCCGGAAGTACTCGACGTTCTTCGCGGGGTCTCCCGCGAAGGAACCGGAGTTTCGCAGCGACAGGTTGTCGGTGGTGGGACGGGGCGGCACCTCGCAGCCGGCGCTGGTGGTCTCCAGTCGGCGCTGCAGCTCCGCGACCGCGTCGATGTGCTGGTCCAGCCGCATCCTGTCCTCGGCCGAGAGCCGGCCGTTGCCGTTGCGCAGCCGCCGGTAGCTTTCGAGGACCTTGTCCACCACGGGGGCCCGGGCGGTGCCGGGGCTGCTGGTGCCGGCCAGCAAGGTGTCAAAGAGGGCGAGTGAGCTCTCGGTGCCGCTGATATCAGAAGATGCCCTGTCCCGGCGTGAGGACGCGGTCCGGGTCGTAGCGCCGCTTCGCGTGCTCGAACCGCTCCCACGCGGGGTGGAAGTGGCGGCGCCAGTCAGCGGGGCTCAATGGCACGGCATCCACGGGATAGATCTTCCCGCCAATGGCCGTGAGCCTGTCGAAGATGGCGCGGTTCTTCCGCACAAGGGATGCGACGTTCTCCGGCGTCGGTGGAATGGCGGTGCGCAGCAGCGAGAAGAGGAAGACGTGTCTGTCGTTGGGAGTGCGCAGGAAGGGCGTGGTCAGCTCCGAGGAGCGGAAGGGGTAGAGGAGGATGGGCCCCTGTCCCATATCGGCCTCGGTGGTCTGCGAGAGGACCTCCTGGACGAAGGACTCGGCGGACCGGGCGGGGACGAACATATCCAGCCACGGATGGGGGGAACCCCAGACGCCGAGTTGCTTGAGCAACTCGACCAGCGGCGCGAGCCGGTTGGCGAAGTCGAAGTAGCTGCCGTCGCTCACCTGGAGTGTTCCCGGCTGGAAGCCCAGGCCCGCGAGCAGTCTCGCATCGTGCGGCTCCGAGCCCGGGGTGAAGTACTTCACCACCTCGAGCTGATACGCCCGACCTCCGTTGGAGGCGACGGCGGAGCCCTCGACGTAGTCGAAGCGACCGTCCTCGATGAGCCGCCGCTGGTCCTCCATGAAGCGGTGGAGGTCGTCGTACAGCGCGATGTACGTCCGGGCTCGGGGCGGCACTTCGACGAGCCGCACCCTTGCTCGCACGATGATGCCGAACTGGCCCAGGCCCGAGCGCACGGCGTCGAACAGGGGCCGCTCACGCGTGCGCGAGCACCGCACGAGTTCACCCCGGCCCGTGACGACGTCCATTTCCAGGACGTTGTCCACCTGGAGGCCCCAGCGAAACGCCTGTCCGCCGATGCCTCCCGCCGACAGCGTTCCACCGATGCTCAGCTCGATGTAGTCGGTGAGCACCGGCGGGCTCTTGCCGCGGGGAAGCGATGCCTGGAGCAGCTCGTGCCACCGGACGCCCGCATCCACCCAGGCGCTGTCCTCGCCAACCTCATGGAGGGTCGACAGCGTGGACATGTCGATGACGATGCCCGCCGTCACCTGGGACTGGCCGAAGGTGCTGTGGCTCTCACCGAGGCCCCGAGCGGCGGCGATCTTCATGCCCTGGCGCCGCGCGAAGCGGACCATGGCCACGATGTCCTCCACCGAGCCGGGAACGAGCACCGCCCATGGCGTGCGGTGGAGGATGTGACCGAAGTCCTCCGAGGCCGCGGTCCGCGACGCCGTGTCCATCAGCAACTCGCCATCGAGTGGCGGCAGGGGGACTGCGCCAGCCTCCAGCGTGGAGGCCCAACTCCGGCTCATGGGATTGAATGCCACTGCCACCAACGCACCTTGGAGCAACGACCTCCGGGAGACGGCTCGACTCGACATTCACTCCTCCTTCTACGTCGGAGACGTCCATCCTATGCTCTCCGATGGACGAACGCGCCCCGGCTCGACCGTCGCCGGGGCGCGGCCCTGGTTGCTAGTGCGTGTTCAGCAAGGCGATGTCGCAGGCCGTGAGCTCGCGGCTGTAGGTCCGCACATCGTCGAACGAGGCCGGAATGCTGGAGAAGCCGTCCATGCAGTCCGGCAGCCTGCGGCCGATGCGGAACGAATTGGCGCCCGTGAGGTTCGTCGGCGCGGCGCTGGTCCCAGAGCCGACCAGCACTCCGTCAATGTACATCTTGAGCGACGTGCCACTGCGGGTATAGGCGACGTGGTGCCAGCTGCCGTCGTTGAGCGACGTCGGAGAGGCGCCGGTGCCTGCTCCGTTGGTGCCTGACTCGTCCTGGTAGATCTCGAGCGATGTCCCGCTGTTGCCGTTGAGCCTTGCCGAGAGGAAGTTGCCCGCACTCCCATCCACCCGGTTTCCGATGAGGTCTCCGGTGCTGGCGTCGTTGAAGGTCGTCTTCAGCCAATAGCTCACGGTGAAGGCGTCCGTTCCGAATTGCCCGGGCGCGAGGCCGAAGTCGACGTGGGCGTTGAGGTCGCACTGTTGGGTGGGGGTGAGAGTGATGGCGCCGGAGCCGTCGAAGCTGACCGTCCGCGACGCCGAGCTTCCCAGCGTTCCGTTCGACGTGCCCGCCGAGTCCAGGGCCGTACTGCCGCTGGCCTCGTCGAAGGTCCATTGGTGGGCGAGGTTGCCGAGCGTATCGCCGGCGAGCGGGCCACCGGTGCAGACCCCCTCCTGGCAGGTGTCCGGCTGGGTGCAGGCGTTGCCGTCGCTGCACGCCGTTCCATTGGGGGCCGCCGGATTGGAGCACTGCCCAGTCAATGGATTACAGGTGCCTGCGATGTGGCACGCGTCGAGAGGCGCGCAGACCACCCCCGCGCAGAGGTCGGGCTCGCAGGTGTAGCTCCCGGGCGTGTTGACGCAGATTTCACCCGGCTGGCAGTTCGCCGTCCCGTCGGCGCACTCGTCGATGTCGGTGCAGACGCTCGGCTGTCCCGTGCAGGTGTAGCCCGGCTCGACCTCACAGACGCTGTTGCAGCCGTCTCCAGAGAGTTGATTGTCGTCGTCACAGACTTCGAAGCCGCCCAGCACCCCATCACCACAGAGGGGCCGCAGCGACGTTTCCACCGCGTCCACCAGGTAGAGCGCGAGCACCACGCCCCTCAGGCGCACGTAGCGATAGGGCACGTTCCCCGGGTACGTCGCCACCGCGATATGCGTCCCCAGGCCCAGTTCCTTCAGGTGCAACGTGCTGGAGCCGATGAAGGTCCCATCCGCCTTCAGGAAGTCCACCTGCGCCACCAGGGCCAACGTGAGGCCCTGGTAGTAGACGCGCAGGTCTCCGGTGCCCTCCTCGCCCTGGCCCAGGTCCAGGTCCAGCGCCGAATTGAGCAAGCTCAGCATGGTCGCTGCCTGCCCGTCCGGAGCGCCCAGCGCCGCGCTCGCGTTGAGCACCGCCGCCGTGGTGCTCGACACCACCGCGTCCGCATACGGGTCCCACGTCAACGATGCTTCCGGACGCTCACGCGTCAACGCCCCGTCGCTCTCTTGCGACACCCCATCCTCCGGAGGACGGACCTGCTCCTCCAGGGACTCCACAGCACACGCCCCCAGCGACAAGGCCAGTGTCACGCCCAGTCCCCACGACCACAGCGCACCAGGACGGCTTCGCATCGAGTGTCTCCCTCCAAGGGGCGGAATGGAGCCCGGAATGGACCGTCCCTCCCATGGAATGAACGACACCATTCCGTGCTCCCCACTGCTCGGTGCGCAACACGCGGATGGCCAACGTCCTCGAACCACCAACCGACAAGCACTCGAAGACCATCGATACAAAATCCATGACGTGCATCTGCCGTGGCAACTCGACTTCCTCATCCGACGGCGTGAGCACCGTGCGTGCTCCGCCGCGCAGGGCGTGCACATCCCCCGCGAAGTCCGCGGGGTTGATGGGCTCCAGCACTCGCACCCGGGCGTGGACGGCCTGCTGGAAGACGAGCGCGTGCTTCGGCTGGGTCAGCGCGGTGCCAGTGAGGACCACGGGGATGATGGGGCAGCGCTGCTGGACGGAGAGCGTGAAGGCGCCGTCCTTGAAGGCCTTCACCTTGCCGTCCCGGGAGCGGGTGCCTTCGGGAAACATCAGGAGGGGGACGCCGCGTGACAACCAGCGCTCACACCTGTCCATCATCCGGAGGACGCTGGCGCGGTCTCCGCGGATGAGCGGCACATAGCGGTTGAGGCGCATGTTCCAGCCAATGAGTGGCAGCCTGAAGTTCTCCGCCTTGGAGACCCACTTGAACGGCCGGTAGAGACCGAAGAGGACCAGGATGTCCCCCAGCGACTCGTGGTTGGACACCAGCACCGCCGCGCCCCTCCAGGGCAGGCGTTCGCGGCCCTCCACCCGCAGGTGCCACCTCGGGTTCACGTAGAAATACAGCTGTGCCCAGAAGCACGAGTACAGGTGCAGCACCCGCCCGTTCGCGTCGAACGGGCGGGTGAGCGCCCACAGCAGGAGCGCTCCCAGGAACAGCACCGCGCTGGAGAGCGCGAGGAAGGCCCAGAGCGCGCTCGAGAGGAGGACGCGAGCGGTCCCCGGTCTGTCATGGACGGATGGCTCCACACCCAATAGGGCTCCTGTCCTTCCCATGCTCATGCGTCTATTTCCCGAGGGGAAGGCACAGCCGAGGCGGCGAAGGCTCCGCTTGCCGCCGCGACGCAGGCTTTCCGCCGGCCAGCGACGCCTGTCGGGCAAGCGACTGCTCGTGGGGCAGTGTTCAATTCCATGCGCCGCTTCCGCGCATCTGCCCTCTTGCCGCGAGTGGAATGTCTTGCTTCGGGAGCGCCGTGTAGAGTCGGACAGGCTGTCCATTCAGGGGGGGGAACATGAGAAGAACGACAATGGCCTGGCGGCTCCAGGCCTTGCTCACCACGGTGGTCTGGTTCAGCGTCCTGGCGTGCGCGGGTTCCGACCCGGATGGCGCGGACCCCTGCCAGCGCAATCCCTCTCAGTGTGTACCGGATGGAGGCAACCCTGGGCCTGATGTGACGCCTCCCACCCTCACCGACAGTTCGCAGTCCGCCACCCAGGTGCTGGTGCAGCGTCCGGTCACCTTTCGCGTGAAGGCCCACGACGAGGAGTCCCCCCAGCTGCGCTTCTCCTGGACGGCCAACGTCGGGACCCTGGGCAGCCCCTCTCATACGGGTACCAGCAGTGAAGTCATCTGGACCTCTCCCTCCTGTGTGCCCACGGGGACCGTCGCGACGGTGACGGTCACGGTCGCGAACAGCGGGGATGCGTCTGTTTCCAAAACCTTCACCGTCGACGCCAATGCGTGCCCGAAGCCCACCGTCGTCGCAGGCAGTGCCCATACGGTGGCGCTGCGCGGGGATGGGACTGTCTGGGCCTGGGGCTCCAACGCGAACGGCCAACTGGGCGATGGGACGACCACGGACCGAGCTGCGCCGGTGCGGGTTTCCGGGCTGACCAGCGTGATTGCCCTGGCTGCAGGCGCCCGCCACTCCTTGGCGCTGCGCAACGACGGGACCGTCTGGGCCTGGGGTTACAATGTGGCTGGCCAATTGGGGGATGGGACGTTCAACTCCCGGGCCACGCCCGTCCTGGTGTCCGGGCTCACGGGTATCACGGCCCTGAGCGCCGGCAGCAACTTCACGCTGGCGCTGAGCAGCGATGGAACCGTCTGGGCCTGGGGCGCCAATGGGGAGCGCCAACTGGCGGATGGGACGACCCGCTCGCGGACACGGCCCGTGCGGGTGCCCTCGCTCACGGGAATCACCGCCGTGGCCGCGGGCGGTAGCTTTGCGTTGGCACTGCGCGCGGATGGGACTGTCTGGGGTTGGGGCTTCAACGGGAGCGGCCAAATGGGGAACGGGACCACCACCGAACAGGGAACGCCAGGGCAGGTGCCAGGGCTCACGGGCGTCACTGCCCTGGCGGCGGCCCCCAACCACACGTTGGCGCTGCGCGCGGATGGGACCGTCTGGGGTTGGGGCTTCAACGGGAGCAACCAACTGGGAGAGACCTCCTACGTCTTCGAGTCCACGCCGGTCCAGGTGGCCGGGCTCACGGAGGTCGTCGCCCTGGCGGCGGGCAGTTACAGCTCCATGGCGCTGCGAGGTGATGGGACCGTCTGGGCCTGGGGCCTCAACCACTTCGGCCAGCTGGGGGATGGGACGACCACCCAGCGAGTCACCCCGGTGCAGGTGTCCGGGCTCATGGGGGTGCGCGTCCTGACGGCTGGCTCCTCCCATGGGGTGGCCCTGTGCGGCGATGGAGCCCTGCGAGCGTGGGGCGACAACCGCCATGGCCAACTGGGGGATGGGACGACCTCCCTCCGGCCCCTGGCGGCGCAGGTGTCCGGGCTCACGGGCGTGACCGCCCTGGCCTCGAGCGGTGACCATTCATTGGCGCTGCGCGGGGATGGGACTGTCTGGGCTTGGGGGGGCAATCCGGCGGGTCAATTGGGGGATGGGACGACCATCGACCGAGCTGCGCCGGTGCGGGTGTCTGGCCTCATGGGGGTCACCGCCGTGGCCGCGGGCGAATCCCATGCATTGGCGCTGCGCGACGATGGGACCGTCTGGGCCTGGGGCTCCAACGAAAGCGGCAACCTGGGAGATGGGTCGCTCACGGCCCGACTCACGCCCGTCCAGGTGTCGGGGCTCACGGACGTCACCGCGCTGGCGGCAGGCCGCGCCAGCTCGATGGCGCTGCGCGCGGATGGGACCGTCTGGGCCTGGGGCTCCAACGGGAACGGCCAACTGGGTGATGGGACGACCACGGACCGAGCTGCGCCGGTGCGGGTGGCCGGGCTCACGGACGTCACCGCCCTGGCGGCAGGCAATGTGTTCATGATGGCACTGCGCGGGGATGGGACCGTCTGGGCCTGGGGCTCCAACGGGAACGGCCAACTGGGCGATGGGACAACAGGAAATCGGTCAGTGCCGGTGCAGGTGGCCGGGCTCACGGAGGTCACCGCCATCGCCGCGGGCGGTGCCCACGGGTTGGCGCTGCGCGCGGATGGGACCGTCTGGGCCTGGGGCGACAACCGTTTCAACCAACTGGGGAACGGGACTACCCAGCAGCAACTCGCGGCGGGGCAGGTCTCCGGGCTGGCGGGGGTCACCGCCCTGTCCGCGGAGGGGAGCCAGTCCATGGCGCTGCGCGGGGACGGGACTGTCTGGGCCTGGGGCTCCAACGGGAACGGCCAACTGGGCGATGGGACGACCACGGACCAAGCTGTGCCGGTGCAGGTGGCCGGGCTCACGGAGGTCACCGCGCTGGGCTCGGGCTCCTCCCACGCGTTGGCGCTGCGCCGGGATGGCACCGTCTGGGCCTGGGGCTTCAACGGCGTTGGACAGCTCGGTGATGGGACGGTGCCGGTGCGGGTCCCCGTCAAATCCCTGCTGCCTTGAGCGTGGCTCAGTGCACGGACTTCGCCGTGGGCGCGGCCTCTTCAGGATGAGGTCGCGCACCGGCTAGACCCTGGCACCTGCCGCCGTGGCAACTCGACTTCCTCATCCGTCGGTCCGAGCACCCTCGGTCCTTCCGGCGTCTACACGATGGCGTTGGCCATCGCGAGGTGCACCTCCGGAGTACGACCGGGGGTGCATTCCATTCAACCTGAGCCCTGCGGTAGATAGCCGCCCATGCGCTCACACTTCTGTGCTCTCGTCCTTCTCTCCGCCGCCACTGGCTGTGCCACCGTCAGCAAGCAGCAGTATGCGGACCTCTCCGCGGGTGCCATTGGTTGCCCTGCCGAAGAGCTGGTGATTACCGGAGAGAAGAGCTCGTATGGCCTTGGCGAGATGGTGGCACCCTGGAACGCTGAATGCCGTGGACACCGCTTCATCTGCAGCGCCGCCGGCCAGACCGTGAGCTGCAAGGAGGAGCTGAAGGCAGTCGAAGCGCCGTCGGCGGCGCCGGCTGCCGCGCAAGCCGAGGAGGGGCCGCAGTAGCGTCGTCCTTCGCCTTCCGCCGTGTTTCACCGGCCCTGACGGCCGCTACCCGCCGACAGGAGGCAGGTCGCACTCCCAGGTACCCTGGTACGAGCAGATGCAGTTGCTGGGCGTCTGTTCGTCCACGCAGCAGTCCGTCCAGACGTTGGGGCCCCCATAGCAACGGGAGCCATGCATGGACCAGCACGACCCGGCGGTGCAGGCGCCGCTGGTCGGGGGCGGGGGGCAGTACTGGTAGACGCCGTCGCACTGCACGCTGGAGCCATCCACCGCGGAGCAGGAAGAGCCCTGACAGGAGAGCGTCCCCGTCTGGCAGGTCGTCGAACACGAGACGAGGGCCTCGGTCTGCTGACCCCATTCCTCTGGGGACTCGTTGGCCGCCAGACCACCACAGGCCGTCAGGCCGGCCAGCATCGCGGACAGCATCAGGGAACGCTTCATCCACGGTCCTTGCAAGAGGAGCGAGGAATTGAAGCATGGCGCGGGCGGGAAGTCGAACGGCCGTGCGAGCCTTTGAGCGCAGCCCGGTAGCAACACGGGCGCACCGTGAGTTTGTCAGGTCCTCCCACTGCCGCACGGAGCTACGTGAAGCCCTTCAGAAGAAGGTCCGGGAACTCGTCGCGAGAGTCGAAGAGCGCGAAGGGCGCCTGAAGCGCATTCGCGAGGAGTACCAGATCAATGCCGAGCGGCTGGCGGCCCTGGTCATCCAGTACCAGAACAGGGACTCCAACTTCGTGTCCTACCAGTCCCAGAACGGCGCATCACAGACTTCCATCGTGCCCGCGGGCGTCATCGCCAACCTCATCAGTGAGAGCGAGATGATCGACTCGGAGCGGGGACAGATTCGCAAGGTGGAGCTGGTCCTGCGCAACCTCCCCGACGCGGATCTCTACCACGAGCCTCGGACCGGCGCAGTCAGGAGCAGGCAACCGCTGCATCAGCTCACGGATGATGAGCTCGAGTACCTCGGGTTCTGATCCGCTCCCTCGTCAGCCCCTGCGCATGTCGAGGTGCGGGATGCCGTCCTCGTCGTAGATGTCGCTCACGGCCACGAAGCCGAAGCCTTCGTAGAAGCGCTGCAGGTAGGCCTGCGCCCCGATGCGCACGGGCGTGCCCGGAAAGCGCTCGGAGAGGAAGTGCAGGCCGCGCTCGACCAGGTCGCGGCCCAGCCTCTGCCCGCGCAGCGCCGGCGCGGTGACGACGCGGCCGAGGCTCGCCTCGGGGAACTTGAGGCCGGGCGGCAGTGCGCGCAGGTAGGCGCCCAACTGTCCCGTGCCCGGGACGCCCCCGAGCAGGTGGAAGCACTCGGCGTCCAGGCCGTCCGCGTCGAGATAGAGGCTCTTCTGCTCCACCACGAAGACTTCGGAGCGCAGCGCGAGCAGCCGGTACAGCTCCTCGAGCGTGAGCTCGTTGAAGCGCTTCCACTGCCAGTCGAGAGAAGAGGGGGCCATGGTGTCCTGTTACCTTAGCGCCAGCGACATGAGCGGGCCACGCGGTGGGTCGACGATGGGCGTCACTGCTTGCTGTGCTTTATTCAGGGCATTGTCACCACGGAGGATGGCACCGGAATGGTCATCGAACATCGCTCGGAGCCGGGTGAGGCTGGGTCCGAGGACGTGTCGGCCATGGGCGCGTCACGCGCGGGTTGACAGCCACCCGGCGCTGACGGAGCACAGAGGCATGATTGAACTCCCCGAGCGCGCCGCGATGCCGGACTACCAGCGGTACATCCACGACCTGGAGTCGCTGCACGGCTGGCTCCAGCAGGACCTGGTCCTCAACTGCTTCCGGATGGGCGAGGAGGTGGGTGAGCTCTTCAAGGCGGTGCGCCAGTACGAGAAGCAGCCCTCCGAGGCGACGGCTCGCGCGCACGTAGGGGAGGAACTGGTGGACGTGCTCAATTACCTTCTGGCCATCGCCAACCGCGCGGGCGTGGACCTGGAGCAGGCCTTCCGGGAGAAGAACGCGCGCAACCAGCAGCGCACCTGGTGACGAAGCCCGCTCACGTCCGGCCCGAGGGCGTGGCCGACGTTGCCTGTGGGATGGGCCGTCGTGGAACGACCCTGGAAGGTCATGTCGAGTTCGAGGAGGAGGGCGCGAAATCAAGCACCTACCCACCACGTCGCTCAGGGCCAGCGGTCCACCACGTTCCCGGAACCCCGATTGGATGCCTTCACCCTGCCGTCCTTGAACGCCACGACAGTCCCCTCGTGCACGAAGCAAATGGGGTACTCCTCCTGCCCCGGGAGCTTCACGCGGTCGTACCGGATGACGAGTGCCGGCCCATCCGCACGCCCCATCTTGTCGGAGAGGTAATAAGCCTTGCCGTAGAAGCGTGTCCCAACAGGGGCGACTGCACGCTGCCGGTCACCGTTGATGCCTTTGGGGACCACCCCCACTACCTCCGCACCAGCGGTGAACCACACGTGTTCAAACATCGCGTGACGGTCATCGAGGTGAAGAGTGAATGAGTCTCCGTCCCTCCAGTGAAGTTGCTCCCGCATGGCCTCTTCCGCCCCAGCCGGGCAGGTGAACGCCTCGGGCCGGATCTGGGCGCCCGGACAACCTGCCGCCAGCGCCGCGACGAGCGACAGCGACGCGCACTCGACGGCGGCAACGGACTTCTTCGGCATTCGGGGCGCACGTCCTGGGGGCGAGGCTTCGGGTGCTGGGGTCTTCAAGGCGGATCCTTCCTTCGGGGCAGCGGCGATGGCTGGCCCCGGGACTGTCACGGACGAAGGGCCAGCAGGAGTCATAGCAGGAGGGGGTGTTTCGGGCGGTGCGGAATGGGTCGTGGCAGGAGGAGGGCGTGGGGTTGCGGCGTCGTGCGACCCGGCAGGCCCTCCGGGGGCGCTCCCTGACAAGTGCCAGAGGGCCGCGGCCATGACGAGCGCGACGATACAAACGACGCCTGCGAGCCACCTTCCCGCGCGAAGCGGCCGCTCCATCATGGTCACATGCCGCTTGAGGGATTGCGGCGCGGAGGGCATCACCAGTGCCGCGGGTGTTGGCCCGCCGTGACGTTGTTCAGCGGGTGGATGGGCAGGCACGTCATACTCAGCGGAGCGCCCGGCACGGAGATCCGCCAGCTCGCGGCGCAGCGCCTCGGTATCGACCGGACGCCCCTCGGGGTCTCGGGCCAGGATGTTCTCGACGAGGTCGCTCAGTGCCGCTGGCACCCGCGCATTCGCCAATCGAGGGGCCGGCGGTGGGAGGGCAGGGCTGTTCAAGTCGAAGCGCGGACGAAACTCCGTCGGGCGTGGGTCGGTCAGCAGTTCATGGAGCATGGCGCCGACCGCGAAGATTTCGTCGGCGACCTGGAAGGCGTAGCGGGCCCGGTGCTCGTCCTTGTGCTCGCGCAGGAACTTGAACTGCTCGGGCGCGCGATAGCGGTCTGTTCCTGGAGGCAAGCCCCCGTCCGTCAAGTCTTCGGCGAGGGTGTAGGTCGCGCAACTGAAGTCGATGATGACGGGCTCGCCGTCGCTCTTGCGGATGAGCACGTTGGAGAGCTTCAGGTCCCGATGCAGGATGCCCCGGCGATGCATGTATGCCAGCGCACCGGTAATCTTCTCGAAGACCCCGAGGATTTCGCGAACGGTCGGGTGCTTGCGCTCCGCCCACTCCGCGAGCGTCCAGCCGTCCACGTAGTCGAGTGCGAGGTACAGGTTCCCACTCTCCGCCAGGCCGTATCCCTGCGGCCGGACGATGTGGGGATGGTCCAGCATGAGCAGCGCTGTCAACTCCCGAAGCGTCCGGGCATGGGTCTGCTTGGGGTCGCCGCTGGACTCCCGATGCTGAGCCACCTTGATGGCCCGGTGCGTGCCGTTCTTTTCGCCAAGGAAGACGAACGCAAAGCCTCCGTCACCGAGTGGCTTGGAAACCTGCCACCCGTCAATCAACGAACCGGGCGGAACGTGAGGCAGCGTCGCACTCATTGGGCATCCTCCGCGGCGGGCTTCGGGAAGCGCACGTCTGGAATCGTGAGCCGACGCCCCCCATCCCCACGCAGCTCCAGGGTGAAGACGAGGTCTGCTTTCGTCTCTGGCACTTCCACGACCGCCAGAACGCGCCCGTCCTCCCCCGGCGGGATTGCTCCCGGCTTCTCCGCTACGAGTCGCGCCCGCAGGGGCATGCCGACTCGCCCCACGAACATCGCTTCTCGTGGTGTCCAGGCGGGGCGTTCAAGGCCGTTCGCAATATTCACGTCCGCCAGAATCCACCCCGTGCCGCGAAAGGCCACGAGCTTGTCCAAACCCAGCCCCTGCACAGCATCAAGCGTGCCTTTGCGGCTGGACGTCGTGACGCCCTTCGCGTCCACGTAGCCGAGGAGCACGAAGTCTTCCGGCTTCGGCGCCGGAGCGTGGGCCGTGGGCTGGCAGGCCGTGTTCGGCGGCTCCGGGCGTCGCACGTCGATCCGAGAGTCCACTTCGGCCGGGTCGGTCACGAGCACGAACGCGGCCCGTGCCGGCGCCCGGTCGTCAGCGAAGAAGACCCCGATCTCCTGACGCTCGCCGTCGGTAAGGTTGGCCACGGGCTGAACGATGATCGACCGCTCGCCGGCATCCAGGACACGGATCCGAGACTCATCGAAGGTCAGGGTCTTCTTCTGGATCGGCGAAGAGAAGAGGAACAGCGTCGGGGTGTCCCCCGCAACGCGGACGATGGGCAACGGTTCGGCGGACGTGCTGGCGACGGCGACGGATCTTTCCCGCCTGCCCCGTACACCCGGTGCCGGTTCAGCCCTCGCAGCAGCCCCCCACACGAGCGCGAGCGCGAGAGCCAATCTGAACGGTTGGAGCAATGGTGCATGACCTCCCGGATGGGAAGGCTACCATCGCCGGTGCCCACGCAGTGGGGCAGTTTCCTCCAGCCGGAGTGACGCAACGGGGCTTCTGAATCGGGTCAAGGCGCTACACGTCCGCCGATCTCCGGGAAGCTCAAGGCTCGCTTCGGCGCGTACGGCCGGGGCGTGGCCGCGGGGCTGTCGATCCGCCACGACAACGGCAGCCAGTACACTTCCAACGCCTTCCAGAAGGAGCAGTTGCTCTGGGGGCGCACCTTCTCCACCGTGGAGGAACTCCGGCGGGCCCTGCTGGAAGTGGGCCCACCGCTACAACGAACACTGGTTGCTGGAGCGCCACAACCTCCTCTCGCCGAGTCAGGCCCGGCGAGGGCTGATGCAGTCGAGGCAAGCGGCCTGATTACGACCAACCTGGTGTCTCAACAATCCGGTGCGGTACACATGGAGTCATGCGCCCGGTGTATTGTTCGTGCATATGCACTGGCACTTGCACCTGAAGCGCGCGGCCCTGCTGGCTGTGCTCTTCGCGGCGTCCGGGCTCACCGGAGTCGACGCGCACGCACAACAATGTGGCCCCGAAGCACCTCCCCCCGCCGTCCCCCTCAATGACCAGATGAGCGGCACGCGGGTCTTGCGCCGCCTCGTCCTCGGTCTCACGGGGACGACGCCCACCGTCGAGCAGTACGAGGCGATGGCGGCCGCGACCACGCCCGAGGCGCGGGAATCCATCCTGCGCTCCACGCTCGAGGCCGCGCTCGCCTCGCCGAAGTTCTACGAGCGGATGGTGAACTTCGGCCACGAGTGGCTCGCGGTGGGCGCATATACCACCGGCGCGGCGGGTGACGCCTACCAGGGCGACATGTCCGGCCACCTCTTCAAGTGCGACGCCAACACCGCGCACGCGGGCGCGTACTACGCCGTGCACGAGTTCGGCGATTCGAAGGACCCGGCCAAGCAGTGCCAGGACCAGGACGCCGACGGCAACCCCGCCGTCCCCGAGGTGCACCAGGTGGAGCCCTGGTGGGCGCCGGGCACCACCGTCACCGTGCTCGGCAAGGCCGGCTCCGACGTCACCCAGGTCACCGACAGCAAGGGCCAGCCGGTCGACTGCGGCCTCGCGAACGGCGGCTACTACGACCCCATGCTGCCGCCCGCGTGCGGCTGCGGCCCGAACCTGGTGTGGTGCAGCCCGCTCTACGGCCTCCAGGGCAACAGCAACCACGACTTCGGCATGCAGCGCCGGCACCCCTACGAGGAGCCCGCGCGCCTCTTCGCGCACCTCGCGTGGCACGACCGGCCGCTCTCGGACCTCATCCTCGGGAACTACTCGGTCGGCACCAACTGGCTGCGCGCGCTGTACGTGCGCTTCGGCCGGCAGATGGGCACCAGCGCGCTGGACAAGAACACCACGTGGTGGCGTCCCGACGCGGACAACGCGCCGCGCGACCCGCTGCACCCCACGCTGAATGACCCGCAGGCGTGGCGCGAGTTCGTGGTCGAGGACCTGGAGCCCTTCCACCTCGCGCTCACCCCGAACCGGGCGCGCTCCGGCAGCATCGACCGCACCTACCGCTTCGACCCGCGCACCACGACCGACGCGCCCCAGGGCCTCCCCACCGCGGGCGTGCTCACCATGATCGGCTCGCTGTCGTCCTTCCCGCGCGAGCGCGTCCGGGCCGCGCGCTTCCTCGAGATGTTCGCCTGCCAGAGCTTCTCGCCACCGCCCGCGGACGTGCACTTCCCGCCCCTGGAGGTGGACCCCGGCACCGGCGGCACGTGCCTGCACTGCCACCGGACGCTCGACCCCGCGGCCATCTCCTTCAAGCGCTGGGACTTCAACCCGGCCCAGAGCTTCTACGTCCCGTGGCCCTTCATGCCGGGCGTGGGCCGCTACCGCATCACCAAGGAGTGGCTGTCCGGGCAGTACCCGTACACCGGCACCTCGCCGGGCTACCGCTGGAAGAACGCGTTCGTCCCCAACACAATCCTCACGCCCGTCACCCCCGAGCAGGTGAAGGCCAACCCCGAGGCGGTGCTGCTCGACACGATGCCCGACACGTACACGCTGCTCGGCGAGCACGGCGACGGCACCATGGGCCCGCTCGGCTTCGGGAAGCTCGTCGTGCGCTCCGGCGAGTTCGACCGCTGCGTCGCGCGCAAGATGTATTCGATGTTCATCGGCCGCGACCTGAACACGGCCACGGAGAAGGGCTTCATCGACAAGCTCGCGCGGGAGTTCGTCGCGGGCGACCGGAAGCTGAGACCCTTCATCCGATACCTCTTCGAACAGCCCGAGCTGCGGAGGGGCCTGTGATGAACACGTTGCGTTCGACCCTGATGGGCGCGGCGCTGGCCGCGGTCGCGCTCCTCGCCGTGAGCTGCGACGGGAAGATCTGGGACGCTCCCGGTGACTCCGCGGAGGACCCGGGCGGCGACAGCTGCGCGGCCGTGAGCAAGAACGACGAGATCCGTCTCGCGCTCGCGCCCGCGTGCCAGGGCTGCCACCTCACCGGCAACAAGCCCTTCTTCGCCTCGCTCACCGCCTTCGAGAGCGGGCTCGTCTACAACGAGAAGTACGTGAAGCGCGGCGACCCCGGGAACAGCATGCTCATCCAGATGCTGAACGGCGTGGCCCCCGGCAGCTATCCCCAGATGCCGCCCGGGCAGCCGTACAACGAGCTCGTCAGCAACGGCCGTGTCACGCTGACCATCGCGCAGGTGGAGGACTGGATCCGGAACCTGCCGGCCACGCCCGCGCAACTGGAGGCCCCCGTGGCCGAGGAGTTCAGCGTCCGCCGGCTCACCGCCGAGGAGATGATCATCAGCCTGATGGATCAGCTCGGGCTCACCCTCGAGGACTTCGTCAGCACCACCGACCCCAACTGGCGCAACAAGCCGTACGTGGCGAACGGCGGCAAGTTCTTCATCTGGCCTGGGGACTGGGCCCCCGGCATTTCGGGCGAGTATGTCTCCGACTCGCGCAGCGTCGAGCGCTTCGAGGCGCTCGGCGGCGGCAATTCGCTCCTGTACCGCAAGCGGGACGTGAGCTTCGGTCCGTCCGCCGCGCAGACGCTGGTGCAGATGTCCCAGGCGTGGTGTGCGCGCGCCGTGGACAAGAAGAACAACCCGGCGGTGCTGCGCTACGTGACGCTCGCCGACACCTCCAAGAGCAACCCGGACGCGGTGCAGAAGAACCTGCGCTCGCTCTCCCTGCGCATGCTCGGCCAGCCGCCCTCGGACGCGGAGGCCCAGGCGCTGTACGAGCAGGTCTACCTGCCGCTGGAGGCGCAGAGCACGCGCCTCGCCTGGATTGGCGTCTGCGCGGCGCTCATCCGTCACCCGATGTGGATCACCTACTGAGCGAGGACACCATGCCGAACACCTCTCGTCGCACCCTGCTCAAGTGGGCCCTCGGCGCTGGACAGCTCGCGCTCCTCGATCGCGCGGGGCTCCTCGGTTCGAGCACCGCGCACGCCGCGGACGTCGACGTCCCCTCGCGCCTCGTGGTGCTCTACATCCCTGGCGGCTACCGGCCGGCGTACTACTTCACCCCGATGGAGGACGCGGACATCCCGCTCTGCGTCCCCACGCCCTCCAACCACAGCGGCGAGCCCGTCTTCTTCCAGGCGAGCCAGCTGGTGGACCTCGCGCCTCCGAACGGCTCCTACAAGCCGCTGCGGACGTGGCAGTCGTGGAACCCCGCCGACCCGGCCGCGCGCGGCAGCTACAGCCCGCTCATGTACGGCTACACGCACTTCGCGCTGGCGGATCAGCTCAGCGTGCTGCACGGCATCGACCAGGGCACCAACGACCACTCGAGCGCGTTCATCTCCGCGATGTGCGGTGTCGCCGGCGCGGACTACCGGGCGCCCGCCGTGCATTCGGTCATCGCGAACCACCTGTACGAGAAGTACCGCGAGAGCCGGCCGCTGCCCTTCGTCGTCGTCACCGGAGAGCGCGGCATGCCGGTGGGCATGGGGCTGCCCTCCCACGCCTCGCCCCTGCGCGTGCCGTCCATCGAGGCGCTCAAGCCGATGCTCTCGGCGAAGCCCTCGGACAACCCGTGGTGGACAGGGCTCGACGCGCGCACCGAGGCGCCCGAGCTGGACGCGCGCGGGAAGCCCACCGGGGGCACCCTGAAGACGACGGACATCGAGCGCTTCTCGCTGACGCGCGCCCAGCAGCTCCTGGGCCGCTCGACGGCGAAGGTGGACAACTACCTGGAGGGGCTGCACGGCTCGCTGTCGTCAGTGTCGCGCGTGCTCGCGACGGACGTCGTGTCCGTGCTGGAGAAGACGAAGGGCATCGAGATGATGACCTCGAACCGCCCTGCGTACCTGTCGAGCTACCTGTCCAACCAGTCGTTCACGTACAGCTTCGGCCTCGCGAACTTCCACCTCACGGGGCTCGACCCGCGCATGGACCTGGCGCTGCGCCTGCTCAAGGCGGACCTCTGCACCTCGGTGCACGTCTCGCTGCAGCAGGACTTCGACACGCACAGCGGCCTCGGCCATGGCTACAGCTGCGCGCACGGCCGCGGGATGATGGACAACGTCGCGCGCTTCCTCGGCGAGCTCAAGGCCGCGCCCGCGCCCGGCAAGCCCGGCAAGACGCTGCTCGACGACACGCTCGTGCTGGTGATGAGCGAGTTCGGCCGGAGCTGGGCCTCGCGGAGCAGCGACGGCAGCTACTACCTGCCGGACGATCACCACCCCTACACGTCCATCTGCTTCGCGGGCGGGAACGTGGCGGGGAACCGGCAGGTGGGCTCGTACACCCCGCGCGGGCTCGGTGTCCCGGTGGACATCATCGAGGAGAACGGCCAGGCCTCGAAGCGCGTGCCCCGCTCCGCGGACGCGGTGACGACCGCGCTGCGCATCCTGGGCATGGAGGCGCACGAGTTCTTCATCCCCGGCGGCTACGGCGAGGTCGTGGGGCTCCGCAAGGCGTAGTCCCGGGTCCGAGAGGGCATGTCAGACCGGTGAGGTGCAATCTCCCCGGCGGGGGCGAGCGGCTCTGGGGAAGGCGGACCCCTCTGACCCGCAGCGCCACGACCTGAAACCTTGGAGGCTTGGGACTTGGAAACCCCTGGACGCAGATTCGGAAGCGCCGTGGTCATCGGCGGCAGCATGGCGGGGCTCCTGAGCGCGCGGGTGCTCGCGGACCACTTCGACAAGGTGACGCTGGTGGAGCGGGATGTCCGGGGGGAGGGGCCCGCCGCGCGCAAAGGTGTTCCGCAAGGGCCGCACATCCACGTGCTGTTGGACACGGGCCGGCGCATCCTCGACAAGTACTTCCCGGACCTGTTCGAGCAACTCCAGGTCCAGGGCGCCGAGCTCATTGACTCGAGTGGAGACCTCGCCTGGCACCACTTCGGGGTGTGGAAGCTGCGCCGCACCAGCGGCATCCCCGGGCTGCTGTGCACCCGGCCCCTGCTCGAGTGGAACGTCCTGCGCCGGGTGAAGGCGCGGCCCAACGTCGCGGTGCGCGAGGGCTGCTCCATCGAAGGGCTCATCTGCGACGAGAAGGGCACGGGGCGCATCACGGGCGTCCGGGTCAAGACACCCCAGGGCGAGGAGTCGTGGGAGGCGGACCTCGTCGTGGATGCCAGTGGCCGGGGCTCGCGGATGCCTCAGTGGTTGGAAGCCATTGGCTACGCGCGCCCGGAGGAAGAGCAGGTCATCGTGGACCTTTCCTACACGACGTGCCTGCACGAGCCGCCGCCTCAATTCCAGAAGGAATGGAAGGCGCTCTTCCTCTATCCAAGTCCTCCCAAGGCCTGGCGCGCGGGTTTCATCTCACACGTCGAGGGAGGCCGGTGGCTCGTCACCCTCAATGGCTACTTCGGGGAGCACGCGCCCACCGAGTACGCGGGGTTCCTCGAGTACGCGCGCTCACTGACGCGTCCGGACCTGTACAACTACTTGAAAGAGGCCACGCCGATAGGGCCCATCTCCCAGCACAAGGTGAAGGACTGCCGGTGGCGGCACTACGAGAAGCTGCCCCGCTTTCCCGAGGGGCTGGTCATCCTGGGAGACGCCGCGTGTGCCTTCAACCCCCTCTACGGGCAAGGCATGTCGGTGGCGGGGCTTGGCGCCGAGCTGCTGGACACCTGCCTTCGCGAGCAGGCCGAACGAGGCGAGCTCTCGGGCCTGGCGCAGCGCTTCCGCGAGCGGCTGCCTGAAGTCATCCGGCTCCCGTGGCTGTTGGGCACGGGCATGGACCTGCTGTATCCGCAGGCCGTCGGGAAGCGGCCCTTCGGGCTGGGCTTGCTGCACTGGTACATCCTGCGGCTGATGGAGCGCACGTCGACCGACGCACACGTCCATCGCCAGTTCTACCGGATCCTGCACCTGCACGCGGGGCTGGAGGCGGTTCTCCAGCCCTCCGTGGCCTTGCCCGTGTTGGGCCATGGCGTCATGTCGCTCCTCCGCCCGCTCGAGCGGCTGGCGAATACCGAGACACGGCCTCCCCCTCTCACGCCCCCGCGTCCAAGCCCTGTCCCGGTCCAGAAGTCCACGGGGTAGCCACCGCGGCCCGAGCCCTTGGTGCGTCAGGATGTCGCGGGGGCCCTGGCGGCGGCGCGGGCGCGCTTGAGCGCTCGGGCCGTGGCATCCAGGAACTCGTTGCTGGCCTCGGCCAGCTCGACCGCGCGGGCGTCCATCCAGCTCTGCAAGGAGTTCTAGGCCATCACCGCGGGGATGGCGACGAGATGAGCAGGGAAACGACAGACATCACGGCCATCACGATGACGATGAGCCACGCGAAGAGGCCCACGTATTCCCACAGGCCCAAGAAAGTGAATTGCATGGCGGGGTGAAGACGCGCCTCCTCGCGCGTTGGTCCGGAAGGGATCTGCAGGGGGCCGACGGGTGGGAGCTCCCGATGAGCAAGGTCCGCATTGGCTCCCCCGAGGGGTGGGCACGTGCCCATGAGAACGTCATCGTTCCGCAATGAGGAGGCGCATCCACTCGCGAGGTGGGGCCCGCAGGGTGCGGGGTTTCAGCGGAAGTGGGCCGATCACCTCGAAGGTGTAGCCGCCGCTGCTGCTACCGGTGGTGCCGCGCTCCCTCAAGCAGGGGCGGAGCCGGGGCAGGAGGAGAAGAGCCCCGCCTTTGCCGTGACGGTGGAGAAGCCTTTGGAAGGAGCGCACATCCCGTTTGGACTGGGAGGGGCACGCATAGGAAGGACAGGAGCGCTATTGGGGGTAGCAGGCGGAAGCGGAGCGGGAGGTGAGGGACGCGGACGGGTGGCCCATGAGCCGCACGCCGGGCCGGCGCATTCGCCCTTTATCTCCAGCAGGCACACGCCTGGCCCAGCCCAGCCTCCTTCCCAGGCGGGGCGAGGCAGGGGCCTGGCTTTCTTGGCTGGCTGGGGCGGCTTGTGTTTCAACACCCTGCGGCCTGGGGAGGCCCGCGCGCCGGGGCCTGTCTCGCACCTGCTGTGGGCAGGCCTAGGTGCTCCACAGTCGCTCGCACCCCTTCCGCCCCCTTCAAGTACGCCAGCACTCGCTGCCTGCCTCTACACTTCATGCAGGCGAACACGTCGACGTCGAACGTCCTGCTGAGCAAATCGGCGCAAGTCCACTCGCGGCGCCTTCTCCTTCATCGGCTCCATGCTGGCCGCTGCCTCAAGCCCCACGCTCGCCTCCTGCGCACCGGCTTGTGGGACCAGAAGTGGCCGCAGTCTGGCGCCTGGCGCAAAGACGCCGTGAAATCTCGTGAGGTTTGCCCGAGGCGGAGGTACCAGGGACGCTACACGCCGTAATAGTTCCAGCCCGTCCGGCAGCGGGCGCTTCATCCGATAGGCGATGCGGCCGGCCTCCGCTCGTGACAGCAGCGCCAGCGCCAGCGCACCGCGCGCCCCGTAGCGGCATCGCCGTTCCAGTCCCTGCCAGTCGTTGGCATGCAGACTTCGGCGGGCGCGCCTGGATCAGCTACACCTATACGTACATTCGCTGACGGCCCGTCGGTGGGGCGCTGGTTCACGCCAGCGCCCCGTCCTGTCGATCAGGGCACCAGGACCTGCACGGGGATGAATTGCTCAGCAGGCGGAGAGCCATCCCCCAACTCACCATCGCGGTTGCGTCCCACACTCCACAACGAGCCGTCTGACCATTGGAAGAGGGTGTGGCCGTAACCGCCCACCACATTGACTACCGCAGACTGCCCGGGAACCTGCACGGGAATCAAACTGGACGTGGTGCTTGCATCCCCGAGTTCACCATAATCGTTGTCGCCCCAGGCCCAGAGTGTGCCGTCAAAACGCACGGCGAATGAAGACCACCTCCCCGCGCCAATCGACTTCACCGAGTTCATCACCAGGGTCGGCGGGATGACATAGGCACTAGAGCCGTTTCCTACTTGGCCCAGATCATTGCTACCCCAGCACCAAAGGCTTCCATCCCATCGTCGCGCAAGGATGTGCCCAACTCCAGAGGCAACTTCCACAACACCCGTAGGTGAGGGAAGAGGAGCCGGTACAAGGACATTGGAACTACTCTGGCCAGTTCCCTGCTGCCCCTGGTAATTGCTTCCCCAAGCCCATACCCTGCCATCAAACCCGAGCGCGACGGAATGGTAGTTTCTGGAAACCACGGATCCAATGCCCCCCAGGCCGTTGATCCGGAAGGGACTCAGGCGCATCGTGGTGGTTCCGTCGCCCAACTGGCCGGAGCTATTGTTGCCCCACGCCCAGACACTTCCGTCTGAACGTACCGCGAGGGAATGCACCGCTCCGGCGGCAATGGCGATAACGTTTGTCAACCCAGTCAACTGGAGCGGTGTGAGCCGGGGGACTGTGGAGCCATCGCCCAGTTGGCCGTTGGAGTTGCTGTCTCCCCAGGTCCAGACCGTGCCATCCGAACGCAGCGCCATGAAGTGATAATCACCCGCTGCGATGGCGATAATCTGGGTCAGCCCACTCACCTGCGTGGGCGTCCGCTGCGCATACCCCACGTTGCCCCAAGTCCAGACCGTGCCATCCGAACGCAGCGCCATGGAGGAATGGTATCCTCCGACGGCCACATCCACGACATGGGTCATCCCAGGCAGTTTGTAGGGCGTGATTCGTTGATCAGAGGCGCCAGTGCCAAGTTGGCCAGAGCTGTTACTTCCCCAAGCCAAGAGAGAGCCGTCCGCGTTCTGCGCGAGCGAGTGGTAGTGACCTGCTCCGATGGCCACGATGTTGCTCAAGCTCAACCGCACCGGTGTGTAGCGAGTTGCGCTCGTTCCGTCACCCAGCCGACCCGCTTGATTGTAACCCCAGGCCCAGATGGAACCATCGTCACGCAGAGCAAGAGAATGCCAGCCTCCCGAGGCCAATGAAACGACGCCAGTCAGGTTCGCCACCTGAACGGGCACACCGCTCATGATGCCGGTCCCGTCTCCCAGTTGTCCCATGGAGTTATCACCCCAGGCCCAGACGGTTCCATCCCCTCGCAATGCCAATGAATGTTCGATGCCCGCGGAAACGGCGATGATGTTGCTCAGGCCCACCACCTGGGTGGGGCCAGAACGCGAAATAGTGGTCCCATCGCCCAGCTGGCCGTGTTCGTTTTGTCCCCACGCCCAGACCGTGCCGTCGCCTCGAAGCGCGAGCGAATGGTTATAGGTCGTTGCCAGGGAAACGATGCCGGTCAATCCCATGACCTGCGAGGGAGGTCTCGCATTGGATGGAGTCCACGTCCACACTGTCCCGTCTCCCTTGAGAGCCAGCGCGTCCCATACTCCTAATGAGACAGCGACGACATTGCTCAAGTCGTCCACCCTCTTGGAGTAGGCTCCAATGCCATCGCCCCACTGCCATACCGTCCCATTCGCCAGGACCACGATGGAGTGGTACGTGCCAGTGGCCACGTCCACCACACTGCTCAAGCCCTGGAGCTGCACGGGGACGGGGTGGTCATTGGTTGTCCCGTCACCCAGCTGACCGTAGCGATTGTCCCCCGCGACCCAGAGCGTTCCGTCCGGCCGAAGCCAGAGCGATTGATCATCCCCACCCGCCAGGACGCTCCAACCCGAGCGGATGGTCGTCAATCCCGGGGTCACACGATCATTCGTGGAGCCGTCGCCCAACTGCCCCAGGAAGTTGCCACCCCAGGCGTAGACGACGCCCGTCGCGTGCAGGGCAAGCGAATGCGTGCTGCCCATAGCGACCATCCGACCATGCCCCACGCCGCTGACCTGGGTCGGCACGGAGCGGTCCAGACGCGTGCCGTCTCCCAGCTGGCCGTAGGCATTGGATCCCCAGGCCCAGAGAGTGCCGTCCGCGCGCACTGCCAGGGAGGAACTCAACCCCGCGCACACGGCAACCAAACCGCTCAGTGTTGGAATCGTGACTGGGGACAAACGGTTCGTGGTCGTCCCGTCTCCGAGCTGCCCATAGGCATTGTTACCCCAGGCTTTCACGGTGCCATTCGACAGCAACGCTAGAGAGTGGCTGTCACCCGCGCTCAGCACCACCACGCCGGTCAATCCAGGCACCACGGTCGGCACCAGCCGACGCGCCGTCGAACCGTTGCCCAACTGTCCGCTGCTGCCCGCCCCCCACGCCAGTACCGTGCCATCCGCGCGCAGCGCCAGGGAATGGCTGCTCCCCGCCGCGAGGGCCACCAGGGTTCCCAGGCTCGTGCCCACACGCACTGGCGTGGTGCGAGTGCTCGTGGAGCCGTTGCCCACCTGCCCATCCCCATTGGCGCCCCAGGCCCAGAGGCTGCCATCCGAGCGCGCGGCCAGGGAGTGCTCCGTGCCCGCGCCGATCGCCGTGACGCCGCTGAGGCCGGAAACCTGGAGGGGGACGGAGCTGTCCGTGCCCGAGCCGTCACCAAGCTGGCCCGAGTAGTTGGCGCCCCAGGCCCAGACCGTTCCGTCAGCGCGCAGTGCCAGCGAGTGGGACAGCCCCGCTGCCACGGCGATGACATGGTTCAACCCTTGGACCTGGATGAAGTCTGTCTGGTCCGCATACGTTCCATCGCCCAGTTGGCCGTAGGCGTTTGAGCCCGTAGCCCAGACCGTGCCATCCGGACGGACCACGAGGGTATGCTCCTGTCCCGCGGCAATCCTTGCGGGCAAGCCGCGCCCCAGTTCGCGCCCCAGAAACATGCTCTCGGCTTGCGGCAGCGTCGGCGATTCCGTGGGCTCGCTGTCAAGCGCTCTACAGCCACCCCAGAACAGTGCGCTGACAACCAGCGCCAGCGCCACATGGAATGGATTCCTCCAGACCCCACTTCTTCTTTGCATATCCATGACTCCAGGCCGAAGGGCTGGCGTGACGGGGATTCGCCAGTCCTGTCCATAATTCGGATGGACTCCCGTATTTACATGTATATCTAGAATTGCGTCGATGGGATTGCCATTCTGCGGTGTAGGACATGCTGAAGTCAGTTCAACCCCAAGCGGGGCGACCACGCACCCGGTGCGTTGCTCCGTGACGCGCGTGCGGCTCCCCCCGAACGCGAACGCCGCAACCGTGAGCTTCCCGCCCATTGGGACACCTCGGAATCCCAGGAACTGGCATGCCTCGTGCTCCTGGGCCTCCGCGCTGTGGAAGTCCCTCCACCGTACCCGCGGAAGGCTTGCGACACATGAATCCTCACGAGAACCCCTCGCAGCGTCGCCGCGTGGCGTTATGGGCGGCCCTTTGCCTCACGGGCGCCGTCACTGGCGCGCTCCCCGGCTGCAAGCAGACGGAACCCTAGCCGACAAAGCCAGACGTTAGGGCCCCGCTGGCCGTGGACGCCGGCGTGGCCACGGATGGCGGCGCGGCTCAGGGGCCCGGCATTCCGACCAATGGCGGCACCATCGTCCTGAGCCCGCTCCTGCCCCCGGACGTGTCCGTCCCCCAGTCCAATCCCACCCTGGAGGACCTGCAGCACGACTTCGACAGCTACTCCTGGAACACCTTCATCGCCGCGAACTGGCCCGTGGGCACCGATGGTGGCGCGGACCCCAACGCGCTCCCCGGCAAGGACGGGGACAACCCCGCCGTGTGGGAACACTGGATGCCGGCGACCAGCATCTTCCTAGCGAACGGCGCGCCGCCGCCGGCCTGGGGCTCACCTCCCGTCCTGCCTCCCATCTGCCAGGGGAAGCTGCCCCGCTTTCCCGAGGGACTGGTCATCATGGGAGACGCCGCGTGCGCCTTCAACCCCCTCTACGGGCAGGGCATGTCGGTGGCGGGGCTTGGCGCCGAGCTGCTGGACACCTGCCTTCGCGAGCAGGCCGAACGAGGCGAGCTCTCGGGCCTGGCGCAGCGCTTCCGCGAGCGGCTGCCTGAAGTCATCCGGCTCCCGTGGCTGTTGGGCACGGGCATGGACCTGCTGTATCCGCAGGCCGTCGGGAAGCGGCCCTTCGGGCTGGGCTTGCTGCACTGGTACATCCTGCGGCTGATGGAGCGCACGTCG
>NZ_RAVX01000006.1:276122-397881 GCF_003611605.1 Corallococcus sp. AB011P
AGTCATCCGGCTCCCGTGGCTGTTGGGCACGGGCATGGACCTGCTGTATCCGCAGGCCGTCGGGAAGCGGCCCTTCGGGCTGGGCTTGCTGCACTGGTACATCCTGCGGCTGATGGAGCGCACGTCGGTCGACGCACACGTCCATCGCCAGTTCTACCGGATCCTGCACCTGCACGCGGGGCTGGAGGCGGTTCTCCAGCCCTCCGTGGCCTTGCCCGTGTTTGGGCCATGGCGTCATGTCGCTCCTCCGCCCTCTCGAGCGGCTGGCGAATACCGAGACACGGCCTCCCCCTCTCACGCCCCCGCGTCCAAACCTTGTCCCGGTCCAGAAGTCCACGGGGTAGCCGCCGCGGCCCAGGCCCTCGATGCGTCACGAGGGGCTCGTCTGAGACGCGAAGGAGCCTGAAAAGACCGAGGCCGGAAACCGCTGGGTCTCAGCGGCTTCCGGCCTCGGTCCTTCAGTGTCCCCGACGGGATTCGAACCCGTGTTACCGGCTTGAAAGGCCAGCGTCCTGGGCCTCTAGACGACGGGGACGTCGTCACTGCTTGAGTCGCGGGGGGCTCGAACCCCCGACCCTCGGCTTAAAAGGCCGGTGCTCTACCAGCTGAGCTAGCGACTCGCTATTCTTTTTTTTGCACCGGCTGCGGATACGCCAGCGGCCCCGCGAGGCGCTTCCTACCAGCAGCGCCCGGGGAGTTCCACTGGCGATCGCAGGCGCCCCTTCCTGACACGCCCCGTCCCGACCCGCGGTGAACATCCGCCGGCCCGGCGCCCTCCACCCGTCAGCGTCCGGCGCTATACACGGGGCATGTCCCAGGACGCTCTCGAACCGCCCGACACCCCCGAGGACGAAGAGGCAGGGGAGCAGGCCCCGTTCCGCCGCTACCTCACCCGCACGGGCGCCGAGCGCATGCACCGCGAGCTGCTCCAACTCCTCAACGAGGCCCGCCCCAAGGTCACCGCCGAGGTCTCCGCCGCGGCGGCCCAGGGCGACCGTTCAGAAAACGCCGAATACATCTACGGCAAGAAGCGCCTCAGGGAGATCGACCGGCGCATCCGCTTCCTCTCGAAGCGCCTGGACACCGCCACCATCGTCATCCCCTCGGAACAGGGGGATCGCTCGAAAGTCTACTTCGGCGCCACCGTGACCCTGGAGGACGAGGCCGGAATCCGCAGCACGTACCAGATTGTCGGTTCGGACGAGATCGACGCCTCCGGAGGCCGCATCAGCGTCGAATCACCCATGGGCCGCGCGCTCCTGCGCAAGACCCTGGGCGACACCGTGGAGGTGCGGCGCCCACGGGGTGAGATTGAACTCACCCTGGTGGACATCCGCTACGACTAGGACGCCCCCATGCCCCGGACGCCAGAGCTCAGCTCCCATGCTCGCCGCACCTATTCGCGCCTGAGCAGCGCGGACCTGGCCGCGTCCGCGGAGGAGTCCCTGTCCCTGGAGGACCTGGGCCTGGAGTCCGGCGGCGACCGCGTGGGCCTGGCGTTCGGCACCTACAGCCAGGAGGGCCTGGAGCACGCCCTCCGGGCCTACGGCTTCGCGCAGCGCCTGGAGGAGCGGGTGGGCCCCGTCGAGCTGCGCCTGTCCTGCCAGGATCCGTTCCAGCCGCGCATCACCGTCCTGAGCCGCCGCTACCACGCGCCCGTCGTGGACCTGTCCCTGCGCCAGGCCCTGGGCGCGGAGGTCGGCTTCACCCGCTCGGCCGCGGAGGCGCCGCTGCTCTACGTGGACAGCCTCCTCCTGCAGCACCCGGGGCGCCCCTTTGACTGGAACCGGCCGCCGCTCCCGGGACAGCTCCATCCCGGACTCTCCCTGTCGCGCGACCTGATGGAGCTTCTGCACCTCATGGCCCGCCGCATCGGCGCGGAAGGCGTGGCGCTGATGCCCGCGACCTTCGCCGCCGCGTGCGTCTACGAGCCACGCTTCACCTTCGGGGACGGCGCCGCGCAGGGGCACTTCAGCGCCCTTCGCCGAGCGGGCCGCGGCTGGCCCCGCTGGCTCCTGGCGTGGGCGGTGGAGCTGGGCTGCATGCGGGACGCGCAGGGCCAGGCGGCCCTCTTCACGCCCTCGCCGATGATCAGCCCCCTGTCGCGGCGGGTGGCCCGGCGGCTCGACACGAACGGTTGGCACAAGGCCTGGCGCTTTCACGCGAAGCAGGTGCTGTCGCTGGACGAAGAGTCGCTGCAGGCGCGTTTCCCCTGGGCCCGCATGCCCCCCGGCCCCCCGCCCGAGAGGGTGGTGGAGGTCCTGGGGTATGATCCGCTGGCGCCCGCCTCTGCGTTCCAGGACGCCGGCGAGCCCGCGCCCGCCGCGCTGCGCACGGCCGCGACCTCCTGAGGGCCCGCTGTAGCGCCCTGTTCCGGAACCGCCGTGCTGTTTCGGACGGACCTTCGCGCTTGCGGACGGGAATGCGGCTGGTGGCCCCTCGTTCGGTGCCTATATTGGAAGGCGTCGGTCCTCCACGGTCGTCGCTCGCCGTCAGCAATCGCACCCGAACCAGGTCAGGTCGCGAAGCCCTCGATGCGAAAGAACTTCATCCTCGACACGAACGTCCTCCTCCATGACCCCCGCAGCATCTACGGGTTCAAGGACAACAACGTCATCATCCCCATCTACGTCATCGAGGAGATCGATCAGTTCAAGCGCGATCTCTCCGAGCTGGGGCGCAACGCGCGACTGGTGGCGCGCTACCTGGATTCCTTCCGCGCCGAGGGCTCCTTGAAGGAGGGCGTCCCGCTGCCGCACGGCGGGATGCTCCGCGTGGCCTTCACCGACCGTTCCCTGCCGTCCTCCATGGCGGACAGCAACCTGGTGGACAACCGCATCCTCGCGGTGGCCCTGGACATGATGGAGACCGAGCCGGAGACCCAGGCCGTCTTCATCACCAAGGACACCAACCTGCGCATCCGCGCCGACGCCCTGGGCCTCTCCGCCCAGGACTTCGACACCGAGCGCGTCGAAATCACCGACCTCTACACCGGCTTCACGGAGCTGCTCGTCCCCACGGAGATGGTGGACCAGCTCTACAAGCCCGGCGGTGAAGTGGAGGTGCCGGCCCAGGACCGGCTCTTCCCCAACCAGCTGGTGCTGCTCAAGGACGAGCTCAACCCGTCCCACACCGCCATGGCCCGCTTCAATGGCGCCAAGGCGCGGCTGGTGCCGCTCGCGCGCAACAGCAAGGAAGGCACCTGGGGCATCCGGCCGCGCAACATGGAGCAGGCCTTCTGCCTGGACCTGCTGCTCAATGACGAGATCAAACTCGTGACGATTGTCGGCAAGGCGGGCACGGGCAAGACGCTGCTCGCCATCGCCGCGGGCCTGCAGAAGGTGACGGAGGAGGGGCTGTACCACAAGCTGCTGGTCAGCCGTCCCATCTTCCCCCTGGGCCGGGACATCGGCTACCTGCCCGGCAGCGTCGAGGAGAAGCTCAACCCCTGGATGCAGCCCATCTTCGACAACGTCGAGTTCCTCATGAACCTGAGCCGCGCGGACAAGAAGGCCGGGCGCGGCCACCATGAGCTCATCGACCTGGGGCTGATGGAGATCGAACCGCTCACGTACATCCGCGGGCGCAGCATCCCCAACCAGTTCATCATCGTGGACGAGGCGCAGAACCTCACCCCGCACGAGGTGAAGACGATCCTCACCCGCGTGGGCGACAACACGAAGATCATCCTCACCGGCGACCCGTTCCAGATCGACAACCCGTACGTGGACTCCACGAACAACGGGCTCGTGCACGTGGTCAACCGCTTCAAGAACGAGAAGATCGCCGGCCACATCACCATGGCCAAGGGCGAGCGCAGCATGCTGGCCGAGTTGGCGGCCAACCTGCTGTGAAGCGCCCAAGGCCCGCGCCTGATAGAGACGTGTCATGACCCAGGACGGCACCGACAAGCCCGAGGCCCCCGGCGAGGAGAAGAAGCCCCTCGTCGAGTACCCCTCCGTCTACGAGTACAAGGTGATGGGCAAGGCGACGGTCGAGGAGACGCCCGGCTTCGAGGAGCACGTGCGCTCACTCTTCCGGCGGAAGCTGGGCTCAGAGGTCTCCCCGGACTCCATCCACGTGCAGCACAGCCGCAAGGGGAAGTTCGTGTCCCTGAGCGTGTCCGTGCTGCTGTTGTCCGAGGAGCAGCGCCGGGCCATCTACGCCGAACTGCACCAGGATCCCCGCATCGTCTACTACCTGTGAGGCAGGCGGTGCGCGGGCGGATGCCCCAGGGCGCCCGGAGGCCGCCGGCGGCTGGAAGTCCGGCCGGGGTGCGTATATGAGGGTGGAATGAGTCCCGCCGAGCACTTCCCGCTGTACCACCCGCCGGGGGCGCAGCGCGCGTTCGGATCCGACGACGCCACGCGCCGCTTCGCCAAGGTGGCCCAGCTCGAACAGGGCTCTCGCGTGCTGGTGCTCGGCTGTGGCCCGGAGGGCGGCGCCGCCGTGCTGCTGGCCCAGGAGCTCAAGTGCTCCGTGGTGGCCGTGGACACGGATGAGACCCTGGTGTCCCCCGTCCGCGAGCGCGTGCGCACCCAGGGCCTGGCGGACCGCATCGAGGTGCGCCGCGTGGCGCCGGACGCGCTGGGCATGCTGGACGGCCCCTTCCACGCCATCCTCGTGCCGGGGCGCGTGCAGTACCCGCTGGACGTGTCGCTGCGCGTGTTCCGCCCGCTGTTGGGCAAGCGTGGCCGCGTGGGCTTCACCTTCCCGGCGCGCGTGGGCCGCTTCACGCCCAAGCCCGTGCTGGACTTCTGGGAGAAGCGCCTGGGCGCGCCGCTGCTCCTGCCGCGCGAGCTGCTCCAGGCGCTGGAGAACGCCGGCTTCGAGCCGGAGTCCGTGGAGTCGCTGCACGACACGGAGCTGGACGCGCTCTACAAGGACATGGAAGCGAACCTGCCGGAAGGCGCCGCGCCGGAGAGCGCCACCTTCCGCGAGGAGCTGGCCCTGCACCGCGAGCACAACCAGCGGCCGGGTGTCAGCTACGCGTTCGCCGTGGGCCGGCGCAAGGAGCCGGGTGAGAAGCCTCCGGCGTCGCGCGACCGCGGCTGAAGGTTCAAGACTCGGGCAGGGGCTCTTCGTGAAGCGTGGGGGAGGGCCCGGAGTGCCTGGGCCCTTCAACCGCCAGGGGACTACTGCACGCCGTTGAAGTCGAGCAGCTCGATGGACTCGGGCGCCACGGACAGCGTGACCTGCTCGCGGTAGCCGGCCGCGTCGCCGCCGACCTGGAAGGGCATGGGGCGCGCGAAGCGGATGGTGACCTCGCGGGCGTGGAAGTCGTGCAGGCCTTCCGGAGCCCAGCGGCCATTCCACAGGCGGGGGAGGTTGGCCAGCACCTGCGTGGGCGACACCTGGCCCAGGCGCAGCTGCAGGAAGCCCCGGCGGTCGTTCGCGTGGGGGAACATGCGGAAGCCGTAGCCGTAGAAGGGCATGGTGCCCGCGGCGGCCATCATCAGCTTGCCCCGGAAGAGCAGCGCGCCCGGCGCCAGCGGCCCGCCCACCGTCTGTCCCTCCGCGCCCAGGCGGTAGGCCTCCGACGGGCCATTGACGACTTCGCACTCCACCAGCACGGAGCTGGTGAGGTAGTGCGGCACCGTCTTGAAGGCCACCGCGGAGAAGTAGCCGCCACCGCCGGACATGACCCGCTTGAACATGCCCTTGCCCAGCGACTCCTTCACGGCGATGTAGTCGTTGAGCACCTTGCCATCCACGCCCAGGCCCGCGAAGGGCGCGCGCTGGCCGTCCACCTGCACCAGGTCCATGGTGCGCACGCTGGGGAACTCCGCCGCGCGGGCGCGCACCACGTCATTGAGGATGCCGTCGCCCCGGGTGCTGGACGCGTTGACGAACGCAGCGATGCCGTTGCCCGTGCCCAGCTTGAGGATGCCGAAGCGCGGCGCGGCCTGGCCGGCGAACTTCCCGCGCGGGCCCACCTGCTGCAGCACCTCGTTGACGAAGCCCATGAAGGTACCGTCGCCGCCGCCGGTGAAGACGGTGGGGTAGCCCCGCTCCAGCACCGTCTGCGCGATGCGCCGCGCGTCCAGCGGCGAGCGCGATAGGAACAGGTCCTCTTCCGGCACCACGTGCGACAGCAGCTTGACGACCCGGGCGTCCACCTTGCGGGCGTTCGCGTTCAGCAGCACCGCGACCTTCGGTTCGGCGGACGGCAGCGCCGCGGGCGAGCGGCGGAAGTCCGAGGAACGCAGGGGCTGAACCAGCATGGACGACTCCAAAGGGGCGGGGAGCGGTATGACAGCGCTGACGCGGTTCGGACTGTGCACTTTTCTCGCCAACCCCTGACGCGTGGTGTCAGGCAGACGGGTTGAAGTGATTCCGAGGGGTTGAACGGTCCGCTGGTGTCCAAAATGCCCGCTCGGTTGCTACCGCGGGGTGACGGCAGTGTAGAGCGCGTTACGCACCCGTGGCGCGTGGATGGCGTTCCGGTGACACGCGGGCGGCCGGGGCTGCGCACTGCGCTACGCAGCGGGCGTCATCACCTTTGCGCTGGGTGCCCGGGCCCATGGGGAAACCCGCCCTCGCGTTTGACACGCCGGGGGGGGTGGTTACGTTGGGCTTACATCGGGATTTCGCAGGAAAAACGCAGTCATTTCCAGAGGATGGGAACCGTGGGCAAGATTATCGGAATCGACCTGGGCACCACGAACAGCGTGGTGGCGATCATGGAGGGTCGCGAGCCCAAGGTCATCGTCAACGAAGAGGGAGCCCCCACCACGCCTTCGGTGGTCGCGTTCACGAAGGACGGGGAGCGCCTGGTCGGTCAGGTGGCGAAGCGCCAGGCCATCACCAACCCGGAGCAGACCATCTACTCGGTGAAGCGCTTCATGGGCCGCCGTTTCGAGGAGACGACCGAGGAAGCGAAGCTCGTCCCCTACAAGGTGGGCCGGGGCCCCAACGGCGACGCGCGCGTGGACATCGCCGGCAAGCAGTACAGCGCGCCGGAGATCAGCGCGCAGGTGCTCTTGAAGCTCAAGCGCGCCGCGGAGAACTACCTGGGTGAGAAGGTGACGGAGGCCGTCATCACCGTCCCGGCGTACTTCAACGACGCCCAGCGCCAGGCCACCAAGGATGCCGGTGAGATCGCCGGTCTGACGGTGAAGCGCATCGTGAACGAGCCGACCGCGGCGGCGCTCGCGTACGGCATGGACAAGAAGAAGGATGAGAAGATCGCCGTCTACGACTTCGGCGGCGGCACCTTCGACGTGTCCATCCTGGAGGTGGGCGAGAACGTGGTGGACGTGCTCGCGACCAACGGCGACACGCACCTGGGCGGTGACAACATCGACCTGGAGATCATGAACTGGCTGATCAGCGAGTTCAAGAAGGACACCGGGCTCGACGTCAGCAAGGACAAGATGGTCATCCAGCGCCTGAAGGAGGCGGCGGAGAAGGCCAAGATCGAGCTGTCCAGCGCGACGCAGACGGAGATCAACCTGCCGTTCCTCACGGCGGACGCGTCGGGTCCGAAGCACCTGAACGTGAAGCTCACGCGCGCCAAGTTCGAGCAGATGATTGGCCCGCTGGTGGAGCGTTCGCTGGAGCCGTGTCGCAAGTGCCTGAAGGACGCGGGGCTGGACCCCAAGGAGCTCAACGAGATCGTCCTGGTGGGTGGCACCACGCGCATCCCCATGGTGCAGGAGGCGGTGAAGAAGCTGTTCGGCAAGGAGCCGAACCGCTCCGTGAACCCCGACGAGGTCGTGGCGCTGGGCGCCGCGGTGCAGGCGGGTGTGCTCGGCGGCGAGGTGAAGGACATCCTCCTGCTGGACGTGACGCCGCTGTCCCTGGGTGTGGAGACGCTGGGCGGCGTGATGACGAAGCTCATCGAGCGCAACACCACCATCCCCACGCGCAAGTCGGAGACCTTCTCCACGGCGGCGGACGGCCAGACGCAGGTGGAGATCCACGTGCTGCAGGGTGAGCGCGAGATGGCGGGCGACAACCGCAGCCTCGGCCGCTTCCACCTGACGGGCATGCCCCCGGCGCCGCGCGGCGTGCCGCAGATTGAAGTGACGTTCGACATCGACGCGAACGGCATCCTCAACGTCAACGCGAAGGACAAGGCGACCGGCAAGGAGCAGAAGGTCACCATCAGCCACTCGTCCGGTCTGTCGAAGGACGAAGTGACCAAGATGGTCGACGACGCGCGCAGCAACGAGAGCGCGGACAAGGCGCGCCGCGAACTGGTCGAGGTGAAGAACCAGGCGGAGAGCCAGTCCTACGCCGCGGAGAAGATGATCAAGGAGAACAAGGACAAGCTCACTCCCGAGGTGGCGAAGGCCGTCGAGGACGGTGTCGCGGAGCTGAACTCCGTCCGCGAGGGGCAGGACAAGGACGCCATCAAGGCGGCCCTCGAGAAGCTCCAGCAGGCCAGCTACAAGGCGGCGGAGGAGATGTACCGGGCCACCGGCGGCGCGCCGGGCGCCACGCCTCCTCCGGGCGCCGAGCCCTCCGCGGCTCCGGGCTCCAGCGCCCAGCCGTCCGCGAAGGACGACGTGGTGGACGCCGAGTTCCGCCAGTCTTGACGCCGTGAGCCTCCCGCTCCGCGGCGGGGGCTGAAGTCAGAGGGCCGGTGCTCCGACGAGGGGCGCCGGCCTTCTTCTTTTCCGAGGCGGTGGACGGGTGTGCCGGACGCGGGATGAGGGCCGGGAGCAACCCCGCGAATTCACACGGGCACCGGTGGCGGAGGCGCTGCAAGGGGCGGGTGGGTTCCTCGCTGTCCACCCCGAAGGTGTCCTGTCATGTCCCGCATCGACTCCCTGCTGTCCGGCGTCCTCCCCGACCTCGCCGCGCCCGAGGGCGTAGCGCTTCCCCTGGCCCCGCGCTCGGAGGCGCCGTCACGGACGTCGGCCGCTCCGGCCAACTCCGTGGAGGTGTTTCGGGGGGCCGGCGCGCCGGCCACGACTCCCTCGCGGGCGCCGCAGGTGGCGCCCCGGGCGCGGGAGGGCAACGGCTTCGACTTCGGCGTGGGGGGCGCGTTCCCGCCGAAGCCCACGGGCTCCATCCAGGAGCAGCTGAAGCAGGGGGCGCGGCTCCTGGAGCAGACCCAGGCCGCCGCGTTCAGCGTGACGTTGGACAAGGGGGCCTCGATGGATGCCTACGCGCGCAAGCAGCTGGGGCACCTGGACCCGAGCCCGCCCATCGCCGGTGCTCCCACGGCGCTCACCGACTACACCAGCACCATTCCCGGCGTGTCCGCGAGGGACGCCTTCGAGGCCTTCGTCAGCAACCCGGAGCTGCTCTTCGGCGCGGCGGGCATTTCACTGCGGCCGGCGGCGAGCGCGCTGACGGATGGCGCCCGGCTGTTCCTGGAGGAGCAGGGCCCGCCGCCGGTGTGGGCGCCCATCACCGTGAAGCTCAACGAGACGGAGCGCGTCGTCCACATCACCACCCTGGACGGACACCCGCTGCGCGGCACCAACCAGTTCGTCTTCGACGACGACGGCAGCGGCGGCACGCGCATCCGACAGTACTCGGCCTTCCAGGGCAGCTCCCCGGCGACGTCGGTGGGCATGGCGCTGATGGACCCTATTGAACGGCAGCACGACATCTGGCGCAGCGTGCACGGACAACTGCATGAGATGCTCAAGCCGCGTTGACATACTGGGCGCAAGGGGACGCTGACGCATGACGACGCTCCAGACGACACCGCCGGGACATGACGTGGTGCTCTACGACAGCCACTGCCGCGTGTGCAGCGGCGCCGCGCGGGAGATGCGCAAGCTGGTGGGCGGGCAGGGCACGCAGCTGCTCTCGTTCCGCGACGAGGGCGTCCTGGACGCCTTCCCGGGGGTGAGCTTCGAGCGCTGTGAGAAGGCCATGCAGCTCATCCAGGCGGATGGCCGGGTCCTGGAGGGAGCGGAGGCCATTGTCCGCGCGCTGGGCCGGCGGCCGTTGGGGCGGCTGCTCTACGTGTACTACGTCCCCGGACTGCGGCAGCTGGCGGACGCGGTGTATGGGGTGGTGGCCCGCTACCGCTTCCGCATCGCGGGTCGCAACTGCCCCGACGGGGCCTGCGCGGTGCACTTCAAATAGGGGGAGGGGCGCGGGTAGCATGCGGCCTTCCCCGCAGCCCCCGGCCCTCTTGTGACTTCGCCTCCTCCCAACCTGCAGGCCGCCCAGTCCTTTCGCCGCTTCTTCGGGGAGCTGCGGGAGACGTACCTGGAGCGGGAAACGCTGTTCACGCAGATTGAGCTGGCGCTGCTCTGCCGCGAGCACGTGCTGGTGGTGGGGCCTCCCGGGACGGCGAAGAGCGCGGTCGCCAGCGCCGTCCTGGGGCGCATCACCGACGAGGTGTCCGGCCTGCCGTCGCTGTTCTCCAAGCAGATCGCGGAGACCACGCTGCAGACGGACCTCATCGGTCCGGTGGACTTCAAGGTGCTCACGGAGACGGGGCGCACCGAGTACCTCACCGACGAGGGCATGCTGGGCGCGGTGCACGCGTTCCTGGACGAGGTCTTCGACGGCCGGGACATGCTGCTGCGCTCCATCCTCAACGTGATGTACGAGCGGGAGCTGAAGCACGGCCGCAAGGTGACGGCCGGCCGCACCGAGTGCGTGGTGATGACGAGCAACCGGTACCTCACGGAGGTGCTGGCGCGCTCGCCGGAGCTGCTGCTGGCGTTCGCGGACCGGTTGAGCTTCATCAGCTTCGTGCCCAAGGCCTTCGCCCGGCGGGAGAGCCGGGCCGCCATGCTGCACCGCTTCGTGCACGGGACGCGGCCGGACCTGCGCGCCACGCTGACGCTCCAGCAGTTGGACCTGCTCCAGGACGCGGTGGCCCAGGTGAAGGTGCCCGGCCACGTGCTGGAGGGCGTGGAGATGCTCACGGACGCGCTGGAGCGCGCGCTCGTGGCGCAGGTGTCGAAGCTGCCGGACTACGTGCCCACGAAGTACTTCTCCCAGCGCTCGGTGGTGAAGGCGCTCTGGACGCTGAAGGCCGCGGTGGTGCGCGATCAGATCTACCGCCGTCCGGACCGGCCGCTCGAGGCGACGGTGGAGGACCTGGACGCGCTGCGCTGGTTCTTCCTCCTGGGCGGTCCGCCCGCGGCGGAAGCCGACGCGCTGCTCAAGGCGGCGGTGGACCCTCGCGAGCGGGCGCAGCTGGAGATCGTCCGGCTGGAACAGCGCACCTTCGACGAGGTGCTGGGCAAGGTGCGCCAGGAGCTGGGCGGCGGCGTGGAGCGCGAGGCGACGACGCTCGCGGCCGCCGACGACGTGAACGCCGCGGAGGGCCTGAGCCGCAACTGGCAGGCGGGCGTGGTGTCCACCACCGCGCGCGGCGTGCTGGGCAAGCTGGTGCCCGGGCCGCGCCACGGCCAGAACCGGGCGCCGCTGCTGGTGGCGGCGCGTGCGCTGGTGGCTGCCCTGGAGCAGCGGCTGTCGCGAGGCATGGCGGCGGGGCAGGGGGAGGGGCGCGGCGGCGTGGCGTTGCTCATCGCCATCCGCGACGTCCTGGAGCTGAGCCGGTCGGTGCCGGAGCTGAAGCCGGGCTACCCCGCGCTGTGCGAGGCGTCCGCGCGGTTCCTGGAGCAGGCGCTGGAGATGAGCGCGTCCGCCGCGGAGGGGCTCGCGTTCGAGGACAGCGTCAAGATGGAGTGGCTGGTCGGGCTCGCGGAGAACCTGGAGGAGGAGCTGGGCGTGATGGGCTCGCTGGCGGCGATGCTCAGCGAGGCGGTGCCCTCCCTCCACGAGCGGCTGCGCGACGCGGACAAGGACACGCGCCGCCGGGTGGTGGCGGCGCTCCGGCGCCGGGTGTCGGCGGCGTTCCCCGCGCAGGCGCCCCGGGGCCGCAAGGATCCGCTGGACGCGCTGTCCGCGGACTCGCGGCGGCTCACCCAGTTGGAGAACGCCCTGACGGCGTTGGATGCGTCCCAGGCGGGGTTGAAGCAGGAGCTGCTCCGGCCGCTGAGCGTGGCGTACGCGCGCGAGGTGCTGGGCGCGACCCCGTTCGAGCGCATCGAGCAGTACGGCCGCGCGGTGCAGGCGGTGGCGGAGAACCTGCGGCGCGAGGGCGTGACGGCGGAGCCGGTGCTCGCCGAGTGCCGCGACCTGATGGAGACCCGCCTCCGCGAGCACGCCCGCGTGCTGTCTCGCGAGGTGGCCAGCCCGCCTCCGGCCCCCAACGCCGTGCTCAATGGCGACGCGTACACCTACTACCGGGGAGAGCTGTCCGCGCAGGCCCCCGACGGGGAGCTGACCGCGCTCGTGGGCCTGGACGGACAGTTGATGGCGGCGCGTCCCGCGTCCGCGTCCGCGTTCCTCTCCGACACGGTCCGCGCGGCCGTGGCCGAAGCGGAGCTGTCCTTTCTCCAGTCGCGCATCAAGTACCTGCGCAGCTGGCTGACCCAGCTGCTGTCCGCGCTGCCCGCCCCGGAAGCGCTCAACGGCCGCGCCGACGCGGAGCGCACCTTCGAGCGGCTGGTGCGCAGCCGCTTCCCCCAGCTCACGCTCAAGGAGGGCGAGCTGGTGCGGCTCAAGGCCACGCTGGGCATGCTGGAGACGCTCCCGGGCGAACTGGGAGAGAGCGCGCGCAAGCTGTCCGCCCAGCTTCGCGGCATCGACGAGGACTTCGGACGCTTCAGCCGGCAGGTGCTGGAGCGGCGGACCGCGCCGTGAGCGCCAAGGCCATGCCCGGAAGGCGGCGCTGAGACGTGCTGGCGCGCCGGCTCACTCCCCTGCGGCAGCGCCTGGATGCGCTCCGCCAGCCCGCGGCGGCCCGTGGTGGCGCGTGGTCCTGGCCCTTCGGCCGCAAGCTGAAGGGGCCAGAGGACCTGGGCCTGCCGGTGCTCGTGGCGCTCGACCGCGAGCTGGATCGCGTGGGCGTCCACACCGCCGCGGATGCCCGGCTGCTGCTCGCGCTGGGCACCCAGCGGGGCAGGGCGGGGGCGCTCGCGCAGGGGCTCGCGGCGCGCGCGAACCAGGCCCTGGAGGAGTACGAGGAGTGCCTGCGCCTCGTGGAGAAGGCGCACCGCTCCGGGGAGATGCCTTCGGGGGCTCTCACCGCGCTGGACCGGGGCTTCGTGCGGCTGGCCCGCGCGGTGAAGGTGGCGGATCTCTTCAGCCGTCCGCTGGAGGCTCAGGGCGGTGAGGACGCGCCGTTCGAAATCTTCGAGCGTCCGAGCGAGACGACCCGGGAGCGGCCTCCCGCCAACGCGCGCCTGGCCATCGCGGAGCTGCTCGCCGCTCGCGCGCGGGACAACGTCATCGACCTGGTACAGAAGCGGCGCGACCTGGACCTGGCCCACGAGATGCTGCTGCGCCTGGGCACCACGGACGCGGACCGCGCGCGGAGCATGGCGCTGCGCAACGACGTGGCGGAGGCACGCGAGCGGGTGCGTGAGGTTCCGCCCACGCGTTCCCTGGCGGCGCTGGTGCGCGGCGTGCGGCAGACCGCCCAGAAGGATCCCCGGGGCGCCTACCGTTCGCTGCAGGGCCTCTACGAGCGCGCCATCGAGGCCGGGGACGCGGAGCTGGCCTCGGCGGCGCGGCGCGCGCTGACGCCGCTGCTTCCCCCTGAAGAGCGGCTGACACGGATGGTGGAGGAGGCGGAGGCGGGCGCGCGGCTGCAGTGGCTGGGGGAGGCGGATGCCGAGGCGGACTCCGGACGCGAGGCGGAGGACGCGCCGGACGAGCAGCTCGCGGACCTGGCGTTCTCACTGAAGCCGGAACAGCTGGCCACGTTCGACCTGGCGGCGGGGTGTGCGCGCTACTTCGACGTGGAGGACTCGCTGTCGGAGGAGATCGTCGAGAAGGACGCCGCCGCCGTGCGGGCCGTCCCTCGCCAGGTGCCCTATCCGACGCAGACGATGTCGTTCGCCACGACGGGCAGCCTGGATGAGGTCCACCACTTCGTCATCACGGACCCTCGGCGCCTGCTCCAGGACCTCGCGGGGCACCGGCAGCTCGTGCGCACGTACCTGGACGACGCGCCGCCCCCCAAGCCGCGCAAGGTGAAGCGCACCGCCGTGCGCGTCTACGTCTGTGACGCCTCCGGCTCCATGCACGGCGCGCGAGCGCGCTTCCGTGACGCGCTGATCATCGCGGAGCTGAACAACCTGCGCGTGAAGGCGCGGCGCGGAGAGAACTTCGACCCGCTCTACTTCAGCTTCTTCAACGACGTGCCCACGGAGCTGGCCCGCGTGGACACCGCCGCGGAGGCGACCCGGCAGATTGAGAAGCTCTTCCGGGACTCGCCCGCGGAGGGGCAGACAGACATCTCGCTGGCCCTCCTGTCCGCCTTCGACTCCATCCGCGCCGCGCAGGGGCGCGACCCGTACCTCGCGCGCGCCACGGTGGTGCTCATCACCGACGGCGAGGACCGCGTGGACCTGGACCTCATCCGCCGCACGCGCGCGCCCATGGGCGCCCTGGACATCGCGCTGAGCTTCATCTCGCTGGGCGAGGAGAACCCGGACCTCAAGTCCCTGGTGCTGGAGCAGCGCGCCGCCGGAGGCCGCGCCTTCTACCACCCGCTCTCCGACGAGGAGATCCGCTGGGCGCGCACGGAGTTCGACACACCCTGGCGCACGCTCCTGCCTCGCGACGTGCCGGCCTCGCTGGAGGCCCTGGAGGCCCTGGCCCCGCACCTGGACGCGCTGGAGGCGGTGGCGGCGGGCCGCGCGCCCGGGGCAGGCGTGGCCGTGGAGGCCTCCTTCGACGCGCTCTTTCCATCCACGCCCGCGGCCTCCACCGTGCCGGAGACGCCCGGCGCGGAGCTCGTGGCGCGGGTGACGGACATCCTGGAGGCGGTGGGCGAGGCCGCGTCGCTCGCCTCCGCGGACCGGCGCGCGACGGAGAGCGTGGTGCTCCTGCAGCACCTGCTGTCCGTCTACGGACTCACGCCCGCGCGCTACCTGGCCGTGCTGTCCGGCGGCGGGCGTCCGGTGGCCGAGGCGTTGGAACGGGTGCGGTTGCTCTGCCGCCCGTTCGGGTAGGCTTCAAGGCACGCGCCATGTTCGGCTTCCTCAAACGCAAGAAGACACCCGCGGCGCCCGTGGACCCGTTGGCCACGTTCGACCGGCTCATCGAGGACCTGGAGCGCCAGGCGGCCGAGGTGCGCAAGTCCGCCGCCACGCTGCTGGCCCTCAAGGGCGAGCTCTCCCGCGGAGTGACGCGCTACACGGCCCGCCTAGGCGACATCGCCGGACGGCGTCAGACGGCGCATGACCGGGGGGACGCGAAGGGCGTGGGCGTGCTGGAGCGCGACCGCGTGCAGACCGAACGCCTGCTGGAGTCCACGCGGGAGTCGCTGCGGCGCGCGGAGCGGGACTCGGAGCTGCTGCTCGGCGCGGCCGGCGAGCTGGGCGAGCGCGTGGCGGACCTGCGCATCGAGCGGGAGAGCGCGTCCGCGCGCATGGCCGCGGGCGGCGTCGTCACGGAGGCGCTGCGCGAGCAGGTGGAGCGCTTCGACCGGGTGATGGCGCTGGACGCGGCGCGCGACGAGGTGGAGAAGGCGCACGCCCTGGCGGACATCTACCGCGAGGAGCACCAGCCCCACTCCGCGCCCGAGCGCGTGAAGTAGGGAAGGGCGCTTCTCAGGTCCGCCGCGCCGTCTGGTGCAGCTCCAGCACGATGTTGCCGCCCTTGAAGAGCCGCACCGCGCCGGACGTCTGGCTCACCGTGAGCGCGATGCAGTGGGTGGTGGACGTGATGCCCGCGGAGGCCGCGTGACGCGCGCCCAGGCCCAGGGGAATCTTCACCGTGTCGTCGTTGGAGGACAGGTAGCGGCCGGCGGACAGCACCACGCCGTCCTCGCGGATGACGAACGCGCCGTCCAGCACGGAGAAGTTCTTGATGGCGTCGCGGATCTTCGGGTCGAGCACGTTGCGCTCGGACTCCGACAGGCCCTGGAACGGATTGATGGTGAGCTGCCGGCTCTTCTCCAGCACGCTCGTGTGGTCACCAATCGTGATGATGGTCCCGATGGGGTGGCCCTCGAAGCCCTCCTGGCCAATCTGCAGCGCCAGCTGGATGAGCGCGTCCACCACCTGCGAGTTGAACTCCTCGCCCAGCTTCACGCCCTCGATGGCCAGCCGGTCGTCCAGCGACCCGCCGATGCGCATCTGCATCAGCGTGTCCGGCGCGCGGCCCACCTTGCCCGTCATGCAGAGCACGAGGTCGCCTTCCTTGAACGCCCCCTGGGACAGCGCGGACACGAGCGCCACCTTCACCCGCTCCGTGCGCGAGTAGTCGTACGCGGGGATGACGAGCGCGCGGAGCTTCTTGCGCAGGAGCTCCTGCGCCAGCGGCTCCAACGTCACCGCGTACACCAGCTTCTTGCGCGCGGGCTTACCCCGGAGGTCCTCCGGCGCAATGGGCGTGTCACAGATGTAGAGGAAGTGGTCGACCTCGCTCTTGGCGGCCAGGGAAAGCGCCGAGCGCAAGAATTCCCGATCGAACTTCGTGTTGTCGCTCAAGGGGCTCCTCGTGCACCCACGTTTTAAAGCAGGTCAGCTTGACACTGGGAACCGCATGAATAAAGCTTTCGGGCCCTTTTTTTCGGGGTCAGGCCCCCTCTACCCGTCCAACGGAGCCGCAGGCTGTGAACCAGAAAGATCTCAAGCGTTACAAGAAGATGCTCGAGGACAGCAAAACGAGCCTGCTCGAAAGCGCGAAGAAGACCCTGGTGGAGGAATCGTCCTTCGACACGGACGACCTGCCTGACGAAATCGACCAGGCCGCCTCCGAGTACACCCAGTCCATGGTCTTCCGTCTGAGGGACCGCGAGAAGTTCCTCCTGCAGAAGATTGATGGCGCGCTCAAGCGCGTGGAGGACGGCACCTTCGGCATCTGCGAGCGCTGCGAGGAGGACATCTCCCCGAAGCGTCTGGATGCGCGTCCGGTGACGACGCTCTGCATCCGCTGCAAGGAAGAGCAGGAGAAGAAGGAGAAGTCCTACGGCTGAGGCCGTGGCTTCCCCGGACCGCACGGTGCTCCCGTGCGGTCCGTGTTTCGCGAGCGAAGGACCGTCGCTTCAGGCCGCCGCGGGCTGGATCTCCACCCGCAGCAGCTGACGGCCGATGAGGAAATGGTCGCCGTTGTCGACGAAGGTCGGCCCCGCCAGGCGGATGAACGTGCCGTTGGACGAGCCCACGTCGCGCACCATCAGCCGGTCCCCCCGCACCTGCAGGAGCGCGTGCCGCCCGGACACGAAGCCGTCTGTGGGGAAGGCGATGTCGCCCTGCTCACGACCCAGCAGGTTGTCGCCGTCCTTGAGCGGGAAGGCCGCGCCGCGCAGGCCGCCCTCCAGCAGCTGGATGAGCCGCAGCCGGTAGCCGGGATCCGGCGAACCCCACACCTGCGTGCCACCGGGCCCCAACGCCGCGGCGGGGATGGGCTCCAGCACCATGCGCTGACGGCCCAGGCGCAGCTCACCGCCGGCGGGCAGCTCGCGCTCATTGCGCAGGCGCACGAAGACGCCGTTGGCGCCGCCCACGTCCTCGATGGCGAGGCGGGCGCCGGAGAAGAAGAAGCGCGCCTGCACGGGCATGATGAAGGGGTCGTCGTTGAGCGCGATGTCCGCCTGCTGGCCGCAGGTGAGGGTGTCGCGCTGCATGCGCACGAGCGCCTCGGGGCCGCCATCCGCGCGCACCACGCGGATGGACACCTGCGGGCGCGACGAGATGTGCGCCACGGCCATCACCATGGTCCCGGAGCGCAGCGCCGAGCCGCAAGCTCGGCAGACAGTGGCATCCCGGGAATTCTCGGTGTCACAGCGGGGGCAATAGTCCACGGCGTCCATGCGAGCGTCCCTTCTAGCAGGCCCGCGCCGCGTTGGGGGGCCCGACAGCGCACGGCTTGCTCCCCACCCGAGGGGCATGGTGAAGTCCCGGCCCCACTGACTGGACGCTGACGTGTACTGCCCTTCCTGCGGCGCCGACGCCGAAGACTCCTCCCGTTACTGCCCCGCCTGCGGCGCGACGCTCCTGCGCACGGCGGAGGGCGGCGACGAATACGTGGGCAAGACGATTGCCTCCAAGTACCGGGTGGAAGCCCTCATCGGCGAGGGCGGCATGGGCAAGGTGTACCGCGCCCGTCAGCTCGCGCTGGACAAGATGGTGGTGCTGAAGGTGCTGCGCCACACGCTGCTGTCGGACGAGCGCACCGTGGCGCGCTTCCAGCGCGAGGCCAAGGCCGCCAGCCGCTTGAACCACCCCAACTCCATCAGCGTGCTGGACTTCGGTCAGGCGGACGACGGCGCGCTCTTCATCGCGATGGAGTACGTGGCCGGGCAGGACCTGCATCAGATCCTCAGCCGCGAGTGGCCGCTGGGCGAGGCGCGCGTGGTGCGCATCGCCCTCCAGATTCTCAGCGCGCTGTCGGACGCGCACGGCGCGGGCGTCATCCACCGGGACCTGAAGCCCGAGAACATCATGGTGGAGCACCGCCGCAACGAGCCGGACTTCGTGAAGGTGCTGGACTTCGGCATCGCGAAGATCACCGACTCGCAGGACGAGGGCCCGGCCCTCACGCGCGCGGGCTTCGTGTGCGGCACCCCCGAGTACATGTCGCCGGAGCAGGCGCGGGGCGCGGTGTTGGACCATCGCTCGGACCTGTACGCGGTGGGCGTCATCCTCTACCAGCTGATGACGGGCCTGCTCCCCTTCGAGTCCGACTCGGCGGTGGGCTTCGCCACCAAGCACCTCACCGAGGAGCCGCCCCCGCCCACGCGCCGCCGTCCGGACGCGCGCATCTCCCCGGGCATGGAGCGGCTGATCCTCCGCGTCCTGTCCAAGGACCCGGATGACCGGCCGGCCGACGCCGGGGCCTTCAAGGCGGAGCTGCTCGCGGTCGACAAGGAGCGCCGTCGCGGAGGAGCCGCCAACGATACGGGCGGGCGCCGTCCCCAGGCCTCGGGCGTGCTGGCTCCCATCCCGCGCAAGTCCCAGGCCGCGCACAACGCCGCGCGCAACAACACGGCCTGGAATGACGTGACGGTGGAAGCCACCGTGCAGGGCCTGCCCCATTCGCGCACGCCGGTCTCTGAAGAGGCCACGCTCGCGCAGGAGGGCACCCAGACCTCCGTGATCGCGCCCGCCTCCGGTGGCGGCGAGGGCATCATCCTCTTCTTCAAGGCGCTCACCACCGTGCTGGTGCTGGGGGCGGTGGGCTTCTTCGTCTACTACTTCGGCATTGGCGCGGGCAGCGGCTCCGAGGGGAACCAGTACGTGGCGCCGCCCAACGCGCCCCGGCTGCTCACCTCCGGTTCGGATCAGCCGGACTACCTGCGGCAAATTCCCAGCAACGCGCGCAACGTGGACAAGGCGCGCAAGCTGACGCAGGACGGGGACCGCGACGTGATGGCCGGGGAGCTGGGCCGCGCGACCTCCAGCTACAAGGAAGCCTTCAACTTCAACCCGGAAGCGGAGCTGGCCCTCAAGCTGGGCGAGCTGTACTGGCAGCGCGACAACACGGACGAGGCCCGCGGCTGGTGGGTGCGCCACCTGACCGACATGCCCGACTCGCGTGCGCGCGCGTACATCGAAGTCCGGCTCGGCAGCCCGGTGGCGCGTCCCTCGTCGCCCTGAGTGCCTGGCCCCTGGCCTCGGGCTCGGTAGCGCCCGGCCCGACCCGGCTCGGTGATGCGCGGGCTGCTGCCCGTCAGCCCAGCGTTTCGACCTGCATGACGTGCTGGCCCAGGCGGACGCGGTCGCCCGGACGCAGGGGCCGCTCCGTCGCGGGCGGGATGCGCACGAAGGTGCCCAGGCCGCCGGAGAGGTCGCGCAGCATCGCGCCCGTCGCCGTGGGGCTCAGCTCGCAGTGCCGGCCGGCGAGCCCCTCGTCGTTCGGGTACGCCAGGTCGCAATGGGCCTGTCCGATGGTGAGCAGCGCCGCGGCCGTCACCACCGCGCGGCCCGCCCTGCCACCCATATGCACCTCTTCCACGCCGTACAGCGCCTGGCCGAGCGGCACGGGCGAACCATACGCGGTGGGCCGGCCCGCCACGGGCGCGGGGGCTTCCACGCGGCCGGTGAAGCGGAACAGCCGCTGGCCGGCGCTGAAGAGGGCGCGCGGCGCCAGCGGCTCCGTGCCGGCGAAGGTGACGTAGACGCCCGACGCGCTCGACTCGTCGCGCACGAAGAGGGCGCCGTCCTTCACGAGGAAGGTGGCGTGCAGCGGCGACACGAAGACGTCGTCCGGGAAGAGGATGGCGCCGCGCTGGCGGCCCACCACGCAACCCGTCACAGGCAGCTTGTAGCGCTGGCCGCGCGTCGTCCCGGCGATCACCGCCAGCCCGAAGCGCGACGCCACCGGCGCAGGACGCGCCGTGGCGCCCGTCGTCGCGGGGGGCGTGCCTGCCGGGACCGGCGCCGTGGCCCCCGTACCGCCGCGAGGGGGCAGGGCGTTGTCCGGCACCGGCGGGGGCGGGCGGGTGTTCGCGGGCGGCAGGGCCGCCCCGTAGCCCGCGCGGGGAGGAGGCGGCGTCCCGGCGGCCGGCGGCGCGGCCCGGCGGGCCTCCACCATCAGCCCCTGGGCGGCGGTGGGCGGCGGGGTGCGCGCGGAGGGCTTGAGCCCGGGCGGCACCGCGCTGGGGGGCGGAGGCGGCGTGGGCGGAGAGTAGGGCTCACCCGGGCGCGTGAAGCTCGAGACGGTGGCCGGGCGGCCAGGGCCCGCGCCAGGGGGCGGCGTCGCCGGCCGGGGCGGGGGCGTGGCCGCCGGACGGGGGGCCGGAGCGGCCTCTTCCATCGCCTGGCCGCACAGCACGCAGGTGGCCGAGCGTGGCGGGTTGAATCCGTCACAATTCGGGCAGACCACCGGGAGCGCGGACAGCAGAAGCTGAGACATGGGCAGAGGGCCAATCTAGGGGGGCGTGAAACGCCGGGTCAACGAAAGCCTCGGACCAATATCCTAGGCGCCCGGGCCTCCAGCACCCGGCGGGGCACGCGATGTTCCAGGGTAACGTTGCCCCTGCTGTTTGAGGCAGTTACGATTGTCACCGCCTCGATGATTCGCCTGAACGACATCCTGCAGCGGGTTGCGTCGTACCACCCGGACCCCGACCTGGACATCATCAAGAAGGCGTACGTCTACTCGGCCAAGGTCCATCAAGGGCAACTCCGCAAGTCGGGAGAGCCCTACCTCATCCACCCGCTGGAGGTGGCGGGCATCCTGGCGGAGCTGAAGCTGGACGAGGCGTCCATCGTCACCGGCCTGCTCCACGACACCATCGAGGACACGCTCGCCACCGCGGAGGAGCTCACGGAGCTGTTCGGTCCGGAGGTCGCCCAGCTGGTGGACGGCGTGACGAAGCTGTCCAAGTTCTCCGCGTCCGCGACGCTCTCCCAGGAGGAGAAGCAGGCGGAGAACTTCCGCAAGATGATCATCGCGATGGCGCAGGACATCCGCGTCATCCTCGTGAAGCTGGCGGACCGCACGCACAACATGCGGACGCTGGATCACATGTCCGAGGAGAAGCAGGCCCGCATCGGACAGGAGACGCTGGACATCTACGCGCCCCTGGCCAACCGCCTGGGCATCTCCTGGATCAAGACGGAGCTGGAGGACCTGTCCTTCCGCTACGTGAAGCCCCAGGAGTTCTTCGCGCTGGAGGAGCAGCTCAACAAGCGCAAGAAGGAGCGCGAGGCGTACATCGAGGACACCTGCGACCTGATGCGCGCCAAGCTCCAGGAGCGCGGCCTCAAGGGCGACGTCAGCGGGCGCTTCAAGCACGTCTACAGCATCTGGAAGAAGATCAAGTCGCAGGGCATCGACTTCGATCAGATCCACGACATCATCGCGTTCCGCATCATCGCGCCGTCGGTGCCCTCCTGTTACGAGGCGCTGGGCATGGTGCACCAGATGTGGAAGCCGGTGCCCGGGCGCTTCAAGGACTTCATCGCCATCCCGAAGCCCAACATGTACCAGTCCCTGCACACCACGGTGATTGGTCCGTTGAGCGAGCGCGTGGAGGTGCAGATCCGCACCTCGGAGATGCACAAGATCGCCGAAGAGGGCATCGCCGCGCACTGGGCCTACAAGGAAGGCCGCGCGCCCATCTCCAAGGACGACGAGAAGTTCGCCTGGCTGCGCCAGCTGATGGAGTGGCAGCAGGACCTCAAGGACCCCAAGGAGTTCCTGGAGACGGTGAAGGTCGACCTCTTCACCGATGAAGTCTTCGTCTTCACGCCCAAGGGCGACGTGCGCAGCCTGCCGCGCGGCGCGACGCCGGTGGACTTCGCGTACGCCATCCACTCGGACGTGGGCGGCCGGTGCGTGGGCGCCAAGGTGAACGGCAAGATTGTTCCCCTGCGCTACAAGCTGAAGAACGGCGACACGGTGGAGGTGCTCACCAGTCCGCAGGCGCACCCGTCCAAGGACTGGCTCACCTTCGTCAAGACGAGCCGCGCGCAGCAGCGCATCCGCGGCTTCATCAAGCAGCAGCAGCGCGACAAGAGCCTGCAGCTGGGCCGCGAGCTGGTGGAGCGCGAGTTCAAGCGCTTCCAGCTCAACTTCAACAAGCAGATGAAGTCCGGTGAGCTCAAGAAGGTCGCCGAGGAGCTGGGCTTCCGCGTCGAGGACGACCTGCTGGTCGCCATCGGCTACGGCAAGGTGACGCCGCAGCAGCTGGTGCTGCGCATCGTGCCGCAGGAGAAGCTGGCGCAGGCGGAGCCGCCTCCACGTCCCACGGACGGCGGCGGCTCGGGGGCGAACGCCTCCATGCTGCCGGGCCTGTCGCGCATGACGGACCTGGCCAAGCGGCTGGTGGGGCGCAACAACCGCAGCGGCGTCCAGATTGGCGGCGTGGACGACGTGCTGGTGCGCTTCGGGCGCTGTTGCAACCCCGTTCCCGGGGACCCCATCGCGGGGTTCATCACCCGAGGGCGGGGCGTGACGGTGCACACGGTGGGGTGTGAGAAGGCCCTGGCCACGGACCCCGAGCGGCGCGTGGACGTGTCCTGGGACGTGAAGGGCGACTTCAAGCGGCCCGTCACGCTGCGCGTGCTGACGGCGGACCGGCCGGGCCTGCTGGCGGACATCACCAACACGTTCTCCAAGAAGAGCGTCAACATCTCCCAGGCGAACTGCCGGGCCACCGGCGACGACCGGGCGGTGAACACCTTCGAGGTCACCATCTCCGACCTCAAGCAGCTGACGGACCTGATGCGCTCCATCGAGCGGTTGACGGGCGTCTACTCGGTCGAGCGAATCTAGCCCTGTCCTGTGCTACAGCCCGCGGCGGACCCGCGGCCCCCGTCCCCTTTGGGGGGGCCGCCTCAACGCGAGGTGTGCTGCATGGCGCGCAAGGCAATCCACTCCGACGACGCCCCCAAGGCGATTGGCCCCTACTCCCAGGCCGTGCAGGTGGACGCCGGGAAGATGACGTTCCTGTCCGGCCAGATTCCCCTGGACCCGAAGACGATGGAGCTCGTCCCCGGTGACGTCGTCGCGCAGGCCGAGCAGGTGATGAAGAACCTGCAGGCCGTGCTCGCCGCCAGCGGCCTGGACTTCAGCCACGTCGTGCGCTGCACCATCTTCCTCACCAACCTGGGTGACTTCGCCAAGGTGAACGAGGTGTACGCCCGCGCCTTCTCCGGCTCGCCGCCGGCCCGCGCCACCGTGCAGGTGTCCGCGCTGCCGCGCGGCTCCCAGGTGGAGATCGACGCCATCGCCGTCTCCTGAAGAAGCCGCACCCGGGAGTCGCTGGAAACACGAAGGCCGCCGGTTCCCGCTGTGGGAGCCGACGGCCTTGTGTGCTTCAGGAGCGGGGGAGGGCTACTTCGCTTCCGCCGCCATCGCCACGCCGGCCTTCTTCAGCTCCTCGTCGATGACCTTCTTGAAGGCATCGAAGGGCTGCGCACCGACCAGCGTGCGGCCGTTGATGAAGAACGTCGGGGTGCCGTTGGCGCCCTTGGCGGAGCCGTCCGCCATGTCCGCCTCGATCTGCTTGTCGAACTTGCCCGACTCCAGGTCCGTCTTGAACTTGTTCATGTTCAGACCCAGCTCCTGGGCGTACTTCTCCAGGCTGGCGCGGTCCAGCGCGCGCTGGTTGGCGAAGAGCTTGTCGTGCATCTCCCAGAACTTGCCCTGCTCGTGGGCGGCCATGGAGGCCACGGCGGCGAGCTTCGCGTTCTGGTGGAAGGGCAGGGGCTGGTGCTTGAATGCGAACTTGACCTTGCCCTTGTAGGCCTTCTCCACCTGCTCGATGGTCGGCACGGCGCGGCTGCAGAAGGGGCACTCGAAGTCGGACCAGGCGACGATGGTGACGGGCGCGTTCTTCGGGCCGCGCACCGGGGCGTCGCCCACTTCCACCTTCTGCACGGCCGGCTCGGCGGGCGCCGCGGGGGCGGCCGGAGCGGCGTTCACGTTGTCCAGGTTCAGCTTGGCGTAGAGGTCCTCCGCCTTGGTGCCGGCGGCGAGCGCCTTGTCAGCCTTGGCGATCTCCTGGTCGATGAGGGGCTTGAAGGCCTCGAAGGGCTGCGCGCCGGAGAGGAAGCGGCCGTTGATGAAGAAGGCCGGGGTGCCGTTGGCGCCCACCGCGCTGCCCGCGGAGGAGTCCGCGTCCACCTTCGCGGAGATCTTGCTCGACTCCAGGGCGGCCTTGAACTTGTTCATGTCCAGGCCCAGCTCCTGGGCGTACTTCTCCAGGCTGGAGCGGTCCAGGGCGCGCTGGTTGGCGAAGAGCTTGTCGTGCATCTCCCAGAACTTGCCCTGCTCGTGGGCGGCCATGGAGGCCTGCGCCGCGATCTTCGCGTGCGAGTGCATGGGCAGCGGCTGGTGGCGGAACACCACGCGCACGTCCTTGCCGTAGGTCTCCTTGATCTTGTTGAGCGTGGGCACCGCGCGGCTGCAGAACGGGCACTCGAAGTCGGACCACTCGACGATGGTCACCTTCGCGGTGGCCGGGCCGAAGGAGGGGGAGTCCGCGGGGATCTCAATCTTCTTCGCGGCGGCGGCGGGCTCGGCCTGCTGCTGGGCGGCCTTGGCCGGGGCGCGCTCGACGCCCTTCTCGATGGTGCGCGCGTACACCTGCGACGGCGCGACGCCGCTCTTCACCAGGCCCTCGGCCTTGGCGAGCTCCTCGTCGATGATGGACTTGAAGTTGTCGATGGGCTGCGCGCCGGAGAGGAAGCGGCCGTTGATGAAGAAGGCCGGCGTGCCGCTGGCGCCAAGCTGCTGGGCCAGGGCCTGATCCTTGTCGATGCTGGCGCCCAGGCGGTCGTCCGCCATGTCCGCCTTCCACTTCGCCACGTCCAGGCCGATCTGCTTGGCGTAGCCCTCCAGGCTCTCCCCATCCAGCTTCTTGTTGTTGGCGAAGAGCAGGTCGTGCATGTCCCAGTACTTGCCCTGCTCACCGGCCGCGAGCGCCGCGAGGGCCGCGGGCTTGGCGTGCGGGTGGAAGGACAGCGGGTTCTGGCGCATCACCACGCGCAGCTTGCTGCCGTAGTCCTTCTGGAGCTGCACGACGGTGTTGTGCGCGCGGCTGCAGAACGGGCACTCGTAGTCGGAGAACTCCACGATGGTGACGAGCGCGTTGACGCTGCCCTTCGTGGGAGCGCCGTCGACGGGCACCTTGAAGACGGTGGGGTCCACGGCGCGCGCGGGCTTGTTGGCGGCCTGCGCGACGGAGGGCGTGTTGCCGGGGGTGGGCTTCGAGCCGGTGGCGGCACGGCCGCCAACGAACCCGAGCACCAGGCCGACCAGCAGGGCCACGATGACATTGGGCTTCATGGGTTGGGAATGCTCCTGCGCCATAGGTCCGACTCCGGGCCCCAAGCGGGTGTCTGGGTTGGGTAGGGAAAGGGCGGGGTACTTAACAGAGGGAATTCCAGACACGCAAGCCGCGATGACCGCCTGCGTCCGCCCGATATCCAGAGGCCTCGAAGGGGCGGACAACGACGCTGGGGACACCAAAATTCCCTCTCAGCGCGCGTGCCGTGCCACTTTGGCAGTCAGCGTTCCGTGAGAGGATGCGCGGCCATGGAAGCCGGTGTGCGCGTGGATACGTCCGGGGCCCTCTGCCCGGTGCCCATCCTGGAGATTGCCAAGGCGATGCGCCGCCTTGCGCCCGGGACGCTGGTGGAGCTCGTCTCCACCGACCGCGGCCTGGAGGCGGACCTGCCCGCGTGGTGCGACGCGACGGGCAACGAGCTCGTCCGCATGGAGCGCCGGGGCGCCCACTATGTGGGCTGGGTGCGCAAGGCGGGGTGAGCGTCCGTGGGTCGCGGGCCTACAGCAGCTGAAGGACGCGGTCCTCCAGGCGGCGGCCGCGGCTGACACCGAGGATGAGCACCTGGTGCTGGAGGAGGTGGCCGACGGTGCGGCTGATGACCTCCTCGGCCTTGTGGGCCTGGCCGTCGAAGCGCACGCGCAGCACATCCGTGCCCTCCATGCGTGCGTCGGTGACGCCGGGCAGGGAGGTGATTTCGGGGATGATGACGTCGCCCCGGGCGATCTGGACGCGGAACTCGGCGCCCTGGCCGGTGAGCTCCGACATGGTGCCGGCCTGCGCGAGCGAGCCCTTGTCGAGGATGGCGGCGGCGTCGCACAGCTCCTCCAGCTCCTGGAGGTTGTGGCTGGAGACGACCACCGTCTGCGTGCCCTTCATGTCCTTGATGACCTGACGCACCTGCGCGGCGATGCGCGGATCCAGGCCGGCGGTGGGCTCGTCCAGGAGGACGAGCGGCGGGCGGCCCATCAGGGCCTGGGCCATGGCGGCGCGCTTGGCCATGCCGTGGCTGAGCGCCTGCGTCTGGACCTTCCAGGCCTCCATCAGGCCCACCTTCTCCAGGGCGCCGCGGGCCTCGTGCTCGGGCTGGGGCAGGTCCGACAGGCGGGCCCAGTACATGAGCAGCGCGCCCACCTCCCAGCCGGGGGGCAGCACCGCGTCCTGGGGCAGCGCGCCCACGCGGCCCTTGAGGGCGCCGGGCGTGGTGGGGGACACGCCCATCACCTGGAGCGAGCCCTCGGACGGGTAGAGGTAGCCGCACATCATGGAGAAGGTGGTCGTCTTGCCGGCGCCGTTGGGGCCGATGAGACCGAAGACGTCGCCCTGCCGCACCTGGAGGCTCACCGCGTTGACGGCGACCTTGGGGCCGAAGCGCTTGGAGACGTTGTTCAGCTGGATGGCCAGGTCGCTCACAGGTCCCTCGCGCGCAGGACGCCGTAGGCGCCGAAGAGGAAGATGGCCGCGAAGGCGGCGTAGGCCGCGCCGCTCATGGCGAACTCGGCGAGCCTCGGGTGCAGCAGGTTGCCCGAGTAGTACGACGGGGACAGGTAGCGCAGGAAGCGCAGCACGTTCTCCTCGCTCACGGCGCGTCCCACGGAGTCCATCAGCCAGAAGACGAAGAGCAGGATGAAGTTGAAGACGAGGCTCACCGCGGGGGCGCGGAAAAGGCTGGAGCACAGGGTGGTGAGCGCGACGTACGCCAGCGAGAAGACGATGGTGGCGCCCCAGAACTTCAGGAGGTTGAGCGCCAGCACCCCGAAGGCGAAGTCGTCGTTGATGATGCGCGCGTAGATGAAGATGGCCAGGTCGATGATCAGCACCAGCCCCACCAGCAGCGTGGCCTGGCAGAGGAACTTGCCCAGGAGCACCGAGGAGCGGCGCGCGCGCACGGTGAGATAGCGCATGGAGCGCGGTCCCACCTCTCCGCTCACCTGGTCGAAGCCCATCAGGGCGATGTAGGCGGGCAGGAAGAAGAGGCTGATCTTGAAGACGATGAGCACCACGATGGGCACCTGCGCCAGGGCCTCCATCATCGCGGCGTCGTTGTTGGCGAGGAAGCCCAGCACCCCGCGGTGCATCTGCTCCGCGGCCTGCGTGGCGACCTCCGAGTCCCCTCCGGATCCGGCGAGCTTCTCGTTCAGCTGGGCTTGCAGATCCCGGGTGACGAAGCCCACCACGAGCAGCACCAGCGCGGAGAACATGCTGTAGAGCCCGAGCAGCACGATGGCCCGGCCGCTCTTCATGGCCCGACGCAGCTCGGCTGCCCAGATCACCAATGTCTCTTTGAGTCCGTCCAAGGTGCACAGGACCCTACTGGACCTCCGGGCACCTTCCCAGGTTTCTCGCGGACGAAGGCAGCAGTCGAGGAGGCAAGCCGTGGACAGCGCGCCCTCAGCGACTAGGATCCGGCGGCCTGCTCCCTGCTCCCCCGAAGGAGAGCCCCGAAGCATGACGATGCGCCGCTTCCTCGCCGCCCTGCCGCTGTTCCCCCTCACGCTGCTCCTGGGCGCCTCCGCGCCCGGGCCGGACGCGAACACCGCGCCGTCACCCGCCGCCCCGTCGGATGCCCAGGCCCTTGCGCAGTCGGTGAGCGCCCTGGGAACGGACGCGGGGCCCGTGGGCGCCCGTGCGCTGGTGGAGAAGGTGGAGGCCGAGCAGCGCGCCCAGGCGGCTTCGCCGGACGCGGGAAGCTCCGCGAGCGTCGCGCAGACGCAGGGCGCTCCGGACTCCGGGACCGCCGGTGAAGCCGTGGCGGCCACTGCGCCCGAGGACTCGCGCCCGGTGGATGCCCGCGCGCTGGCGGAGGCGCTGGCCGCGAAGGACGCCGCCGCGCTGGAGCCCGGGATGGTGCCGCCGATGCCGGTGCCCTCGCGGGAGAAGGCGCCGCCGTTCGGCAAGCTCCAGGGGCTGCCGCGCGCGCAGGACCTGGTGGCCCGCGCGAAGCTGGAGGGCAACAAGCTGGTGGTGAAGGGCGGCAAGAGCGCGCCGGATCAGGTGCTCACCATCGACCCCGGCCTCCAGGCGTCGCTCACGAAGATCATGCAGAACTACCAGGTGCCCTACGGCGCCGCGGTGGTGCTGGAGCCCTCCACCGGCCGCGTGCTCGCGATGGCGGAGCACTCGGAGGCGAAGCCGGAATTGCGCGGGCTGCCCATCCGCGCGGTGTACCCGGCCGCGAGCATCTTCAAGATCGTCACCGGCAGCGCGCTCCTGGAGGCCGGCGTGTCGCCCGACACCGAGGCGTGCTTCCACGGTGGCAATCGCCGCCTGAACGAGCGGCAGCTGGAGGACAGCGACCGCGACGGCGCCTGCTATTCGCTGGCGCTGGCCATGGGCAAGAGCGCCAACGTCATCTTCGCCAAGATGACCAGCAAGCACCTGACCGCGGACTCCCTCAAGCGCATGGCGGCGCGCCTGCGCTTCAACCGCGAGATCCCCTTCGCCCAGCCGCTGGACGTGTCGCTCGCGTACATCCCGGAGGACGGCTTCGCGCTCGCCAACACCGGCGCGGGCTTCGGTGACGTGTACCTGTCCCCGCTGCACGGCGCGCTGCTGGCCGCCGTCGCCGCCAACGAGGGCCGCTGGGTGGACCCCACGCTGGTGGAGCCGGAGCCCTTCATGCCCATGCCGGAGCCGGAGCCCGTGCTCACCCCCACCGCCGCGCACGAGCTCACGCGGATGCTGGAGGAGACCGTCACCCATGGCACCGCGCGCGGCGTCTTCCGCGAGCGCGGCTTCCAGGTGAAGGACGCGGTGGGCAAGACGGGCACACTCGCGGACCGCGAGCCCTTCCGCGACTACTCGTGGTTCGTCGGCTTCGCGCCCAAGGACAACCCGCGCGTGGCCGTGGCCGCCCTCATCGTGAACGACCCGAAGTGGCGCATCCGCGGCTCCTACCTGGGCCGCGAGGCCCTGCGCCTGGCGCTGGAGCGCATCCCCGCGCCGGTGGAGCTGACGGCCCCCGCGGGCGCCGCCGGCAAACACTGAAGCGGAACGTCAGGACAGCGGACGCGCGGTGAGCTTCACCAGCCCCGTGTCCACGAAGCCCTGGAAGAACTTCAGCGCCTCCAGCTCCTGGAGAGGCGACACGTGCACGATGGCGGCCACGTCCCGCCGCCCGTCGATGCGCGACAGCAGGTAGCGCTCCGGTGACGTGAGCGGCAGCGTCTTCAGGTGCGCGGGCGTCACCATTAGCGCCGGCACGCGCGACGGCTCCATCAGCGCCTTGCGCAGCTCCGTGAGCAGCCTGCCTTCCGCGTCGCGCAGCAGCTTTGTGGTGTGCTCGGTGGGCGCGATTTCGTGCGCGCGCCGGGCCAGCGCCTCGCCGTCGCGCAGGTTGCCCGCGTCCAGGAAGAGCTGGGCGGCCTGGAGCACCTCGTCGGAGGAGGACTCGGAGCCGATGACGCCGCCCGCGTTCAGGTCGTCCTCGTCGTCGTCCTCCACCACGACCACGGTGTTCGCGCCGGGGTCCGGGGCGGGCAGGGGGGCCTCGTCCGACACCCGCAGCGCGTCCTGGCGATAGAGCGCGTACAGCCGCTGGTAGAGGAAGAAGTCGGTGGCGTGCAGCGCCAGCGCCATGCCGTCGATGCTGAGACCTTCCTTCGCGAGCTGCACGATGCGCTCGTCCATGCTGCCGGCCTTGCGGTCCGTCAGCTTGCGCTCGTCCACCTCCAGGCGCACGCGGCCGGAAGGGAACACCGCGCGGATGGCCTGCCAGGCCGTCTCGCGGAACTCGCCCTCGCGGTGCACGTCCAGCAGGTCCACGCTGACGTCCAGGCCCTCCAGCTCCGGCGCGACGTCCGTGGGGCGGAAGTCGAAGCCGCCTTCCTCCCAGGTGAAGGCGTCCAGCAGCATCTCCCGGAACTTGTGGGAGAGCACCGTGCGCACGGTGGCTTCCGACACCGTGCCCGTCATGATCAGGATCTTCCCCAGCAGGATGTGCGTCTCCGCCTGCGTGGAGAACGCGCGCTCCAGCTGATCCTCCGTCAGGTGACCCTGGTTGATCAGGAACTGGCCGAAGTACTCGCGCGGCTGATTGGAGCTGGCGGTGATGACGTTGCCGTCACGCAGCAGGAGCTGCTTGCGCACGTCTCCCCGCTCCACGTTCAGGGTGCCGGTGGCCCGGCGATTCCCGAGGTGGACGACCAGGTCCTTGAGGGGCATCGTCGAAAAATCACCACACACGCCGCGCATCGAGCGCCCATCCTGCAACGCATGCGAGTCGATATCTACTCGAAACCCCGGTGTTCCCTCTGTGAGAAGGCCCTCGCCGTGGCCGTCGAGGTGCAGGCCCGGCTGCCGTTCGAGCTCTACGTCACCGACATCCTCCAGAGCCCGGACCTCTTCGAGACCTGGCGTTACGACATCCCCGTGGTCCTCATCGAAGGGGTGCCCGCCTTCAAGCACCGCGTCGACGCGGAGACCCTGGAAGTCCGGATCCGCGAGGTGATGAATGGCATACCCATTGCTAAAACCGTGGGCCAGGATGGGTAACGAAGTGCCCTTCCCTAAGAAATTCAAAGGGATACGTAGGGTGCGAAAGTAGCGGGGCTGTAAATCTGGGCAGGCGGGCAGGGTGGCGGGGCAGAAAATGCTGGAAGGGAGGGCACGGCGGTGGGTGTGAAGCGCAAGGGAGCGGGAAGGTCGGGCCAGCCGCCTACGGTGCTGCTGGTGGAGCCTCGCGCTGAGGACCTGGAGCGCACCCGGGCGCTGCTGGGGGAGGCCGGCTTCCGCGTGGTGCCCCTGACGCGCTTCGACGCGGCGGTGCCCCTGTTCGAGGTGATCCGCCCGGACGCGGTGCTGCTGGCGGCGCAGCCGCCGGACTTCGCGGCGATCCAGACGGCGCGGCGCCTGCGCCAGGTGGGCAAGGGCACGGTGCCGATGATGTACCTGGTGGATTCGCACGACCGGGACGCGTGGCGCTTCTGCGTGGAGAAGGGGCAGTGCGTGGACGTGGTGCCGCGCACGGTGGATGGCGCGGAGCTGTCCATGAAGCTGCACTCGCAGATGCGGCTCAAGCAGTCGGTGGAGCGCGCGGCCGCGGGTGAAGAGGCCGGCACGGCGCTGGCGCTGCATGATCCCGTGACGGGGCTCTACAACCGGCCCTTCCTGCTGGCGCTCATCGGGCTGGAGGCGCGCCGGACGGAGCGCTACGGCGGGACGTTCTCGGTGGTGGCGGCGGAGGTGACGGGGTGGAGCGCGCTTCGCAAGGAGCACGGCAAGAGCATGGCGGAGCGGCTGCTCGTCTACAGCGCGGTGGTGCTGGGGCAGACGGTGCGCGAGGCGGACGCGGTGGCGCGGGTGGGGGACAGTCAGTTCGCCATGCTGCTGCCGGGCACGCCCGCGGAGTCGGTACCGGAGGTGCTGGCGCGGGTGGAGGCCCGGTTCGAGGCCGCCCGTTTCCAGATGGAGGGTCGCGTGGTGCGCACGGCGCTGGAGCTGGGGGCGGTGAGCTTCCCGGACACGGTGGGGGCTCCCACCCAGCTGCTGGGCGCGGCACTGCAGACCTTGAGGCGTACACGCGAGCTTCGGCGGGCAGCCGGTCCAGCCCGCTTGATGTCGGTTTGATTCAGTTCACGAGGGTTTGATGCACAGGGCGAGCGGAGGCGTGGGGATGGATCGGATCGCGGTGCTGGTGGTGGATGACGAGGAGTCGGTGCGCACGTTCCTGTCCGAGCTGTTGGGCAGCTCGGGGTACCAGGTGCGCTGTGCGTCCAGCGGTTCGCAGGCGCTGGAGATGCTCTCTGGCGGCTCGTTCGACGCGGTGCTGCTGGACGTGGTGATGCCGGAGATGAGTGGTCTGGAGGTGCTGCGCCGCTACCGGAGCACGGGCGGCACGGCTCCGGTCATCGTGTTGAGCGCGCTGTCGGGCGCGGACGACGCGGTGCGCGCGCTGAAGATGGGCGCCTCCGACTATCTGGCGAAGCCCTTTGGCAACGACGAGCTGCAGGACGTGCTGGCGCGCGCCCTGGGGACCCGCGTGCCGGAGCGTCAGGCGACCGCGCCCGCGCCCCGCGTGGTGTTGACGCCCGCGGAGGCCGCGGCGGAGGCCCGCGTGCTCATCTCCACGTCGCCGGCCATGCGCCGCGCGCGTGCGCTGGTGGAGCGCATCGCGGACACGGACGTGCCGGTGCTGCTGCTGGGTGAGTCCGGCACGGGCAAGGAAGTGATTGCCCGCGAAATCCACGCGCGCAGCCAGCGCCATGGCCGGCCGTTCATCAAGGTGAACTGCGCGGCGCTGCCGGGTGAGCTGCTGGAGAGCGAGCTGTTCGGCCATGAGCGCGGCGCCTTCACGGGCGCCACGGCGGAGAAGCCGGGCAAGTTCGAGCTGGCGGACCAGGGCACCATCTTCCTGGACGAGATTGGCGAGATGGCCATCCGCCTCCAGGCGAAGCTGCTCCAGGTGCTGCAGGACGAGGAGTTCTTCCGCGTCGGCGGCAAGAAGAGCGTCCGCGTGGACAGCCGCGTGGTGGTGGCGACGAACCGCGACCTGGAGAAGGAGATCGCGCTCGGCAACTTCCGCGAGGACCTGTACTACCGCCTCAACGTGGTGGCCATCCGCCTGCCGCCCCTTCGCGAGCGCCGCGAGGACGTGGTGCCGCTCACCGACCACTTCCTCAAGAAGTACGGCAAGGGCTTCATGACGAACGTGTCCGAGCTGCCCTCGGAGGTGCTCCACGCGTTCAGTGACTACGAGTGGCCGGGCAACGTGCGCGAGCTGGAGAACATGGTGCGCCGGCTGTGCGTGCTGAAGGACCCGACCCTGGTGCTGGATGAGATCCGCGCCGGCGGCCGTGCTCCGGCGAGCGCCCCGTCACTGCCCACGTCGTTCGGTGGTGGGGACGAGTTCATCCCGCCTCCGTCGCGCTACGTGGACGAGTCCGCTCGTGTCTTCGCGGCTCCTCCGTCCGCGGTCGCGACGGCTTCGGGCTCGGGTGTGCAGGTGCTGGAGATGCCTGCGCGCGGCGCGCTGACGCCGGTCCCGGTGGCGGAGGCCACGCCGTTCAACGCCGTGGCGCCGCAGCGCTACGCGAACCCGTTCGACGCTCCGCAGCCGCCGCCCCCGCCGCCTCCGGCCGGGGAGCTGTCGCTCAAGGACATCGGCAAGCGCGCGGCGATGCTCGCGGAGCGCGAGGCCATCCTCGCGATGCTCCAGCGCACCGCGTGGAACAAGCGCCGCGCGGCGGGCAAGCTGCGCATCAGCTACAAGGCGCTGCTCTACAAGATCAAGGAGTGCGGCATCATCGACCCTCGCGCGAGCGCGGAGTTCTAAGCCGCGATTGACGACGTGAGGTGACGGCCCTTCTTCCGGATGGCGGGAGGAGGGCCGTTCACTTGGGTGGCGGGCCTTGCGCGGAGCGGGTGTTGCCCGGTATCGCGGAGGCCATGACCGCTCCGCTCCTCCTGCTTGGCTGTGGTTACACGCTCACGCGGTTCGCGGTGGCGGAGGCCCGCGAGGGCCGGGAGGTCCTGGCCACGACCCGGGATGCCGCTCGCCGCTCGGTGCTGGAGGGCGCGGGTGTCCACGTCGTGTCCATTGACGATGCGCTGTCACGGGCAGCGGGCGCGCACGTCGTGGACTCCGTTCCTCCGGAGGCCGGGCTGGATGCTCGCTTCGCGGAAGCACTGTCCCGCTCGCGTCCCGCCCGGCTCGTCTACCTGTCGTCCACGGGCGTCTATGGCTCCGCGCGTGGACACGTGGATGAGTCCACGCCGGTCGACAGGACCTCCGCGGTCTCCCGCGCACGCCTGGCGGCGGAGGACCTCTTCATCCCCCTGGGCGCGAGCGTCATGCGCATCGCGGGCATCTATGGCCCTGGGCGCGGCACGTCCGGACGCTTGAAGGCGGGCACGCTGCGCATCCCGGACTCAGGTGGAGGACGCCTGTCGCGCATCCACGTGGACGACCTGGTGGACGCGGTGCGTGTGGTGCTCGAACGTGGCGCGCCCGGCGAGGTGTACTGCGTGGCCGACCGCCGGCCCGCGACGCAGGAGGAGACGGCCTCGTGGCTGTGTCAGCAGCTGGGCCTCCCCATGCCGCCGCGCGTTCCCTTCGCGTCCCTCCATGAATCGCTGCGCGGCGACCGCGCCATCCGCGCCGCTAAGCTGGAGGCCCTGGGCTGGACGCCGCGCTACCCGGACTTCACCACCGGGTTCCTCGCGGCGATGGAGGAGGAGGCGCGCGGCTGAGCACTACTCGGGTGACTCCGCCCGCAGGAGCTGTTGCAGGTCGAGCTCCGACCAGTCCAGCTCCTGCTCCACCTGCTGGAAGGCCGCATCCCCGATGGTGCCGTTCGCCCGGAGCTCCGCCAGCTTCCGCCGTCCCGCGGCCATCGCGGTACGCACCGTCTCCGCGTCCGCGGTGGGCGGCCCCCAGGGAGAGCTGACGCTCCCCGTGCTTGTGAGGGCGTGCTCGTTCAGGAGCTGGCGCGCGCGCCGCAGTTGCAGCTCGTAGCGACGCCGGACCAGGGTCGCCATCTCCGTGTCCGGAGAGTCCTGCGTGGCCTCCAGCCCCGCGCGCAGCGTCTCCACCCGGGCGAGCCGTACCTCGTGGTCCACCTCTCCGTCGTCGTCCAGCTTCAGCCGCGTCATCAGGGGCTTGAGCGTCATCCCCTGCACCACGAGCGTCCCCAGCACCACGGAGAAGGACGTGAAGAGGATGAGGTCCCGGTAGGGGAAGGGCGGGCCGCCTTCGCTTCCCGTGGGCAGCGCCAGCGCCGCCGCGAGCGTCACGATGCCTCGCATCCCGCACCAGCCCACCAGCACGGCCGCGCTCGGCGAGAGCGTGACGGGGCTGGACTTCGACTTGCGCTGCCTCCAGCGGTTGAACGCCGCCGCGCCCATCACCCAGGCGATGCGCGCGAGGATGGCCGCGCCCGTCACCACCGCCGCGATGGCCGTGTACTCCAGCCACGTCTCCCGGTCGAAGCGCGCGACGATGCCCTTCAACTGGAAGCCCACGAGCACGAACGCCAGCACGTTCAACACGAACGTCGCCACCTCCCACACCGCGTAGGACGGGATGCGGATCCGCGCGGGCGTCACCACGGAGGCCGTGCGGGAGATGGTCATCGCGTAGACCACCGTCGTCAGGATGCCGGACAGGTGCAGCCGCTCCGCGAGGATCCACACCGCGAACGTGCTGCCGAACTGGGTGATGACCGCCGTGGACACGTCCTCGACGCTTGCGTTGATGCGCAGGCTCACCCGCGACAGCACGACGCCCAGGAGCACGCTGCCCACCGTGACGACGAGCAGCGTGGGCACCGCGCTCCAGCCCAGCACGCCGCCCGCGGCCACGGCCCCCAGCGCGAGCCGGTAGATGAGCAGGGCGCTCGCGTCGTTGAACAGGCTTTCGCCCTCCAGGATGACCATCAGCCGGTGCGGGGGCTTGAGCTGCTTCAGCACCGCCGTGGCCGCCGCCGCGTCCGGAGGCGCGACGATGGCGCCCAGCGCGATGGCCGCGGCCCAGGGCATCGCCGGCACCATCCACTTCGCCGCCACCGCGACGGCGATGACCGTGAGCACCACCGCCCCCAGGGCCAGGCTCGCCACCGGCCGCCAGTTCGCGCGCAGGTCGCGGGGGGACGCGTCGAACGCCGCGTCCAGCAGCACCGGTGCGACGAAGAGGGTGAGCGCCAGCTCCGGATCCAACACCAGCTCCGGGCTGCCCGGCACGAGCGCCAGCACCGCCCCGGCGAGCGCCACCAGCGCGGGGTAGGGCGTGCCGAGCCGCCGGGACAGCGCCGCCAGCCCCGCGCCTCCCAGCAGCAGCGCGATGACGATCTCGAACACCAGCATGAGGGCCTCGGGGAGGAGTCCACCCTGGACTTCGGGCGACGTAGCGCAGGAGGGCCAGCGGGGGACAGTGGCGAATTCCGGACGGAGGAAACCTGCGTCATGCGGGAGGCCGCCCGCGTCATCAGCCGAACGCGATGGATGCCATCAGCCGGGGAAGGGGCGCACCTTTGCGAGGCGTGGGCCCCCGGTGACAGGCTTGCGCTTTCGGGCCGCGTGAAGCGCGCGGCCCTGCGAACCTTGTCCGATGGGGGAACCTAAGATGTCCAGGTCGTTGCTGTTGGCGTCGTTCAACGAGGGCGTCCACCGTTCCATGGCCGGCAACCACGAGGCCGCGGTCCAGTCGTTCGATCAGGTCCTCGCCGTGGATCCGCGCCACTTCCCCGCGCTCACCTCGAAGGCCTTCGCCCTCAAGCAGCTGGGGCGCACCGAGGAGGCCCTCAAGGGCTTCCAGCGCGCCATCGAGCTGGACCCCTCCGCGGCGGACCCCCACCGCGAGGCCGCGCTCTGCCAGCTGGAATTGGGGGAGCCGGAGGCCGCCTCCCTCCTGATGAACCGGGCGGTTCAACTCAACCCCACCCCCGGCTACCGCGAGGCCGCCGCCATCGAGATCTACCACCTGGGTAACGCGCTGCTGACCCAGGGCCGGCGGCCCGACAAGGCCCGTTACCGTCTTGCCCGTCAGGTCTTCGAGCTGGCGCTGGAGCTGTCCCCTGCCTACGTGGAGGCGGCCAAGGCCCTGGCCGACGTCTGGGAGCACCTGGGCGACCCTACCCAGCGGGAGCACTACACCCACCTGGCGACCCGGCTGCGCCCCGCCTCCTCCTGAGGCGCTCCGCGTCAAATTCCATACAAATGCGGAGGGAAAGGGCGGGATGCCGGTGTTGAATGCCGAAGCGGCCCCCCACCAGGAGAACCCTTCGCATGATCGTGATGCTCGAGCCGGATTCCCCGGAATCCGTCGTGAACGCCGTCCTCCAACTCGCTTCGCAGTACGAGGGCGTCACCCCGCGTGCCCACGTGGTCCAGGGCGCCGAGTCCACCATCACGGAGCTGTACCTGCTGGGCTCCACGTCGCAGGTGCCGCTGGAGCCGTTCCAGCAGCTGCCCGGCGTGCGCCAGGTGGTCCGCGTCTCGCAGAAGTACCGCATCATTGGCCGGCACGGCGGCCAGCGCACCACGGCGGGCTTTGAGTACAACGGCGTCACCTTCGATGACCGCTCGGTGAACCTGTTCGCCGGCCTGTGCGCGGTGGATTCGCTGGAGAGCGTGGACGCGATGATGGCGGCGCTCGCTCGCTGCGGCATCAACACCACCCGCATGGGCGCGTACAAGCCGCGCACCAACCCGTACGAGTTCCAGGGCCTGGGCGCGAAGTGCCTGCCCTGGGTGTTCGACTCCGCGGGCAAGCACGGCATCAAGGTCGTCGCGATGGAGGTGACGCACCCGCGCCACATCGACGAGATCAACGACGCGCTGAAGAAGTCGGGGGCCCCCACGGGCGTGATGCTCCAGGTGGGCACGCGCAACGCGCAGAACTTCGAGCTGCTCAAGCAGATTGGCCAGCAGCGCGCCTTCCCGGTGCTCTTCAAGCGCGGCATGGGCATCACGCTGGAGGAGTCCCTCAACGCGTGCGAGTACGTGGCGAGCGAGGGCAACCCGAAGATCGTCTTCTGCCTGCGCGGCGTGAAGACGCACCTGGGCGACCCGCACCGCAACATGGTGGACTTCGCGCACGTGCCGGTGGTGCGCCGCCTCACGCGCATGCCGGTGTGCGTGGACCCCTCGCACGCGATTGGCCGCGCGGAGGCCCCGCCGGACGGGCTGCCGGACATCTTCCACGCCATTGGCCAGGGCCTCATCGCGGGCGCGTCCATGGTGCTGGTGGACTTCCACCCGACGCCGGAGAAGGCGCTGTGCGACGGGCCGCAGGCGCTGCGCCTGGAGCAGCTGGCCGCGCTCCAGCGCTACACGAACATCGTGCGCTCCGCGTACACGGATGCCGTGAGCAACGGCGACGGGACGCAGGCCGCCGCTCCGGCCAAGGCCGTCAGTCGCTGAGCGCGTAGCTGCCCAGCACCCGGAGCGACGTGCAGGCGCTCCGGGCTTCGTCCAGGGCTGTCTTTACCGGCGCGGAGTCCACCGCGCCCTCCACGTCCAGGCACCAGCGGTAGTCCCAGGCGCGGACGCCGCCGGGCCTCGACTCCAGCCGCGCGACGTTCACCCCGTGCGCGGCGAAGGCCGTGAGCACGCCCGCGAGCGCGCCAGGGCCGTTGTCGAGCGTGAGCACCAGGGACGTCTTCCTCCGCGAGCCCAGGTTCGGCGGCACGGCCGGGCCCACCGCGAGGAACCGGGTGGCATTGTCTGGCGAGTCCGCGATGCCCTCCGCCAGCACGGTGAGGCCGTAGAGCTCCGCCGCGGTCCGGCTGGCGATGGCCGCCGTGCCCTCCAGCGCCTCCTGCGCCACGCGCCGCGCCGCCACGGCGGTGTTCGCCTCGGGCACGGGGTGCAGGTGGTGCTTTCGCAGCCAGCCTCCGCACTGCGCCAGCGCCTGTGGATGCGACAGCGCGCGCGTGAGGCCCTCCAGCGTGCGGCCCGGCGGCGCGAGCAGGCAGTGGCGCACGGGCAGGCGCAGCTCGCCGGAGAGAGCCGGGGTGAACTCCAGGAGCAGGTCCACCACCTCCGCCACCGGCCCCGCGAGCGCGCTCTCCATGGGCACCACGCCGCCGTCCACCGTGCCTTCGGCCACGGCCTCGAAGACGGCGCGGAAGGTGGGGCAGGGGATGCGCGTCACGGCGGCGCCGAAGAGGGCGCCCGTGGCTTCGTCGCCGTACGCGCCGCGCTCACCCTGGAAGGCGATGCGGCGGGGGGCGGCGTCAGCCATCGATGGGCTCCGCGCGCGGGTAGGTGCCCAGCACGCGCAGGGACGACGTGAGCGGGCGCAGGTCCTCCAGCGCCGCCGTCACTGATGCGGACGCGGCGTGGCCCTCCACGTCCAGATAGAAGCGGTACTTCCACGGCGCGCCCGGGATGGGGCGCGACTCCAGCTTCGAGAGGTTCACTCCGCGCTGCGTGAGCCGCTGCAGCACCTGGCCCAGCGTGCCCGGACGGTGCTCCAGCACCACCAGCAGCGACGTCTTGCACGGCACGTCCGGCGCGAGCGGCGTGGGCTGGCGTGAGACCTCCACGAAGCGCGTGAAGTCCGAGCCGGGCTGCAGGTCGCTGGCGAGCACCTCGAGCCCGAAGCGTCCCGCCGCGGACTCGCTGGCGATCGCGGCCACGGTCCTGTCATTGCGATCCGCGACCATCTGCGCGGCGACGGCGGTGTCTGGCCCAAGCACGGCGCGGGCCCAGGGCACGTGCGTGCGCAGGAAGTCCTCGCACTGGGCCAGGGCCTGCGGATGGGACAGCACCTCGCGCAGGTCCTCCAGCTTCGCGCCCTTCACGCCCAGCAGCCGGTGGTCCACCTGGCTCACCACCTCGCCGGTGATGACGCCGTCGCCCGCGGCGAGCACGTCGTACGTCTCATTCATGCTGCCGGCGGTGGTGTTCTCGATGGGCAGCAAGAGCACGTCCTGCTCGCTCTGCTTGAGGGCCTCCACGGCCTGGCGGGCGGTGTCGAAGCCGGTGAGGAGCACGCCGCCCGGCCGGTGGCCGTAGCGCTGGCGGGCGGCCAGGTGGCTGTAGGAGCCCTCGACGCCCAGGTACCCCACGCGCAGGGGCGTGGTGTCCAGGCGGGTGACCAGGGCCTGCTGCCGGGCCACGGACATGTCCAGGATGACGCGGTAGAGGCGCTCCACTTCGTGCGGATCCAGGCCTCGCTCCGCCGCCCGGCCGCGCAGCTTGCGCAGGAGCAGGTCCTCGCGTTGCGGGTCCCGGAAGGGCCAGGCCGTCACCAGCTTGGCGCGAGCCACGTCGTCGGCCAGGGCCATGCGCCGCTGGAGCGCATCGAGGACGTCCTCGTCGATGCGTTCGATTTGGGTCCGCAGGGTCTCCAGGGAGGGGATGTCCGCCATGCCCGGAACATAACAACTCGCGTCGAAGGCGCGGGGGCCTTCACATCCCCAGGCGCCGGGCGAGGTCCGGAGGGACCGGGTAGACGGACTCCTTCGGCAGGTGGCGCGTGGCCTGATCCGCGCGGCCGTCGTCCAGGTGCTTGCGCAGCTTCTGGACCAGGGGCGTGAGGTCGGTGATGGACACGGTCCAGTCGTCCACGAAGCGCTGGATGACGGCGCGGCTGAGGCCCACCTGGATGCTGTCGTGGGGAAGGCCCGCGCCGCGCAACGTTCGCTCCGGGTCCCACTGGATGTGGACGGGCGCGGTGTCGAAGGCCTTGCGCCACGCGTCCGGTGAGCCGTGGGCCTTCGGCTCGAAGCCGGTGAGGACGCCGGAGGACAGCGCCTCTTCCCAGCCGGAGCGTTTGATGCGCACCGCGAGCGTGCGCTCCTGGCCGCTCTTCCGGCCCCAGTTGGAGCGGTGCATGAGCCACAGGAAGCTGGGTTTGATCCACGTCATCCGGCCCACGGAGAACGGCGGGCCGAACTTCTGCTGCTTCACGGCCACGTCCGCGATGGCGTCCGAGTAGGCCTGATACACGACGATGGAGGCTCGGTCGAAGTCGGCACGGACTTCGCGGGCTGCGCTCATGGGTTTGCTCTGGATTTGGCCTTCGGCTTGGGTTTGGCCAAAGCGGTCTTGGGGAGCTTCGTCTTGCCCATCTTGAGGACGAGCTCGAAGTGCTCCACGGGGGTGGGCGTCACGCTGAGGCGGCTGCGGGTGATGAGCGGGAAGTCCTTGAGCGCGGGCGTGGCCTTGATGGTGGCCAGCGTCACCGGCGTGGTGAAGGCGACCACGGGGCCCACGTCCACGGAGGCCCAGTCCTCGCCGGGGGCGGTAGGGTCGGGGCCCGGCTTGGAGAGGACGCACGCCACGCCGACGACGGCCTTGTCCTCATTGGAGTGGTAGTAGAGGCACAGGTCCCCGGGCGTCATGGCCCGGATGTTGTTGCGCGCCTCGAAGCTGCGCACGCCCGTCCACTCCGTCCTGCCGTCCTCCTCCAGCTTCGCGTACGCGTAGACGGAGGGCTCGCTCTTGATCAACCAGTACCGCGGAGTCGCCATGGCGGCGCACCCTAGCTCAGGGGGGCGGTTCGCGCGCCAGCGCCGCGCCCTGTTGCTTGAAGAGCTCGAAGACCCGCTCCTCGTCCATCGCCGCGACTTCACGCCGTGTGGGATCCGCTTCCGTGTAGCCCACACGCCGGGCCGCGTCGTCGAGTCCCGGGAAGCGTTTCCGCGCCTCGGCCCAGAGGGTCCGGTCGTCTTGGGCCATGGAGCAGGGAAGGGGGATCAGGATGCTGGCGCTCAGCCCCGGGGAGAGTGCATCCGGCAGCTCGCTGAAGGAGAGGGCCGCTCCCGGAGGAAGCCGCATGGGGAGCTCCGTCCGGGTGAACACCTCCACCACGGGCAGGGTCCGGATGACGACGCCGTCCAGCGGTGTCCGAGTGGCGCGTGAGGGCTGGCCGTAGGTCAGGGCCGACATGTCGATCTGCACGGGGCAAAGGTCCGGATGGACGGACAGCATGAAAGCATCGCCCTCGCGGATATCGACCTGGAAGTCGCGGGAGCTGTCGACGGTCGAGTCCTTCAGGAAGACCGCATGTCGGCCGCTGGGGACCGGAAACGCGAGGTGATGGTCGACGTGGAGCACCGGCGCCACCGGCTGGTCATCCACGCGCAGGACGATGTCGCGGTCAGGTTGTGGACCCGTGGCCACGACGTGGAGGAGCCCACCCTTGGGAGCGGGAGGGCCATCGCTGTCGCTGATCGCAAACAGCCCCCAAAGCACCAGCGCCGCCGCGAGAAGCCCCAGAGCCACCTTCGCGTAGCCCGGCGAGCCAGAGGGGTCGGCGGGCTCCGGTGGGCCGTGTCCGGTCGTGGGCGCGGTGAGGAAGGAGAACATCCACCACACCAGGAGGACCACGACCAGGATGGCCAGGACCTCCAATGCGTTGCCGTTGATGATGTACCGGATGAGCCTGAGCATGGTTCCTCCTGGATTGCCCTGGCTCAGGGCGGCGTTTCGCGCGCCTGGGCCGGTTTGGCGTCCGTGTAGCCCGCACGCCAGGCCCAGACCTGAACGATGGGGATGCTCGTGCGCACGGCGTCCCAGGCGCTCGGGTCGTCCTGGGCCTGGGGGCAGGGGATGGGCGTCAGCAGGCTGGGGCTCGGTCCTTCAGGGCGGGTGCCGGGCAGCTCCGCGACGTCGAGGAATGCGTTCGGGGGGATGCGGACTGGCGTCAGGGTCTCCGTGAAGCGTGCCAGCACGGGAAGCGCGACCTCGTCCTTCCGCAAGGGTTGGCCGTACTTCAAGGTCGCCATGTCGACCTGCACGATGCACAGGTCCGGGCTGGTGGAGAGCATGAAGGCTTCGCCTTCGCGGACATCGACCTGCAACCGACGGCCGCTGCCGCCGACCGCTGGGTCGTAGATCCCGACGCGATGGGCGCCGCTGGGAATTCGATACGTGAGATGCCGATCGACGCGATGGAGTGGATCCAGCTGTTGGTCATCCACGAACACGAGGAGATTGTTGCCCACGACATGGATGAAGCCGCCCTTGTCGCGGGTCAGGTAGAGGACGCCGCCGACCACCGCCACCGCCGCGAGGATTCCCAGCTCGCGCTTCGTGATCCACTGCGTCTTCAGCGCCTCTTCCGCGGGCGGCGGGGGCGGGGCTTCGTACGCACCGAGCAGGGTGTCGCTCGTCGGCGGGGGACCCTGGGTGAGCCGGAAGTATGCCCACCTTCCGGCGAGCGCCACCGTCGCGAAGACCCCGGCCCCCACGGTGTTCCCCGCGCGAAGCAGCAAGACAGTCGTGACGAAGACGAACCAGAGGAAATTGTTACGACGGAAGTCCATGGCTTCCCCCCCGAAGTGGCCTTCCCGCCACTTCAGGGTGTTTCATGGCACGTCTGGTTTTGGAGCGTCAAGAACCGGGGTCCACAGCCCACAGACCCACGGTCCCGTCACCCTGGGCACAGGCGATGAAGTGGCCATCGGGTGAGAAGACCGCGTCACCTGTAGTGAGCTCACTGTCGTCCGAGTGGCTGAACAGCACCTCACCGGTATCGAAGTGGTAGAGCGCGAAGCCATGGGTGTCACTGGAGGAGACCATCAACTCCCCATCCGGGCTGAAGTCGAGGTTGCTCACGTAATGACGGTCGTCGTTGAACGTCCTCAGGACGCGACGCTCATACACATCCATCACCACGGCCTCGTGGACGCATCTCGCGACGAGCAGCGGTCGCGTAGGATGGAATGCAACGCCCGCCGCGAACTGAAATCCCAGGGGATGAACCCAGGGATGGGAACTCGCCTTCAGATCCCAGAGGTAGAGAGCCGCCTGGTCATGACCGTAATACGTCACGATCACCGCCGCGAAGCGTGAGTCACGGGAGAATGCACACGCCTTGACCTGGACGTGCCACTCAACGCCTAGCAGATCACGAACCCATTTCCAGGCCGCCACGTCCCAGATGAGGGCCTCGCCACGTTCCAGGATGGCCAGCAGCATGCCGTCCCGAGACATGGCCAGGCCGGTGGCGGGCGCGGAGAGGGTTGCCTCACGCCAGAGCGAGCCGTCCGTCGTGGAGAAGGCCATGAGCCGAGGCCGCCAGGTGACAGCGGCCTCCGCGACCGGCGGACCCGCGGTCACGATGTGATTCGAGCCGTGGAAGAGGGCCTCGATGGGCTCCATCTTCAGCTCCACCGAGCCGCTGGCGACGTCCGTTGCCGTGTCCAGGTTCCACCACCGCAGGCGGGAGTCGGCTTTCGTGAGCAGCCGGATGCCTGAGGGGTCGAAGCAAAGCCTCTCCCAGTGGACGGAGTCGAGCTGGGAACCCAGCTGCCGCACACGCTTCAGGCCGGGCGCATTCGCAGCGGTGATGACCGCACGGGTCAGGTCTGTCAGGCTCATGTCGTGTAGGCCGGAATGGAAACGCGCGTGCGAAGGAAGACTCCACCCGTCAGGTCCCTGGCGGACGTGGCGATGGGCAGGGCATGGACGATCGAGGAGACGCGGCCTGACGACCGAAAGGCCCTCTTCGAGGCGTACCTCGCGGCGGCGCGGCTCGGGAAGATGGAGGCCATGACGAACGTGGGACTCCATTTCCTCTACGGGGATGGCGTCCGGCGTGATCCGAAGCGCTCCCTGATGTGGACGGAGAAGGCAGCCGCGCTGGGGGACGATGTCGCGGCCTTCAACCTGGGGCTTGCGTATTACTTTGGAAGAGGGGTCCGGAAGAACAAAGGACTCGCGGAGGCATGGTATCGCCTCGCCGCCGCCCGGGGATTCGCGGTCGCCGAGGGAAACCTGGTGGATATCCTGTTCGCGAGCCCCGAAGCCCATCAGCTGAAGGAGGCGGTCCGGATCTACCGGAAGTACGCACGACAGGGAGACCCGGTTGCCACATACAACCTGGGCCTTGCGTATGAGCAGGGAAAGGGTGTCCGCAAGAGCCTGAAGAGAGCCAACGCGTATTACGAAACGTCCGCGAAGGGCGGTTACGCCGATGCCCAGCTGGCCTTGGGCTACAACTATTCCAATGGCGTGGGTCTTCCTACTGATGCCATGCGTGCCTTTGGTTGGTTTCGACTGGCGGCGAAGCAGGGGAGTGCCAAAGCATCCTTCAACCTGGGGCTGATGTTCGCGAACGGCGAGGGAGTGCCCGTGTCCAAGGCGCGAGCCCGGCGTCACTTTCGTGAAGCCGCGAACCTGGGACATGTGAGGGCCGCCAGATGGCTGCGGAAGCTCGAGAAGGCTTGATCAGCCCACGTTGGTCCTGCTGAACAGTGCCGCGCCCTCGCTGTCACGGCTCGTCGGCCATGTCGTCAAGCTGCCCCTGTGCCGTCTCACGGTAGAAGGGCACGACTTCGACCGCGAGCACATCGCGCATTTCCTGGCGCGCGCCCTCCCAGTCGCCCAAGTCCTGGAGCCGGTGCATCCGATAGAGGGCGTCCACGAGTCGGTTGGAGCCGTCGGTGATGCGGCGGGTACACTCGCGGAGGAGCGCAAGGGCTCCGGCGTCCGTCTGGAGTGCCGCAGCGGCGTCGGAGACGGCCACTTCATCGGCGGTCTGGAGCAGGAGCGCGCGCACGTCATCGGTGACGACGAGTGGCGCGCCCTCACGGAGTACTCGCCGCGACAGGTTTCGGATCTCGTCCCAATTGGGGTGGATGGACATCTAGCGCCTCCTCTTCGGACCGCACATGTCGATGGGCCATTCGTGCTGGCCTTCGCACCGCCGCAAGCAGGCGGTGCAGTCGCCGCGATACCGGCCGTCTGCGCACTCGTTCCAGGTTCGGAGGCACCTGTTCTTCCAGTCGGGAAGGCGCGGGTCGTCAACGTACTCGTTTGCGTTCGCGCTGGAGTGCGTGCCCGTGGCGCCGACGGCAGCGGCCATGAGGGCGGCGGCCTCCGCGGCGGTGAGCCCGCATGCTTCCGGGAGGCCTGGGTGCCGCTGGATGCAGTCGGTTTCGGTGTCCATGGCGACGGTGGCGCATCCCAGGCTCAAGGCCGCGAGGATGGGGGCGAGGCGACGCCGCCAGTGGGCGGTTCTCAGGACTGTCATGGCGCGTGGACCCTACAGCATGTCCTGCGCCTTCCATCAGGCGAGCACTCCTTGTGAACGCTCAACCCACGTTGGTCTTGCTGAATACCCGCAGTGCCTCCGCGACACTCCAGGCCTGGGCGAAGCAGCCGCGTGGACGGTAGGGCTCCGTCGCGTCGAAGATCTCCGAAATCTGCCCGATGCCCGCGTGTGACAGGTGGTCCTCCATTCCAGCCAGCAGGGCTCTTGCTGCCTTGATGTCTGGGGACACCTTCAACGTCGCGTCCACGTAGTGGCCAATGAGCCAGCCCCACACCGTGCCCTGGTGATAGGCCGCGTCGCGGGCCCGCAGGTCTCCGTCGTACTTCGGTTTGTAGTCCTTGCTCCCCGGCGCCAGGCTACGCAGCCCCACAGGCGTCACCAGCTCGCGACGCACCACCTCCAGCACCTTCGCCCACTTGTCTCTCTTGAGAACCGGATGCTTGAGCGAGATGGCGAAGACCTGGTTCGGCCTCACGCTCGCGTCCTCGCGGCCGTCCTCTCCGTCCACCACGTCGTAGAGACACCCGCCCGCTTCGTTCCAGAAGCGCTGGTTGAAGCTGCCCTGCGCCTTCTCCGCCGCGGCCCGGTACGGCCCTGATTCCAGCCCCAGCCGCTCCGCCCAGCCCGCCATCAGGCGCAGGGCGTTGAACCACAGCGCGTTGATCTCCACCGCCTTGCCCCGGCGCGGCGTCACCACCCAGCCCTCCACCTTCGCGTCCATCCAGGTGAGCTGGTAGCCCTCCTGTCCCTGGCGCAGGAGCCCGTCCGCCGGGTCCACGCCGATGTGGAAACGCGTGCCCTTCTGGTGGTGCGCCACGATGTCCTGCAGCGTCGGGAATAGGTCCCGCAACAGCGCTTCGTCTCCCGTCTCCTCCAGGTAGCGGTCCACCGCGTGGAAGAACCAGAGCGTCGCGTCCGCCGTGTGGTAGACGCCCTCGTTCTCTCCGTCCGGGAAGTAGTTCGGAATCAGCCCGTCCCGCACGTAGTGCTCGAACGTGCGCAGGATGGCCGCCGCCTCGCGGTATCGCCCCGTGGCCAGCGTCAGCCCGTCCAGGCTGATCATCGTGTCCCGGCCCCAGTCCGTGAACCACGGGTAGCCCGCGATGACGCTCCTCGCATCCAGGCCCATCGACCGCGCCCACGCGGCGTCCGCGGGCCTTGGCGGATCGATGATGAACTGGTCCGCCGCCAACACCAGCCGGGCTGGGACTCCCGTGCGTCCATGCTCCGGGGCTCGCTCCAACAGGCGCTCCTGCCGTCCCATCTCCCGCTCGAACACCTCCTTGGGATTCCGCTCCAGCAGGTGCCCCGGCGCCTGCGTCGTGAGTCCGAAGTAGAGCGAGCCCCCGGGCTTCAGCATCGCCGTGAAATAGCCCGGCGAGTGCTGCGCCTCCGTGACGTCGTAGCCGCGCGCCTTCTCCGTCCTCAGGTGCTGGGGCCTGGACGTCTCCGCCAGGCTCACGTACGGCGTGGGTCCGTCCGAATACAGCCGCATCCGCTGAAGCGGACCGTCCTCTCCGTTGCGCAGCTCCACCAGCGGACCACGCAGCGTGACGATGGCCTCTCCCACGTCCTTCAACAGCGGCCCGTCATGCGGACGCAGCACTGGAAACGGCCGCAGGTGCAGGGTCACCTCCGGACCGGACAGGTGCTCCCATACAAGGAACACCGTGTCCTCGCCGTGCACCATCACGCAGCGGCGCCTCAGCCTCGCTCGCCCCACCGCGTACTCCCAGACGGGAATCAGCCCCTCCAGGTGGAAGTGCCGCAGGTGCCTCGCGCCGTCCTCCACCGCGCTGCCGTCGTCGTGCTCCTCGGACGTGAGCCGGTAGCGCTCCCCGTCCACCAGCGCCGTCTCCTCCAACCTGGCCATCAGCACCGTGCGGCCCAGCTTCTCCAACGTGGGGATGAACAGGCCGTGGTAGCGGCGCGTGTTGCAGCCCACCACCGTGCCGGAGGCGTAGCCTCCACGGCCGTTGGTCAGGAGCCACTCGTGGTGCACGCCGTTGCTGAAGTCGGCTCCGTCCGGAAAGTCGAAGGACAGGCGGGGCAGGGCAGGGGCTGGTTCGTTCACGCCTTCGTCTCCTCCTCGCCCGTCCCCCCTGGGCGGAGACGCGCGGGAAAGGGTAGGAAGCAGGAATCCGTCGGACATCGTCCCGGGGCCGCATCACGCCATCGCCCTCGCGGAGAGGTTGCTCATGCATGCCCGCGCCACACAGCGCATCCCCCGGCCCCCGGGCTCGAGGGGAGGACAGCCGGGCAGCCAGGCCCTCGACGCCAGCTCGAGCGCTCCGGAGTCCCTTCACGCGAAACCCTTGCGACCGTCCCAAGAGGACCGCACCTCACCCAGAGCCTTCGGGCGCGCCCCGCTTTCCCGAGGAGACACGCCGTGGCCATCGTGAAGTCATCGGGCATCAGCGGCCGGCAGCACAATCTGGCCGAACAGGTCTTCTCCCGCGCCGCGGGCGCGCCGCTCGTGCCGGGCAACGACGTGCGCCTCCTGCGCGACGCTCGCGAGAACTACCCCGCGTGGCTGCGCGCCATCCAGCAGGCCCAGCGCTCCATCCTCTTCGAGAACTACATCATTGAAGACGATGACGTGGGCCGCGGCTTCGCGGACGCGCTGGCCGCCCGCGCTCGCGACGGCGTGCAGGTCCGCGTCCTCTATGACTGGCTGGGCTGCCAGGGCCCCGCGTCCCGCCGCTACTGGCGCTTCCTGCGCGACGCGGGCGTGGAGGTTCGCTCGTTCAATCCCTTCCAGTTCGACCGGCCCCTGGCGTGGCTGGGCCGCAACCACCGCAAGACACTCACCGTGGACGGCGAGATGGGCTTCGTCTCCGGCCTGTGTGTGAGCCACAAGTGGGTGGGCGACGCGGAGAAGGGCGTGGCCCCGTGGCGCGACACCGGCCTGGAGATTCGCGGCCCCGCCGTGGCGGACCTGGTGCGTGCCTTCGCCCAGGGGTGGAGCACCGTGGGCCCTCCGCTGGACGAGGAGGGCTGCCTGTCCGCTCGCGCCTCCCTGCCCATGGGCGACGTGTCCCTGCGCGTGGTGGCCGGCGTGCCCTGGAGCGCGGGCCTCTTCCGCGTGGACCAGCTCATCGCGTCGCTCGCGCGCAAGCGGCTGTGGCTCACCGACGCGTACTTCGTGGGCACCGCCACCTATGTCCAGGCGCTCCGGGCCGCGTCGCGCGACGGCGTGGACGTGCGGCTGCTCGTGCCCGGCAGCAGCGACATCCCCGCGCTGCGCCCGCTCACCCAGGCCGGCTACCGCCCCCTGCTGGAGGCCGGCATCCGCGTCTATGAATGGAATGGCACCATGCTCCACGCCAAGACGGCGGTGGCGGATGGCACCTGGGCGCGCGTCGGTTCGTCCAACCTCAACCCCGCCAGCTGGCTGGGTAACTCCGAGATCGACGTCGCCGTGGAGGACGCCCCCTTCGCCCGGTGCATGGAGGACATGTACCTCCAGGATCTGGAGAACGCGACGGAGGTGGTGCTCAGCGGAAGGGAGCGGCGCCTGAAGGCCGCGCCTGCGCTGCCTCGCGCGCAGCGGCGGGCTGCCGGCCGGCGGGGCAGCATGAGCCGCGCGGCCGCGGGCGCGGTGCGCCTGGGCAACACCGTGGGCGCCGCCGTCACCAACCACCGCGAACTGGGCCGCACCGAATCCAAGGTCGTCTTCGGCGCGGGCGTGGTGCCGCTGGCCCTGGCGGGCGTGGCGCTCTACTGGCCCCACGTCGTGGCCGTGCCGGCGGCGCTCGTGGGCGCGTGGGCCGGCGTTGCCCTGTGGAGCCGGGCCCTGCGCCTGCGCCGCCAGGAAGCGCAGGGCACCGAAGAGCAGCCGCTGCCGGAGCAGGAGGTGCCTGCGCGCCCCTCCATCCCGGAGCCGCGCGCGCTGCCGGAGGCGCACGCCTCCCAAGCTCCGGAAGCCGAGCCTCGCCAGCCTTGAAGTGAAGGGGAGGGCAGGGCCCGGATACGACAAGGGCCCACGGGCCGGCAGCGGGAGGAAGCGCCTGGCTTCCCACTTCGCTGATCCGGCCCGAAGGCCCTGTGCTTCCTACAGCGCTTCAGACTTCGCTGGCGTGTGGCGCTACGCCTGCTTCGCGACGCCCGTGGGCTCCGCCACCTTGCTGCTCAAGAGCGAGCTGCCGCCGTACAGGGCCAGGCCGACCATTCCCAGCACGCCTGCTTCGACGCCGTTGCCCAGCGAGGCCCCCATCAGCCCCACGATGCTGGTTCCGAGCATGAAGACCACCCCCACCGCCCCTGCCACCTTGCCCATCCGCTGTCCCCCTCTGGACTGAATTGGACCCTGAACCCTACTGCTGTCCGACGCCCAATCCCTTATCAAGACCCGTGCCAGGGCCTTGGCACGGGCGCCCCAGAGGGGGCCCAAAAGGGCGTGGAAGGGATGGGGCTCACGTTGGGCAATCCTCTTCCACCCCGGGGAAGAGATCGGCAGAAAGCACAGGGGCGAACACCGGGGTAGGACCGGAATTTTTCCCGGATGCGCCCATGTGCGCCTGATGTGGCACGCCGTAACCCACTGCATTCCAAGGGTTTTCCCTCTCCCCATGCGCTGGCACACGCGCTGCTAGGAGCCATCGCCAGAAGCGAGCCACCCGGCCCTTCAGGGCGTGTGAACGGTGGCTCGCGCGGAACATCAGTGAACGAAGGAGAGCGGAAGATGGGAATGCGGCGCACGGGGTTCTGGACGGTGATGGGGATGCTCCTCCTGTCGGGTTGTGCTCACCAGCAGACGCTGAAGGTCGACAACGCGGATCAGCCGTACCGCATCGGCCGCGAGGACGTGCTCGACGTGAGCGTCTGGCGCGATTCGGAGCTGTCGCGCACGGTGCCGGTGCGTCCCGACGGCTTCATCTCCATCCCGATGGTGGGGGAGATCCAGGCCGCGGGCATGACGCCCACGGAGCTGGCGGAGGCGCTCAAGTCGGGCCTGTCGCCGTACGTGCAGGAGCCGCGCGTGACGGTCATCGTCCGCGAGGTCAACAGCAGCCGCGTCTTCGTCACGGGCGAGGTGGCCCACCCGGGCGCCTACCCGCTGCGCGGCCGCGTGTCCCTCTTGCAGGCCATCGCGCTGGCCGGCGGCTTCACGGACTTCGCCAACTCCGACGGCATCGTCGTCATCCGCACGGATGGCAAGGGCGGGCAGATTCCGGTGCGCTACAGCGACCTGGTCTCCCCCAACGGCGAGAGCGTCATCCTGCGGCCGGGTGACACCGTCGTCGTCCCGTGAAGCGGGACGGGCGAGCGGACATCAAAGACAGACATCAGGAAGCAGCGAACGTGGGCGTGGGTCAGGACGGGAGGGCGGCGGTGAGGGGCAACTGGAAGCGGGCAGTGATTGCAGGCTGTCTCATCGCCGCGCCGGCCGCGCAGGCGGCCACCATCCTGGAGCCGCGGCTCCGCCTCACGGCGGAGGAGCGCTTCGACAACGACATCCGTCTGGGGGGAACCGGCACCAACGGGCAGTTCATGACGAAGCTGTCCCCGCGGCTGGGCCTGGACGTGAAGAACGAGCAGCTGACGCTCGAGTCCTTCTACGCCACGGACCTCCTGGCCCGGCACGGCTCCGGGAAGACGACGGTGGACCACCGCGCGGGCATTGGCTACCGGGACGTGCTGTCCCGGCGGCTGCGGCTGGACGCCAGCGCGCGGGTGTTCCGCGTCGCCGACCCCACGTCGCTGCCGCGTGACGGCCTGGCGCGCTCCACGGCGCCCACCTTCTATGCACAGACGAAGGTGGGGCTCACGGGGCGCGTGACGGAGCGCTTCGACGTGCGCGGCAACTACATGTTCGAGGCGACGCGCATCATCGAGCCGGGACGGGTGGCGGGCTACGCGCACTCCCCATCCGTGGAGCTGTGGTACCGCACCACGCGCCGGCTGTCCCTGGGCGCCGAGTACCGCTACCAGGGCTTCCTGTATGACCGGGACTACAGCCAGGCGCACGGCGCTTCCGCGGCCCTGCGCTACCGGCTGACGCGGCCCACCACGCTCACCCTCCGGGGCGGGCCGGTGCGCTACCTGCCTTCGGACGCGGCGCGCGGCGGGTGGCTGCCCCGCGTGGCGCTGGAGCTGGTGCGCGAGGGCGAGCGCAGCGACTTCGGCTTCGCCGTGGGCCACGACCTGGTGGGCGCGAGCGGTTTCTCCGGCGCGGTGTGGGCGGACTACGCGTCGGTGATGGGGGCGCACCGTTTCACCCAGAAGCTGTCGGCCTTCGGGGCGGCCAGCTTCTTCCGGAACGGCACGGCGCCCGGTGAGTACTACACGCAGTGGCGCAACACGACGAACGTGTCGCAGGGCTATGCGGTGGGTGGAGGCGTCGAGTACCGGCTGAGCCGGAAGCTCGCGCTGCAGGGCGCGTTCGACCGCATCGCGCAGGTGGGTGCGGCGGATGTCGCTGGGGCGGGGGACCTGACACGCAACGTGTTCGCCCTCCGTCTGGTTCTGACAGCTTGGTAGGCAACTTTCGAGATGACGAGGATGGAGGAGCGGATCATGGAGCGTGGGATGACGGCGGACCAGTTGCTTTCGGCGCTGTGGCGCCGCAAGGCCCTGGTGGGGGCGATCGCTGCAGCAATCTTCGTGTTGGGTGCGGCCATCGTGATGACGCGGCCGAGCGTCTATGAAGCGTCCGTGGTGGTGCGTGTGGAGCCGCAGCGCCCTGGCGAGGAGATGGTCCAGCGCACGGTGAGCGAGCTCATCGAGCAGCGGCTCGTCACCGTCCGCCAGGAGCTGCTGGCGCGGCCGGTGCTCCAGAAGGCCATCGAGGAGATGAACCTCTACCCGGAGCTGGTGTCGGACCGGGGCATCGAGGCGGCGGTGGAGCAGATGCGCAAGGACCTCACCGTGCGCGTCGAGGGTGAGACGGCCTTCGAGCTCACCTACGCGGGCCGCGACCCGCAGGTGGTGGCGCAGGTGGCCAACCGGCTGCCGGCCATCTTCTCCGAGGAGACGCTGAAGATCCGCCAGACGCAGGCGGCTCGCGCCACCGACCTCTTCACCGAGGAGATGGTCGCCATGGGCAAGGCCGTGTCCTCCTGGGAGACGAAGATCTCCAAGTTCAAGGTGGACCACCTGGGTGAGCTGCCCGAGCAGATGGAGATGAACATGCGCGGCCTGGAGCGCATCAGCGCCCAGCTGCAGACGAAGTCCGAGGAGCTGCGCAGCGCCGAGGCGCGCCGCTCCGACCTGGCCCGCGCCCGCAACGCCGCGGACAGCGAGGCCGGCCGCCTGGAAGCCACGGAGAGCGGCCTGTCCCGCACCCTCACGCAGGCCAAGACGCAGTGGACGCCGGACCACCCGGAAGTGAAGCGGATGGAGCGTGAGCTGGGTGACATCAGCGCCCAGCGCAAGGACGCGGAAGGCCGCATGTTCGCCGAGCGCAACGAGCGCACCCGCGTGGCCACGCTCATCACCAACGTGCAGAAGGACATCGTGGACCTCCAGAAGCAGGCCGAGGCGTACCAGGCGCGGCTGAACAACACCCCGCGCTGGGCCCAGGAGCTGGCGGTCATGAACCGGGACTACGAAATCGCCCGCACCAAGTACCAGAGCGTGGTGAGCCGCAAGGTGGAGGCGGAGATCGCCCAGGAGCTGGAGGCCAAGAGCGCCAAGAGCCTGTTCAACGTCATCTCGCCCGCCGGTGTGCCTTCCTCGCCGGCTCGCCCGGACCGCATGACGGGCCTGCTCATCGCCGCCCTGGTGGCCCTGGCGCTGGGTGTCCTCACCGGCACCGTCCTGGAGATGCGCGACGACAGCCTGCGCGATGGCACCGAGGTCCGTGAGCGCATCACGCTCCCTGTCCTGGCGGTGGTCCCGAACATGCAAGGCAAGACGGAGAAGCGGATCTTGATGCCGATGGCTGGGAGCAAGAACAGCGTCTCCTCGCCTACTTCCCTGAACTAATTGCCGACCCCATACGGAAAGGATTGGAGAACACAGATGGATTCGACGATGGAGCGGGCCGGTAACTTCCTCCCCCGCGTGGATGAGAGCGCGGCTTCCTCGAACGCGGTGGACCGCCGGGTGGTGACGCTCACGGCCCCTGCTTCCGCGGCCGCCGAGCAGTACCGCACCCTGTACTACCGCCTGGAGCGGATGCGCGAGCAGCGTCCGATGAAGGTGGTGGCGCTCACCTCCGCGATGCCCGGCGAGGGCAAGACGGTGACGAGCGTGAACCTGGCCCTGGCCGCCGCCCGGGCGAACCCGGAGCGCCGCATCCTGCTGGTGGACGCGGACCTGCGCCGGGGGCAGGTGGCCCCCACGCTGGGCATGCGCAACAAGGTGGGCCTGGCGGAGCTGCTGGCCGGTGAGTGTGACGTGCGCGACGTGGTGCGCCGCTTCAACTCCACGCGGCTGGCGGTCATCCCCGCCGGCTCCACGCCGGAGGAGAGCACCCAGGTGCTGGCCTCTGCCCGCATGAAGCAGTTCCTCAAGGCGGTGCGTGAGGGCTTCGACGAGGTGTACGTGGACCTGCCGCCCACGCTGCCGTTCGCGGACGCGGCCATCCTGGGCCACCAGATGGACGGCGTGCTGATGGTCATCCGCGCCAACGTCACCCCCTCCAAGGTGGTGAACCAGGCGGTGGAGCAGCTGGCGGGCGCGGCGCTGGTGGGCTGCGTGCTGAACGGGGCGGAAGTGAACGCGACCCCGTACCTGAAGAACTACGTGAAGAAGTAGCAGTCGGTTGTCGAGTGGGAGTGATTCGTGGCCCGACCCGCTCTTCGCACCGATGAGGTGCGATGGGCGGGGGGCCTGGAGCGGCGGCGGGTTGGGGTTGGAGGAGTCACGTGCTTCGCGTTTTCCACCATTATTTTTCAGCCAAGAAACTGACGTTCTTCCTCGCCGAGTCCTCGGCGATCGCGCTGGCCTGTGTCGCGGGTGCCGCGGCCTGCGCGGCCCTCTTCGCGCCCCTGGGTTCCCAGCCCCCGTTCGCCACGATGTGGCCGACGCTGGTGGGGCTGGGCCTGGCCTTCGTCGTCACCTTCCAGTTCACGCTGTACCTGTTGGACCTGTATGACTTGCGCATCGCGGCCGAGGACCGGACGCGCGGCTACCGCTTCCTCAAGGCCGCGGGTGTCACCGCGATGGTGGCGGGCGGGGTGATGCTGCTGCTGCCGCTGGCCCTGCCGGTGGTGCTGCCCCCGGGGACGCTCCTGGGCGGCGCGATGGGCGCCCTGGCCGGCACCCTGGTGGTGCGCGTCTCCATCCGGGCGCTGGTGGGTGAACCCGACGCGGTGCTCGTCGTGGGTGATGGCCTCAAGGCCCGCGCGGTGGCCAGCGCCATTGAAGACGGCGGCGAGGGTTCCTTCCGCGTGGTGGCCCTGGTGGACCCGCGCAAGGTGGAGGAGCCGCTGGACGCGATGGCGGCGCGCCTCAACGCCTCCTACGTGGTGCAGGCCGCGGACGACATGCGCGGCGCCAACTGGGTGGATTCGCTGCTGCGCTGCCGGCTGGACGGGCGGCGGGTGTACGACGCGGCGGGCTTCTGCGAGCGCGTGCTGCGCCGCATCCCGGTGCAGTTCCTGCGCGCCAGCGACTTCGCCTTCGCGGATGAGATGACGGTGTCGCCCCTGCGCCGGGCCTTCAAGCGGGTGTTCGACGTGGCGGTGGCGTCGCTGCTCCTCCTGATGGCTTCGCCCTTCCTGATCCTGGTGGCGCTGGCCATCAAGCTGGACTCCAAGGGCCCCGTCTTCTACCGGCAGGACCGCGTGGGCCTGGGCGGCAGGGCGTATCCGCTCTGGAAGTTCCGCAGCATGCGCACCGACGCGGAGAAGAACGGCGCGGTGTGGGCGCGCTCCAACGACGACCGCGTCACCCGGGTGGGCAAGTTCATCCGCAAGACGCGCATCGACGAGATTCCGCAGGTGTTCAACGTGCTGCTGGGCCACATGAGCTTCGTGGGGCCTCGTCCGGAACGCCCGGTGTTCACCGAGCAGCTCAAGCAGCAGATTCCGTTCTACGGCGTGCGTGAAGCGGTGAAGCCGGGCATCACGGGGTGGGCGCAGATCCGCTACCCCTACGGCGCTTCGGTGGAGGATGCGCGCAACAAGCTGGAGTTCGACCTGTACTACGTGAAGAACGGGTCGCTGTTCCTGGACGTCGGCATCATCTTCCATACGGTCCGGCACGTGCTGTTGGGGCGGGGTGCTCGGTAGCCAGGTTCAGTAGTAGGCGTTGATGACCATCCGCGGCCTCCGGTTGTCGGGGGAGGCCGGGATGCCAAGGGTGGGTAGCCATGGATTGGGATGGGCGAGGGGGTCGGAACATGGTGGGCATGGACGTGGACGCACCGTTCTCAGAGCAGTGGAGCCAGGACGACGCGCGCAACAAGCAGCAGGGCGTGGAGCGCAACGAGCTGCTGCAGGCGCCGAAGAACCGTCCCACGCGCATCGTCGCGATGGGCGGCGGTACGGGCCTGCCCATGGTGCTCAAGGGGCTGGCCCGCCGAGCGGCCCCCAAGGGCGGCCAGCCAGGCGTGGACATCACCGCGGTCGTGGCGATGAGCGACGACGGCGGCAGCTCCGGCCGCCTGCGCCGCCAGCACGGCGCGCTGCCTCCGGGTGACATCCGCAACTGCCTGGTGGCGCTCGCGGGCGGCAAGAGCGCGCTGAAGGACGTGTTCCAGTACCGCTTCGGCGGCGCGAAGGGCCTCGCCGGCCACGCGGTGGGCAACCTGCTCATCGCCGCGCTCGCGGAGCTGAAGGGCGACTTCCTGGAGGCGGTGCGGCTGTCCGGGGAGCTGTTGGGCGCGAAGGGCCAGGTGCTGCCCAGCACGCTCGCGTCGGTGCAGCTCGTCGCGCAGATGCATGACGACACGGAGGTCGTGGGCGAGCGCAACATCTGCCGCGCCCAGGGCCGGGTGCGCCGCGTGTCGCTCAGCCCCCGTTCTCCGCCGCCGGTGGACGGCCTGCTGGAGGCCATCTATTCGGCGGACCTCATCGCCATCGGGCCGGGGTCGCTGTACTCGAGCGTGCTGCCCAACCTGCTGGTGGACGGCGTGGCCCAGGCGCTGAAGGAGACGCGCGCGCTGAAGGTCATGGTGGCCAACCTGATGACCCAGCCGGGTGAGACGGACGGCATGAACTGCCTGGACCACGTGCAGGCCGTCATCGACCACGTGGGGCCGGTGCTGGACGCGGTGCTCGTCAACGGCCGGGCGCCCTCGGATGAGTCCATCCAGCGCTATGCGCGCAAGGGCTCCTTCATGGTCACGGCGGAGACGCGGGAGCTCTTGTCCTCCGGCGTGATTCCGGTGCAGGCGGACCTCCTCAAGGAAGGTTCCAAGATCCGACACGACAGCCGCAAGGTCGCTGCCTGCCTGCTGAAGATGGCGCGCAGCGGGTTGTAGGCCGCGCCGCCCATCACCACCTTGGGGCCCTCTCACATGGAAGCCATTCAACTTTCGGCCGCCTCCCAGGTCGTGGAAGTCAACGACCGGGCGGTCTTCATGTCCCTGGAAGCCGAGTGGAACCAGCTCGTGGAGACGACCTCCCACGAGCTGTTCTACCGGCACGAGTTCCTGCGGCTGTGGCTGGACAACTTCGCCGCCGGGGCACGCATGCGCGTGCTGCTCTTGCGCAGTGAGGATGGAACGCTCACCGCCGCGCTGCCGCTGGTGGAGGAGCGCACGTCGATGTACGGCGTGCCCGTCCGTCAGCTCACCTCCGCTGCCAACGCGCACTCCTGCCGCTTCGACATGCTGGCGCGGGAGCCGGATGCCGCGGCCCAGGCCTTCCTCGCGCACCTGCGCGCGACGGGCGGCTGGGACGTGCTGCGGCTGACGGACGTGCCGGACGGTGGCGCGGGCTTCCGCCTGCTGGAGGCCGCGAAGCAGGGCGGTCTGCCGGTGGGCGAGTGGGAGTCATTGCAGTCGCCCTATGTGCCGCTGCCCGCGAAGAAGGACGCGTACTTCGCGAAGCTGCCGTCCAAGTTCAAGGCCAACTGCCGCCGCCGGCGCCGCAAGCTGGAGGAGCGGGGCAAGGTCACCTTCGAGCGCGTCTCCGGCGGGTTGGATTTGGAGGGCACGCTGGAGGAGGGGCTGCTCCTGGAGCAGAGCGGCTGGAAGGGCGCGAATGGCACGGCCATGGCGCAGGACGCGAAGACGCGCGGCTTCTACACGGAGCTGGCGCGGGACTCGGCCTACCGCGACCGGCTGGCGCTGTACTTCCTGCGCGTGGACGGGCGCGCGGTGGCGTTCCAGTACGGCCTGGAGTTTGGCGGGCGCTACTTCCTGCTGAAGCCCGGCTACGACGAGTCCTTGAAGGAATGCAGCCCGGGGCAGCTCCTGATGGAGGAGGTGCTGGCGGACTGCCTGGACCGGGGGCTCACCGAGTTCGATTTCCTGGGGCCGGACATGGTGTGGAAGCGCGACTGGACGGATCAGGTCCGCCGGCACACCTGGCTCTACGTGTTCAACGACACCGCCTTCGGCCGGGCCCTGTGCGCGGCGAAGTTCCGGTGGGTACCGGCGGCGAAAGAGGTGGTGGCGCGATGGAAGAAGTGAAGACGACCGAGAAGATGTTCGTGCCGTCCCTGCCCACGCTGTGGCCGGGCATGCTGATGGCCCCGCCGCGTCCGGGGGCGCTGCCGCCGTTCTCGTCTCCCAACGCGCGGTACTTCTACTTCGCGCGCAACGCCGTCTGGCTGACCATCAAGATGCTGCGCCTGGATGGCGGCGAGGTGCTGATGCCCGCCTACCACCACGGCGTGGAGGTGGAGGCGGTGGTGGACGCGGGCGCCATTCCGCGCTTCTACCGCGTGGGCAGCCGCTGGGACGTGGACGTGGCGGACGTGGCGAAGCGGATTACTCCGAAGACGCGCGCGCTCTACCTCATCCACTACGCGGGCTTCCCGGGGCCGGTGGACGCCATGCGCAAGCTGGCGGACGAGCACGGCATCCCGCTGATTGAGGACTGCGCGCTGTCGCTCCTGTCGTCGGACGGCGCGACGCCGCTGGGCACCACGGGCGACGTGGGCATCTTCTGCCTCTACAAGACCCTTCCGGTACCCAATGGGGGTGCGCTGGTCGTCAACGGCAAGCGCGCGTACAGCCTGCCGGAGCCGCCAGCGCCGCCCTTGGCGTCCACCTTCAGCCACACCGTGTCCGCGCTGCTGCAGAACCTGGAGCTGCGCGGTGGGACGGTGGGCCGGGGGCTGCGCGGCCTGGTCCGTTCGGTGGGGCACGGCACGGTGAAGGCCGCGAGCATCGAGCGGGTGGCCACGGGCACGCAGCACTTCGACCGGAGGCACGTGGACCTGGGCATGAGCCCGCTGACGAAGCGGATTGCCCTGGCGCAGGACCTGGAGTCCATCGTCGAGGCACGCCGCCGCAACTACTTCCTCCTGCTGGGCCGGCTGCGCGACGTGTCGCCGCCGCTCTTCAACCAGCTGCCCGCGGGCGTCAGCCCCCTGTTCTACCCGATGGTGGTGCAGGACAAGGAGCTGCTGTTGGCGAAGCTGCGTGAGAAGGGCATCGACGCCATCGACTTCTGGAAGCGCTTCCATCCCGCGTGTGACCCGTCGGAGTTCCCGGAGGTCGCGCAGCTGCGGCGCACCATTCTGGAGATTCCCTGCCACCAGGACCTGTCGCCGGAGGTCATGGGGCAGGTGGCGGACGTGGTCCGGGAGGCGCTGAAGTCCGAGCGCCGGCCGAGCAAGCGCGCGTCGTGAGGGAACAGGAGCTGGCTCCCGGGTTGCAATGGTCCCCGGGGGCCGTGGCAGTGCTTCGGGAAAGGCATCAGGGTGACGCGGTGATCCGCGAAGACGAGTTGACGTCGGGGCCGAGGTTGACGCCGCGGCTGGACGTGGCGGCGGTGGGCAGTGCCTCGCGGCTGGCGGGGATGCGGGCGGAGTGGAACTCGCTGCTGGACGCGAGCACGGCCGGTCCGTTCAACGCATGGGAGTGGCTGTATCCGTGGTGCCGGCGCATCGCGCCCGACGTGCGGCCGCTGGTGCTGACGGCGCGCGACAGGCTGGGCACGCTGGTGGGCCTGTTGCCGCTGGGCCTGGAGCACCGCTGGGTGAACGGCGTGCCGGTGCGGCGCCTGGGCTTCCTGGGTGAGACGCACGTGGGCAGCGACTACCTGGACGTGGTGGCGCGCAAGGGCCGCGAGGCGGAGGTGTCCCGGGCGTTCTTCAACGTGCTCCAGGGGCTGCGCGACGAGTGGGACGTGCTGGATTTGACGGACCTGCGTGAGGGTTCGACGACGCTCGGCGTGGCGCGCGAGGTGTTTGGCGACGTGCGCGTGACGGAGCGCTACGTGTGCCCGTACGAGACGCTGGTGCCGGGCGAGCCGTTCGACGCGTTCCTCAAGCGCACGGGGCGCCGGGACAACTACCTGCGCCGGCGCAAGTGGCTGGAGAAGCAGGACGGCTACCGCATCGAGCGCACGGACGCGCCGGGCGCGCTTGCCGGGCCGATGACGGACTTCTTCCGGCTGCATGCGCTGCGCTGGTCCTCGGATGGCGGTTCGCAGGGCATCAAGGGCGCAGGGGTGGAGGCGTTCCACCGGGACGCGACGCAGTGGCTCGCGGAGCGGGGCCGGCTGCGGATGTACACGATGAAGGTGGGCGGCCAGGCGGTGGCGTCCGTGTACGGCATCCTGCATGGCCAGACGTTCGTGTACTTCCAGTCCGGCTATGACCCGGCGTGGCGCAACCGCAGCGTGGGCCTGGTGCTGGTGGGCGAGACGTTCAAGGACGCCATCGAGATGGGGCTGACGGAGTACGACTTCCTGCGAGGCACGGAGACGTACAAGTCCGACTGGGTGACGAAGCAACGCCAGACGGTGTCCCTGCGCGCGCACGGCGCGGGCTTCACGGGCACGTGGTTCACGCGTTCCGAGGAGTGGGCCCGCCAGACGCGCAACGCGGTGAAGGGCGTGCTGTCGGATGAGCTGGTGGAGAAGGTGCGCCGGTTCCGCCGGCGGAAGGCCGCGGTGAGTTGACGCTCGGGGGCGGCGCGGCGGATCCTGGCGGGTGCCATGGAGAAACTGCGCTGCGCCGTCTTGGATGACTATCAGGGTGTTTCCACGCGGCTCGCGGATTGGTCTTCCGTGAGCGGACAGGTCGAGGTGACGGTGTTCCGCGAGCACTTCTCCGGTGAGGAGGAGTTGGTCGCGGCGCTGTCTCCGTTCGACCTGCTCGTCGTCATGCGGGAGCGCACGCCGTTCCCGAAGGCGCTCCTTGAACGGCTGCCACGGCTGCGGCTGCTGGTGACGACGGGGATGCGGAATGCGTCCATCGACGTGGCCGCGGCCACCGCGCGCGGCGTGACGGTGTGCGGGACCGCGAGCGCGACCGAGCCTCCCGTGGAGCTGACCTGGGCGTTGATATTGGCGCTGGCGAGGAACGTGGTGGGGGAGAGCACCGCGTTCCGGCAGGGCGGCCCGTGGCAACACTCCGTGGGCGTGGATCTGCACGGGAGGCGGCTGGGGCTCCTGGGCCTGGGGAAGATTGGGAGCCGGGTGGCCCGCGTGGGTGCGGCGTTCGGGATGGACGTGGTCGCGTGGAGTCCGAACCTCACGGATGCGAGGGCCGCGGAGGTGGGCGTGACGCGGGCCGTGTCGAAGGAGTCGCTCCTGGAGACGAGCGACTTCGTGTCCATCCACCTGGTGCTGGGGGAGCGTTCGCGGGGGCTGGTGGGCCGCGCGGAGCTCGCGAGGATGCGGCCCACGGCGTATCTCATCAACACGTCGCGCGCGGCCATCGTGGATCAGACGGCGCTCGTTGAGGCGCTCCAGCAGGGTGTCATCGCGGGCGCGGCGGTGGATGTCTTTGAAACAGAGCCGGTGCCCGCGGACGACGTGCTGAGGACGCTGCCGAACCTGCTCGCGACGCCGCACCTGGGCTACGTGTCCCAGGGGAACTACACGACGTACTTCCGTGAAGCCGTGGAGGACATCCGCGCGTTCCTCAAGGGCGAGCCCATCCGAAGGCTGGGGTAGGGCTCAGGGAGGGTTTCTGGAAGTTCCAGTCCCCGCCGTACTCAAACACGACCCGGTACACCATTGCCCTGGCCCGCTGCACGTGCGGCGCGGGCCAGTCGGTCCGCGCAGGCCGCGAGCCCGAACAGCACGTAGAAGTGCACGGCCACCAGGAAGCCCGCGAAGAGACAGGACACCAGGTGGCCCACCACCGCCGCAGCGAGCGCCCGCACCAGCCAGCCGCGCTCCTTGTCTCGCGCAAGCGTCCACAACGGCCCCAGCGCCGCTCCGATGAAGGACAGGAAGATCGCCAGACCTATGAAGCCCAGGTCTGAGATGACCTGGAGGAAGACATTGTGCGCGGCGTACACCCGTGTCTGGCCCGGAGGGCCATATATCCGCCACGCATAGGGGAAGGTGCCCGCGCCCACGCCTAGCAGCGGGTGCTCCACGCTCACCCGGGAGGCCACCGTCCAGGCCCCCACGCGGCTCATCGCCGAGGCATCCTCCTCATAGGTGCCCACCGTGCGCGTGCGGTTCCAGAAGCTCTCCGGGGAGAGCAGCAGCATGGCCCCCGCCGCCACCAGCACCACCAGCGTGCGGGCCAGGTTCCGCTCCAGCAGCACCCACGTGCCCGCGGCGGCCACCAGCCCGAGGAAGCCGCCGCGCGAGTAGCTCAGCACCATGGCGGTGATGGCGAGCGCCGCCGCGAGGCCGCACGTCAGCCGTACCAGCAAGGTGCTCTGCTTTCGCACGAGGAAGGCCACCGCCAGGGGCACGATGATGCCCACGCTCATCGCCATCCGGTTGGGGTCCGCGTACACGCCCACCCAGCGCGAGCGGTAGCCCTCCACCAGGTCCACCCCCGCCTGGTGCCAGGCGATGACTCCGCGCGAGGTGAAGAGCGAGCCCAGGATGAGCGCGAGGCAGGCCCACAGCAGCCGCCGCTCCGTCGTCACCAGGTTCACCAGCGTCAGGTAGACGAGCACCCACTTGAGGAGCTCCACCGCGGTGAACTCCGTGGCGTCCAGGTACAGCGACCAGCTCAGCGAGGCGAACACCAGGCCACAGAAGGTGAGCAGCAGCAGCCCGCGATATCCGTCCACATGCCACAGCTTCTCCCGGCGGCCCACGCGCCCGATCAGCATCAGCCCGGTGGACAGCGCTGACAGCAACAGGGCCGGACGGAACTGGGCGAGCCCCGGAATCCACTCACCAGGGCTGATGTAGATGGCGGCCAGGAACGCGAGCAGGAATCCGAAGGACCAGCGACCCTGACTCCGCACTGCCTTGCTTCCCGTTCCCATCCCCGCACCTCCCCCTTGTGGAGCCAGCTCGCCGGCACCGCACGGCGAGCACCCTCACTTCCGGACGTGACTGCCCGAAAGGCGGTTCCTCCCCCGACACTCTTCATTGCCCGACGCGAGGCATGCCGGCGGACGGTCTCTCGTCACTCCCCCCGGGGCCTCTTGCTCGCGGCGGAATCATCCGCGCGGCCCTGCTGTCCCTACTCACTCAGTTTCCGCTTTCCAACAGGGTCCTCGCATGCGTCTCCGATTGACTACTCTCCTGCTGTCCACCTCGGTCCTGCTTGCCTCCGCTTGTGGCGGGGGTACTTCGTCTGGACCGCAAAGCCCCGCTGGTTCCGGGGACACGGCCTCTCCAGGCTACACTCCGACGGACGGGGCGCCGGGCGCTTCCCCGTCTCCCACGCCAGAAGCGTCCGAGACTCCAGAGCCGACCAGCTACGCGCATGAGTGGGTGGTGAGCCCCACGGGTGATGACGCGGCGGCCGGCACCGAGTCGGCTCCCGTGCGAACCCTCGCCAAGGCCCTCACCCTCGCCGGGCCGGGCGATCGCATCCGGGCGCTCGCCGGCACCTACGCCGAGCGGGTCCTCATCACCGGCAACGTCCGTGCCGGCACGGCCGAGGCGCCCATCACCCTCGAGGGCGTGGACACGCCGCACATCGTCCCGGGCTCCGCGCAGGGCGCGCTCGTCGTCGTGGAGCGGCCCCATTGGCGCATCAAGGGCTTCGACATCGACGTGCAGAACAAGCCCTCCTTCGCCGTGGCCTTCTCCGGTGACACCGAGGGCACCGTGCTCTCCAACTCGGAGGTCCACAACGCCCAGTACGGCGCCGGAATCAGTTTCCACAATGGTGCTCACGGGGCCACTCTCGAGAAGAACCACATCCACCACATCTCCATCCCGAACAAGGATGGTCACGGGGTGATGATCCAGCCCACGGCGCGCAACATCACCGTGCGCGACAATGTCATTCATGACAATTCAGGGGACTCCATTCAGTGCTACAGCACGGATGGCTCCGACCCCAGTGCACCCGCGGATGGATTGCTCATCGAAGGCAACGACCTGTACGGCAATATCGAGCAATCGATTGACATCAAGACCTGCTACAACGTCACCGTCCGCCACAACAAGATGCACAAGGCCCGCCGCCATCCGACGCTCGGAGGCAATGGCGCCATGGTGGTGCACCTGTCGGCCCGGGACGTCCTCATCGAGGAGAATGACTTCTATGACGCGGGTCTGGCCATCGGCGTGGGTGGCAACCGCTTCGGCCCGTACCCCTCGGGCATCGTCATCCGCCGCAATCGCATCCGGGACATGATCACCGAGGGCGGCATGACAGGCGGGGGCTTGCAGATGGCGGTCTCCACCGGGACCCAGGTGGTGAACAACACCTTCACCCGGTTGCAGGGTCCGGCGATCATCATGGGCAGCGGCGATGGCGGGCCCACCGAGAACATGGTGGTGAAGAACAACATCATCGACGCGGCCCAGGCGATGCAGGTGGGGAGCCAGTCGCCCGGGCTGACGACGGGCAACAATCTCTACCAGCCCGGAGCCACCTTCCTCAAGGCGGGCGCGGCCCTCAATCTCTCTCAATGGCAGGCGCAGGGCCAGGATGGCAACTCGCGTGAGGATGCGGCCCTGGTCGACCCGGATACCCTGTCGCCCGGGCCCGCCGCCGTCGACCGCGGCGAGCACCTGGACTTCGAGGCAACTTGTGGTGCGGGGCCGGACATTGGCGCGGTGGAGTCCGGCTGCTGATGCGCAGCCTTCATCCGTGGAACTTGCGAAGCGCCGGTCCTGAACTCATCTCAGGGAATGGGGAGTGGGCTGTTCGCTGACGGTGAGCGAGCAGGGGGAGCGAGGCCTCGGACCGGGGCCTCGCGCGCGCATTCCGTCCGGAAGGACGGGTGCGAGGGGGAGGGCGTATGAAGGGGCTTCGCATCGCGCTGCTGATAAGCATGGCTCCACGCAAGCAGGGCTCGTTGGAGGACTGGATTCACGCTTTCTGCTGGGAGGCCGCGCGGCGCGGTCACCAGGTGGATGTCTGGCTTCACCAGCCCATGCTTCCGTCCTTCGTCACGGAGCTGAAGGCGAGTGGCGCGCGGGTGGATGACCTGGGGGAGTTCGAGCGCTCAGGGCTGGTCAGCATGACGCGGCGTCTGGCGGGTCATGACGTCATCCACCTCAACTTCCTGGCCCCGCGCAGCAGCATCGCGATGGCGGCCTACGCGGCGTGGCCCTCCCAGGTGTTGTACACGGCCCACTCGGACCTCATCGACAAGGCCGAGAACGTGGTGCGCCGGAGCCTGCGCTGGGTGGTGAACCAGGCCACCATGGTCCGCGTGCACAGCCTGGCTGGTGTCTCCGAGCACGTGCGCGTCAAGGAGGGCCGGCGCTTCGGGCTCCATCCCCACCGCTCCCGCACCATTTTCAATGGCGTGGACACCCGGCGCTTCCATCCCCGCGCGCGCTCGCGGCCCGAGGGGAAGGTGGAGCTCATCACCATCGCCAACCTCGTGGAGAGCAAGGGCGTGCACCACCTCTTGGGGGCGCTCGGACGCCTGCGCTCGCCCCGGGGGCGCCTGCGCGTCGTCGGAGATGGTCCGGCGCAGCAGTCCCTTCGTGTGCTCGCGGTACAGCTCGGCCTCCAGCACCAGACGGAGTTCCTGGGGCTGCGCAGCGACGTCCAGGACCTGCTCGGAACGTCGGACATCTGCATCCAGCCCTCGCTGGTGGAGGCCTTCGGTCTCACCGTCGCGGAAGCCATGGCCTGCGGCTGCGCCGTGGTGGCCTCACGGGTCGGCGGCATCCCCGAGCTCATTCATCACGGCAGGACCGGTCTGCTGGTGGAGCCCGGAGACGAGGCCGGCTTCGCCGCCGCGCTCGAATGCCTGCTGGACGACCCGGTATCGAGGTATCAGCTCGGTGCTGCCGCACGCCAGCGGGCCTGCGAAGCCTTCGAGCTCTCCAGCGCCGTGCGCCGTCACGTGGACTGGTGCGAGGACGCCGCCGGGTATGTCTCCCGGGCTCGCGTCCGGCGCACCCCCGCTTCGTTTCTCCCCAAAGCCTATCTCATGCATCCTGAGACAGCCGGGTGAGCTGGCGCCCGGGGGGCGCTCCGGCCCCTTCCGTGCGGACGGCTACTGCTGGCCCGCTTCCGCGCGCAGCTGGGCGATGGCGGGGGCCAGCTGCGGGGGCTGCATGTTCTTGGGCACTTCCACCGTGAAGCGTTCGAAGTGCTCCAGCGCGCCGGCCTTGTCGCCGCGGCGCAGCGACAGGCTGCCCAGGAAGATGAGCGCCTCCTGCGCGTCCGGCCACGTGTCCACCAGCTCCGTCAGCTCCTGCTCCGCGCCCTGCAGGTCGCCCTGCGACGCCGCGCGCAGCACGCCCCGGTGCACCCGCAGCTCCACGTTGAACGGATCCACCGCCAGGCCCTTCAGCGTCACCTTCAGCGCTTCGTCGAACTGCTGCTGACGGATGAGCTCGTGGCTCAGCATCGACGCGGCCTCCACGTCGCCCGGGTTCGACGCCAGCCGCTGGCGCGCCTGCTCCAGCTCGTCGTTCATCTCGGGCATCTGCTGCATCTGCTGCTGGGCCATGCCCGGCGGCGTCGCGCCCGTGCCCATCTGGCCCTCCTCACGCGGCTTCTGCTCGGAGACGAGCAGGTAGCCCAGCCCTCCGAAGAAGACCACCACGCCCGCCCCCCACATCGCGCCCACCATCTGCGGGTTGCGCGAAGCCCAACCCGTGGGCGCCGGCACGTTGCGCGCGGGCGCCTTCACTCCCGCCGCCTGCCGCTTCTGGTGCTCGTCCTTCGCGCGCAGCGCCGCGGCCGCTTCCTTCTCCAGCCGCGCCTTCTCCGCCGTGTAGTGCTCCGCGGTGAAGTGGTGCTTCTCCGCCTCCAGCGTGCGCAGCTGCTCGATGAGCGACTGCGCCCGCTGCGCCAGGTCGTCCGCCGTGCCGTCCGCCTTCGTCGTGGTGTCCTGCGGCAGCGCGCTCCCCGTCTTCATCTTCATGTAGAGGAGCCACACGGCCGCCAGCACGAAGGCGACCGACAGGACGATGATTCCGGGCAACCAGTTGGTGGGCTCGGGCTGCATGGCTTAGCGCTCCAGCTCCCGGCGCACGGCCTGGAGGTAGGGGTCCGCATCGTCCGTGGACGGCGCGGGCGTGGAAGGGGAGGGGACCGGCGCGGCTTCCGCGGGCGCGGCGCCCTCGGGCAATGGCTGACGCTGCTTCAGGATGACGAAGAGGCCGCCCAGCACCAGCGCGACGGGCCCCAGCCACACGAACCAGTTGAAGCCCTCCGCGCGCGGCTCCAGCAGCACCCACTCGCCGTAGCGCGCCACGAAGTAGTCGACGATTTCGGTGTCCGTCTTTCCGTCGGAGACCAGCTCGCGCACCTTGTCCAGCTGCGCGCGCGCCATGGACGACGGGCTGTCCGCGACCGACAGGCCCTGGCACACCGCGCAGCGCAGCTTCTTCGCCAGCTGCTGCACCCGCGCCTCCTGGGCCGGCGCGAGCGGATCACTCGCGGCCTGCTGCGGCGCGAACTGCCCCGTGGCAAGGCTCAGGGCGAGGGTCAACGAGACGAGGACGGCATTCATCGGGGGCTCCAGCGGGGGCCGTCCCTAACTACCGCCCCCTGACGGGTATTGCACACGGAATCCTGGGCCGCACGCCCGCCGCCCGGGCAGCCCTTCCGACTGAAGCCGGCAGCCTAGCCCCGATAGCCCGAGTCGGGCTCGGTCTCCAGGTCCTGGTCCGGGTCGTAGGGGTCGTCCTCTGGCGGCAGGAACTCGGCCGGCTCGTCGCGGCCCAGCGCCTGGCGCACGGCATGGAAGCCCACCGCCCCCAGGCCCAGGAGGAACGCGATGGGGCCCACCGCGAGCTTCACCCCCACGAGCGCCCAGAGCAGGCTCACGCTCACCGCGCCCACCGGCGCCCACTTGAGGAGGGCCGGGCGCTCCACGTCCGGCCGCAGCGCCGCGAGCACGAGCACCGACAGGAGCACCAGCAGCGGCAGCTCCGACACCGGCAGGTCCCAACCCGAGCGCGACGCGACGCCGGCCCCCGCGCTGTAGAGCGAGTCGTCCGAGGGCCGCGTCGTGGGAATCACGCGCAGCTCGGACGGCACGCCACGCACGCTGCCCGGCACCGGCGCGTTGTCCGGCACGGGCGAGCCGTCCGCCATCACCTTGCCCCACGGCAGGAAGAGCGCCACCACGCACACCGCCACGCCCGCCAGCGCCAGCACCCGGGGGAAGCCCAGGAGCGAGCGCAGGTCGAAGTGGCGCGCCACGCCGTCCGGCTCCGCGATGACCAGCCGGTACTGCTCCACGGCGATGAGCGCCGTCCCCGCCGCCCAGATGGGGAAGAGCAGGTTGAAGCCGGAGAGCAGCCGCACCGACAGCGCCACCAGCAGCAGCGTGAACGCGGCGGGGATTTCCGGCCGCATCAGCACCAGCGGCACGGAGTCCACCCAGCCGGGCGCGTTGCCGTCGCGGCGCAGCTCCCTCGCGACGAGCGCCACGCTGCCCACCAGCGACAGCAAGGCCCCCAGCACGCCCACGCTGGGGAAGAAGGGCAGGATGGACAGCACCAGCGAGAACGCCACCAGCCCCACGCCCAACACGCTCTGTGAGTGGCCCGGCACGTCCTTCAGCCAGCGGGGGCCCGTGTACGGATCCTCGTCCTCGTAGGCGTCCTCCGGCGGAGGCTGTGCCTTGGAGCCGCGCGGGGGCGGAGCGCCGCTGCCCTGTCGCCGGGCCTCCTCCTCCTCGTCCAGGATCTCCGCCGCGTAGGCCGGCTCGGACATGGGACGGCTGGGGCGGTTGCTCCTGGCGCTGCTGGCACGGGGCGGGGGCGCGGGACGCGCGGGCATCTTCGCGCCGCAGTTCTCGCAGTACATCAGGCGGACGTCCGCCGCGCTTTCACCGCACTCGGGGCACTGCATGGGGAGCCCACCTCGCTGGAGCAGGGGCCGGGGGAAGCCCTCGCGAACGACGCCGACAGCAGGGACTTACTACGGATTCCAGGGCCCCCGCGAGGCGGCCCCGGGACGCCCTCTCGGGCTCACGGGTGCCTGCCTTCCAAGCGGGCGGAGTTGACTCAGTCCCGGCGCGAGGTTTCCGCCGTCGGACGGGCCGCGGGCTGGGTCAGCTCCTGCACCCGGGTGGCCAGCGTCTTCGGGTCGATGGGGCCCACGTGCTTGCCGCGGATGATGCCCTGCGCGTCGATGAAGTACGTCTCCGGCACGCCCGCGACGCCGTAGTCCACTGCCATGCGCGAGCGTTCATCCATCAGCTGCGGGAAGCTCGCGCCCATGCGGCGCAGGAAGTCGCGCGCGTTGGGCTCCGTGTCCTCGAAGACGACGCCCATGAACACGGCCTGGGCGCCCAGCTCGCGCGCGCCCCACTCGAGCACCGGGTGCTCGTACTTGCAGGGCCCGCACCACGACGCCCAGAAGTTGATGACCACCGGGCGGCCCTTCAGGTCCGCCATCGTCACGGCGTCGCCGCCGTCCAGCGGCTTGAGCGTGAAGGCCGGAGCGGCCGCGCCCTTCAGCATGAAGGGCACCTCGTGCGGATCCCGCCCGAAGCCCTGGAAGAGGACGAAGAGCAGCGCCGCCCCCACCGCGGCGAACACCAGGGGAAGCCGCCAGCGCTTCACGCCGCACCCCGCTCGGCGTCCGTGCCCGGCAGGGGAGGCGACGCGCCCACCGTCGGCGCGTCCGCGCGAAGCACCGCCGCCCGGCGCGCAGGCCATACGGCGATGAGCGTGCCCAGCATCAGGAGCGGCAGGCTGTACCAGATCCATCCCACCAGCGGGAACACCCAGACGTTGAAGCTCGCCGTGCCCGTCGTCTCGCTGAAGGCCATCAGCGAGATGTACAGGTCCTCCTTCGGCGACTCACGCACCGCGGGCGTGCCCACGGGGTCCGTGCTCCGCTCGTAGTAGTTCATGCGCGGGCGCACCTCCGTCACGTCGCCGTTGGGCGCCGTCACCTCCAGGCGCGCGGCGACGTAGGTGCGGTGCGGCTCCTCGCCACTGGACAGGCCCAGGTACTTCAGCTGGTAGCCGTCCAGCATCATCGTGCCGTCCTTCTTCAGCGTGCCGGACGTGTGCTTCACGTACGCGCTGGAGGCCGCCACGGCGACGATGATGAGCACGATGCCCAGGTGCACCACGTAGCCGCCGAAGCGCCGGCGCGACTTGCTCGTCGCGGTGGTCAGCGCCGTGACGAAGCCTTCCTTGCGCTCGGTCATGCGCACGCGCACCGGCACCACCAGCTCGCGCAGGGTGATGAGGGTGACGAAGCCCGCCAGGCCGAACGTGAGCAGCGGGTACACACCGCGCAGCCCCGCCGCGTAGCAGGCGATGGTGATGGCCACGCCCACCGCCGCGGGGATGAGGAACTGCCGGCGCAGCGTGGCCTTGTCCGGCGTGCCCCACGGCAGCACCGGGCCCACACCCATGAGGAAGAGCACCGCGATGCCGCCCGGCACCGCCATCTTGTTGAAGTACGGCTCACCCACGCTCACGCGGATGCCGCGCACGGCCTCCGACACCAGCGGGTAGAGCGTGCCCAGCAGCACCGTGAAGGTGATGGCCACGAACACCAGGTTGTTCACCAGGATGCTCGCCTCGCGCGACATCAGCGACGAGAGCCGGCCCTCCGGCGCCAGCAGGTGGCCGCGCGTGGCCAAGAGGCCAATGCACACCACCAGCAGGACGGCGATGAAGACGAGGAACGTGGGCCCGATGTCCGACTGGGTGAACGAGTGCACCGAGTTGAAGATGCCGGAGCGGGTCATGAACGTGCCCAGGATGGTGAGCACGAACGACGCCAGCGCGAGGCTCAGCGTCCACAGCTTCAGCATCCGCTTGCGCTCCTGCACCATGGTGGAGTGCATGAACGCCGTCGCGGTCAGCCACGGCAGGAACGACGCGTTCTCCACCGGATCCCACGCCCAGTAGCCGCCCCAGCCCAGCACGGCGTACGCCCACCACGAGCCCAGCACGATGCCCAGCGTGAGGAACATCCACGCGATGAGCGTCCAGCGCCGCAGGGGCGCCATCCACGCTTCACCAATCTCCCCGCGCAAGAGGCCCGCCACGGCGACGCCGAACGGCACCGTCATGCCCACGTAGCCCGCGTAGAGCATGGGCGGGTGGATGATCATCAGGAAGTGGTTCTGCAGCAGCGGGTTGGGGCCCGGACCGTCCGCCGGCACCGGCGACACGGCGCCCCAGGGGTTGGCGGGGCCCGCGATGAGGAAGGCGAAGAAGACGCCCACGGCCAGCATGGTGCCCAGCGCCAGCTGCATGTAGCGCGCGTGCTCCTTGCGGTGCACCCAGGCGAACGCCGCCAGGTACACGCCCATGATGAGGCCCCAGAAGAGGATGGAGCCTTCCAGCGCGCTCCACAGCGACACGATGGTGTAGATGAGCGGCGTCGCGCGGCTGCCCACCTGGGCCACGTACTTCACGCTGAAGTCGTGGTTGATGAGCGCTTCCACCATCACCAGGTTGCTGCCGATCATGCACGCGGCGAAGCCCCACACCGCGCGCAGCACCCAGGGGTAGCTGGCGTCGTTGCGGCGCATGCCGCCCACCAGTCCCAGGATGGCGCCGAAGGCGGCGAAGGCCAGGCCCGCGAGGACCAGCCCATAGCCCAGCATTCCGTTCACGGCGCCCCCGGCGGCGTCGCGGTCGCGGTGGTGGCGCCTTCAGCCAGCGTGTCCTGCCACTTGCGCGGCTCCTCGCCTTCCTTGGGCGCGCGGTACTCGTTGGAGTGGTTCACCATCAGCCGGTTGGACGTGAAGACGCCGGACTTGTCGTAGGTGCCCTCCACCACGACGCCGATCTTCTCGCGGAACATCTGCGGGGGCGTCTCCAGCGAGCGCACGTGCACGCTCTTCGCGTCCGCGTCCGGGCCGTCCGCCACGCGGAAGTCCAGCGTGGTGTGGCCTTCATTCCACTGGATGCTGCCCGGCTGCACCACGCCGCCCAGGCGGATGGTGGCCGTGTAGGCCTTGTCCCCGTTGGAGAGCAGCTCCGACGGGCTCCAGTAGTAGACGAGGTTGTCCCCGATGTTGCCAAAGGCGATGAAGCCAAGGCCGGCGCCGGCGAAGAGCAGGGCTCCCAGCGCGATGAGGCGGTTGCGGTTGACGGGCGTCATGGGCTCACTCCTTCGAATCGGCAGCGGCGCGGGGACGGCGCGCCCAGAGGGACACCGAGTAGAGCACGAAGGCGGCCACGGTGATGCCGTAGCAGGCCCACACATAGCCCCAGCCACCCTGGAGGCGGCCACTGCCCACCTGGGCCAGCAGCATCAGCGACGTCAGCGAGGTCATGTTCAGGCCACCTTCGAGGAATGGGTCGCGCGCTGCGCGGGGTCATCCGAGGGCAGCGCGTCCGGCAGCGCCACCTCCGCCTGCCGCTCCGCGAGCGCGGAGCGGTAGCGGTGCACCATGAAGACGATGAGCAGCGCCAGCATGCCGAACGCCGACACGCGCAGGGGCAGCACCATCTGCGGGTCCACCGTCTTGGGGCTGGACTGCACCTGGTGGAGGCTGCGCCACCAGCGCACGGAGAACCACACGATGGGCAGGTTGATGGCCCCGATGATGGCCACCACCGCGCTCCACACCGCGCGCTTCTCCGGGTCCTCCACGAAGCGCCGCAGCACCAGGTAGCCCGTGTAGGACACCAGCAGGATGGCCTCCGACGTCAGGCGCGGGTCCCAGGACCAGTACACGCCCCAGGTGGGGCGGCCCCAGATGGAGCCCGTAATCATGCCCAGCGTGCCGAAGAGCAGGCCGACCTCCGCGGAGGCCTCCGCCATCGCGTCCGTCTTCCACGACTGACGCAGCAGGTACGTCACCGCGGCCACGAAGTTGATGAACATGGCCATCATGGCCATCCACTGGAGCGGCACGTGGACGTACATGATGCGCTGTACTTCGCCCATCTCCCGGTCCGGCGGCGCCCACGCGAGGCCCAGCCACCAGCCCGCGCCCAGCAGCGCCAGCGTCACCGCCGGCAGGCCAAACTTGACGAACTTGTTCATCCTTCAGTCCTCGATGACCCGGGGAAACAGCACGAAGCCCACGCCCCAGTAAATCAGATTGAACCCCAGCAGAAGCCCCTGCCATGAGCCCAGCTGCTGCATCGGGTCACCCTGGAGTACGAGCGTGGTGCCCTTGGCGGCGGAGAGGAGGGCTGGGATGACGAGCGGGAACAATAGCAGAGGAAGCAGCACATCCCGGGCCCGGGCATTGCTGGAGATGGCCGCGTACACGGTCCCTGGGGCGCTGAGCGCCAGGCTGCCCAGGACCAGGATGCCCGCCAGGTCACCGAACCCGGTGACGATGCGCACGCCATACAGGGCCACCATCACCGGCACCAGCACCACCGCCAGCGCCAGGAGCAGCAGGGCGTTGCCCAGCGCCTTGGACAGGAAGATGGCGCGAGCGTCCGCCGGGGCCAGCCGCACGCCGTCCAGGCAGGCGTTCTCCGTCTCCACGCGGAAGGACTCGCCCAGGGACAGCACGCTGGCGAAGAGGATGGCCAGCCACAGGTAGCCGCCCGCGTTGCGCTCCAGGAGCTTCGTGTCCGGGCCCAGCGCGAAGGAGAAGAGCAGCAGCGTGGCCATGGCGAAGAACACCAGCGCGTTGAGCCGCGCGCGGGTGCGCCATTCGATGAGCAGGTCCTTGCGCATGAGGACGAGCGTCGTCGTCAGCAGGCCCGGGCGGCGCTTCGTGTTCGGGGGGCTCATGCCGCCACCGCCCGGCCGTCCTGCAGGTGCAGCCGTTCCTCGCACAGGCTCAGGCCCTGTTCGATGAGGTGCGTGGCCAGCACCACCGTGGTTCCGCCCGCCTTCAATTCCGCGATGACGCCCTCCATGTCCTGGATGCCCGCCGGGTCCAGCTCACCGAAGGGCTCGTCCAGGAGCGCCAGGGCGGGGGCCTTCATCAGGAGCCGCGCGATGGCCAGGCGCTTGCGCATGCCCGCGCTGAAGCCTCGCACCGGGCTGTCCGTGCGGCGGGTGAGGCCCACCCGGTTGAGCAGCGCGTCCGCGACGTCCCGCGGCGCGTCCACGCCCAAGAGGCGCCCCAGCACCATCAGGTTCTGCTGCGCGGTGAGGTCCTCATAGAGGAAGCTGGCGTGGGACAGGAGCGCCACGTCGTGGCGCACGGCTTCACGGTCCTTCACGGCGTCCCGGCCCAGCACCTCCACGCGGCCCGCGGTGGGACCGAGCGCGGTGGCGACGAGGCGCAGGAGCGTCGTCTTCCCGGAGCCATTGTGACCGGTGAGCAGCAGCGAACGGCCGGCGGGCAGCGCGTAGGTGAGCCGCGCCAGCGCCCACCGTCGTCCATAGCGCTTGCTCACGTCATGGAGGGCGAGCGCGGGCGCTGATCCAGAGGGGAGAGGGGGCATCGGCGGGCCGTTTCGTAGCCTTAAACCCCGTTGTTCACCAGTGAAACCCCTGGGGTCGCCCGCCGGAGGACAAGAAGTTTTTACGCCTGCTTCTTCCGCCGCTTTCGCCGGGGGACTGAAAGGTTTTCGCCACGGGTGGGCGCGCGACTGCCCTGGTACACCCAGGTACGACCTCCAGAGGGGCGTTCCTGCCCTCGGGGGCACGGGGTTTCCTGGGGTTACGGGGGATTTCCACCATCTTCCTGCCCTGGCATCCAGCATGCAAACAGGCGGCGCGGGGCCCGGTCCATTGGGGGGAGCGGGCAGACGGCGAAAGCCGCGAGGGAGGCGTGATGGCAGGCAGGGTGTTGCGGCGGGCGGCGAAGGCGGCGGCGGCGGGGTTCCTCCACTACAGCGGGGCGCGCAAGGCGATGGCGGCGTACCGCCGTTCGCAGTCTGGGGGCCGGCGCATCCTCATCGTGAGCTACCACCGCGTGGTGAGCGACTTCACCGGGGAGCTGCAGCGCTCCATCCCGGGGCTGCTCATCTCCCAGGAGACGTTCCGCCGTCACCTGGAGCAGGCGCACGCGGCGGGCTTCGAGCTGGCGAGCATTGGCGACGCGGTGGACGTGATGGCGGGCCGCCGCACCGCGAAGAAGGACCTGTTCGTGGTGACGTTCGACGACGGCTACCGCGACGTGTACCGGTACGCGTACCCGGTGCTGAAGCAGATGGGCGTGCCAGCCATCACCTACCTGCCCACCGCGTTCATCAACACGGACAAGCGCTTCAACCACGACCGGCTGTTCCACCTGCTGCGCCGCGTGCAGGAGCGCCGCTTCCGTCCGGACTACGACACCATGCCCAGCCCGTCGGTGGCGCTGCTGGGGCCCATCCTCACCGGGCAGAAGACGACGTCCGCGGCGCTGGACGACTTCATCGGCGAGCACCCGACGCGCGTGCTCACCGACATCATCGACTCGCTGGAGCAGCAGCTGGGCGGCGGCGCGGACCTGGTGCCGGAGCAGGGCGACGTCATGAACTGGGACGAGGTGCGCCAGATGGCGCGCGACGGCTTCGAGTTCGGCGCGCACACGCTGGGCCACACGGTGCTGACGCTGGAGCCCACGGAGGTGGTGGAGAAGGAGATCCTGGAGTCCAAGCAGACCATCGAGCGCGAGGTCGGCGTCCAGGTGAAGGACTTCGCGTACTGCAACGGCTGGTACTCGGATGAGATGATCCGCGTGCTCAACCAGAACGGGTTCCGCTCCGGCGTCACCACGGAGGACCTGCCCAACCGCGTGGGCGGCGACCCGTTCGCCCTCAAGCGCAAGGTGATGTGGGAGAACTTCAGCCTGGGGATGATGGGGGACTACTCGTCGGCGCTCACGGTGTGCCAGTTCGATGACTGCTTCGGCGTGCTGGGCATGAGCCACCCGGTGCTGGGTCACCGGCCGCACATCCTGGCCCCGATGAACAACACCAACGTGCTCGTCCAGGAGCTGGACGCGACGCTCGCGAAGGCGACGCCGGTGGAAGTCGTGGACGTGACAACGCCGGTGAACGCGACGGACTCGCGGGTTGCGGTGGCGGTGACGGGTGCGCAGGTCGTGGATGCGCCGAACGTGGCCCTTGCCCCGGAGGCGGCGCAGCCGGAGGAGCTCCAGTGAGTGCGTCACCCAAGCCGGCCCCGACCCCGTCGTTCCTGGGGCGGGCCGGCCCGTTGGTGTTGGCCCGGTTGTTCACCGCCGGGCTGACGCTGTCCATTCCGCTCGTGCTCGCCCGGGTGCTTCACCTGGACGAGTACGGCACCTACTACCAGCTGTTCCTCATCGCCACGACGCTGTCGTACGTGCTGCCGTTCGGCGTGGCGCAGAGCCTCTACTACTTCCTGCCCCGCGCGGAGGCGAAGCGGCCCTACCTGGGGCACGCGCTGCTCTTCGTGACGGGCGCGGGCGTCGTGGCGGCGGGGCTGGTGTGGGCCTTCCTGGGCCACGTGGCGGCCTACTTCAACAACCCGGCGCTGATGGAGCACCGCGCGGCGCTGGCGCTCTACACGGCGTTCTTCCTGGGCAGCTTCCCGCTGGAGATTTCGCTCACCAGCCAGGGGAAGACGAAGGCGTCCGCGGTGGTGTACCTGGCGTCGGACGCGGTGCGTTCCGGCGTGATGGTGCTGCCGCCGCTGTTGGGCTTCTCCCTGCACGGGATGATGATCGCCGTGGCCTGCTTCGCGGGCCTGCGCTACGTGGCCGCGTGGTTGGTGTCCCTGCGCGGGTCCACCGGGCCGCTGGTGGACTGGAAGCTGTTCAAGGAGCAGCTGGTGTACGCGGCGCCCTTCGGCGCGGCGATGTGCCTGGCCATCCCCCAGCAGAACGCGCACATGTACGCGGTGGCGGGCGTGGTGGCCCCGGCGGTGTACGCGCTCTACCGGGTGGGCTGCTTCCAGCTGCCGGTGGTGGACCTGCTCTACACGCCCACCAGCGAGGTGCTGATGGTGCGCCTGGGCGAGCTGGAGCGCGAGGGCCGGCTGGAGGAGGGCGTGGAGGCCTTCCGGGAGGCGGCCGGCAAGCTGGCGTACGTGTTCCTGCCGTTCGCGGCGTTCCTCTTCGCGGCGGCGCCGGAGTTCGTGGGGGCCATGTTCGGCCAGAAGTTCCTGCCCGCGGTCCCCATCTTCCGGGTGAGCGTGCTGGGCGTGGTGCTGTCGATCCTGCCCATGGACGGGACGCTCCGGGCCCGGGGACAGACGCGGGCCATCTTCACGTCGTACCTGGTGAAGGCGGTGGTGACGGTGCCGCTGCTCTGGGTGGGCGTGAAGCACTTCGGGATGATGGGCGGCATCGCGTCCTGGGCGCTGGCGGAGATGGTGGGCAAGGGCATGCTGCTCATCCGCGTGCCCCGCGCGCTGTCCACGCCCGAGCGGAAGCTGGGGCTCAAGGACGTCATCCCGTGGCGGGAGCTGGCGCAGGCGTCGCTGGCGGCGTTCGCGGCGGGCGGGAGCATCTTCCTGCTGCGCTCCGGCGTGCATGACACGTGGGTGAACCTGCCCACGGGCTTCCTGTGGCGGGTGCTGCCGCTGGTGGTGGCGGGGCTGCTCTTCGTGGTGGGGTACGTGGGGGGCCTGTATGCGCAAGGCGTTCGCCCGTGGAGCGCATTGCAGTCCCTCCGTCCCCGCCGGGCGGGCTGATTCACCGTCGGGTAGTGCACGCGTGGGGGGCACTTCCCTCCCTACGCGTGGGTACCTACCTTCCAGGCGTCACGGAGTTCGGGTGAGGGCGAGGAGAGGCGTGATGGGATTCGACGCGATGACGTTGTACCGGATGGCGCATGGGCTGAAGAAGCGGGGGGTGCCGTTGCTGCCCGCCGTTCTGCGCAAGGCCATCTACTACCTGCACAGCTCCTACATCCCCGAGGACGCGGAGCTGGGCGAGGGGACGCAGCTGGGCTACGGCGGCATCGGCGTGGTCATCCACAAGGCGGCGAAGGTGGGCCGTCACGTCCTCATCTCTCAACAGGTCACGATTGGCGGACGCTCCGGGCTGGAGGGCGCGCCGGTGATTGGCGACTACGTGCGCATCGGCGCGGGCGCCAAGGTGCTGGGCAACATCCACGTGGGCGACTTCGCGGTGATTGGCGCCAACGCGGTGGTGGTGAAGGACGTGCCTTCGGGCGCGGTGGTCGCGGGCGTGCCCGCGAAGGTCATCCGCCAGGACGCGGATCCGCTCACCACGTACCAGCGTGAGATGGGCCTGTTGCCCACGCGGACGCCGCCGAAGCTCACCCAGGTCCCACGCCCCTCCGCGCAGGTTTCCGCGCGCTAGGCACTTCGCTTCGTTGAAGAAGGGGCTTCCTTCATGCGCGTGCTGCTCGTCGGGGACTACCCGCCGCCGTACGGGGGCGTGGCCATCCACGTCCGTCAACTCCATCAATTTCTGCGCGACCGCGGGGTCGAGGCGAAGGTGCTCGATATCGGGAAGGGTGGCCGGCCGGCTCCGGACGTCCTCCCCGTTCACGGCGCCGCCGCCTTCGGCCTTCGGCTCGCGGGATTCACCTCCGCGGGCTGGACGGTCCACCTGCACACCAGCGGCAACAACCCGAAGGCGTGGGTGCTGGCGGCGCTGGTGGGCACCATGCCCGGGCCGCGCTCGCCGCGTGTCATCACTCTGCACTCGGGGCTGATTCCGGACTACCTGGCGGAGTCCCAGGCCCGGCGCGTGTTCGCGCGCTCGGCGCTGGCGGGCTACGCGCGGGTGGTGGCGGTGTCCCCGGCGGTGCGCGACGCGGTGGTCGCGTGCGGTGTGCCGGAGGAGAAGGTCGTGGTGCATCCGGCCTTCTGCGGTTCGCAGGTGCGGCCCGGTCCGGTGACGCCGGAGGTGGAGGCCGCGCGGGCCCGGCGACGTCCGCTGCTCGCGATGGCGCACCACCCTTCGCCCGTGTACGGGCGCAAGCAGATGTTCCGCGCGCTGAAGCTCGTGGCGGAAGAGCACCCGGGCGTGGGCCTGGCGCTGTTCGGCCCGGGCACGCGCTCCGAGGAGTTCATCCGCGACGCGCGCGAGCTGGGCGTGGCGGGGCTGCTGGAGGACCTGGGCGAGCTGGAGCACGCGAAGGCGCTGGGGCTCCTGTCCCAGAGCGATGTCTTCATCCGGCCCACGACGCACGACGGGGACTCCATCTCCGTGCGCGAGGCGCTGGCGCTGGGCGTGCCGTGCGTGGCCAGCGACGTGTGCGCTCGGCCGGAGGGCACGCGGTTGTTCAAGGCCGGGGATGAGCGGGCGCTGGCGCAGGCGGTGCGCGACGCGCTGGCGGCGGGCCCGGCGAAGGTGACGGCTCCGGATGCGGGGCCGGTGATGCTGGACATGTACGCGGAGTTGCTGCCGTCCGGCATGGCAGGTGCAGGAACCGTGAACGCGGCGTGACGGAGTGGGGACGGGTTGGGGCGCCTTCGAGTGAGAGGGCGCGCTTCAGGGCTTTCAGCACGGAACTTTTGACTTCAGGAGAAGACGATGCGGCGCAGTGAAGAGATGGACCTGTCGAAGCGGGCCCTTCGTGGGCGGGACCTGGTGGTGTTCTCCAACGACTGGGACGGGGATCCGCTGTCGAAGGTCCACATCATGCGGATCCTCTCGCGGGACAACCGAGTGCTGTGGGTGAACAGCATCGGCAACCGCGCGCCCAAGGCGAACGCGCACGACGCGCAGCGGATCATCAAGAAGCTGAAGACGTTCACCCAGGGCATCAAGGAAGTGGAGCCCAACCTCCACGTGCTGGCGCCGCTGGCGATTCCGTTCTACGGCTCGGAGACGGTGCGCCAGGCGAACCGCCACCTGCTGCGGCTCCAGGTGTTGCGCGCGATGAAGCAGTTGAAGTTCGAGCGCCCCATCTCCTGGAGCTTCCTGCCCGCGTCCGCGCCGGTGTCCGGCACGCTGGGCGAGGACTTCGTCGTGTACCACTGCGTGGACGAGTTCTCCGCGTTCAGCGACACGAACGGCAAGCACATCGCGGAGCTGGAGGAGCGCCTCTTGCGCCGCGCGGACATGTGCATCACGTCCGCGGAGCGCCTGTATGAGAACAAGAAGCGCGTGAACCCTCGCACGGTGCTGGTGCGCCACGGCACGGACCACGCGCACTTCGTGAAGGCGTGCGACCCGGCCACGAAGATTCCGGAGGACATCGCGAAGCTGCCCAAGCCCATCATCGGCTTCTTCGGGCTGGTGGCGGACTGGATTGATCAGGACGCCATCATCGCGTGCGCGAAGGCGCACCCGGAGGGCTCGGTGGTCATCGTGGGCAAGACGACGCCGGACTGCGATGACAGCCGCCTGCGCGCGGTGCCCAACATCCACATGCTGGGGCGCAAGCCGTACGCGGACCTGCCGGGCTACAACAAGGCGTTCGACGTGGCGCTCAACCCGTTCGTCATCAACGAGCTGACGCTGAACTCCAACCCGCTGAAGGTGCGCGAGTACCTGGCGTCCGGCCTGCCGGTGGTGTCGTCGGATCTGCCGGAGGTCCGCAAGGTGGGCCTGTGCCGCATCGCGACCACGCCCGAGGACTACGTGAAGCAGGTCAACGCGGCGCTGGCGGACAACCCGGGCCCGAACCGGGAGCGCGCGGAGAAGATCTTCCACGAGAGCTGGGAGGCGCGCGTGGCGGAGATCCGTCAGCACGTGGGTGAGGCGATGCTCGCGGCGGGCAAGAAGCTGTAGGTCCGGTCCGGTACCGGGCGACAAGGAGGCGCGGGTCCGGAGCGTGTGAGCGCCCCGGGCACCGCGCCTTCGTCATTCGCGTCAGGGCAAGGCGTTGGCTTCCTTGTCACGCGGACTGGCAATCACCGCGAACGCGGCGGGCCGAGGGTATCCAGTTGTGCAGGTACTCATTCAGCTTGCACTCCAGCGCCTCCGCGAGCGTGCTTGCCCGGGGCAGCCAGGCCACGGTGAAGCGACCATCGAGGCCCGTGCGCCGGATCTTGTCCAGCCACTCCGTCACGCAGCGCTCCGGGTAGCCCGCCGTCAGCGCTGCCTCGAAGATCAACGCGTACTCGTGCATCAGCCACGTGCTGAAGACGATGGGGTCGTCGGAGCTCACGGCGATGGGCACCGGTGGCACGCTCCCCTGGGGCTCGGGTGGGTGGAGGCGCAGAATCGGGTGGTTGCGCAAATCCATCATGTCCCCGATCAACAGGTTGCTGGAGGGGTTCACCTCCACGACCACCTGCCGCATGCTCACGGCGCGCCGCAGCGCGTTCTGCACCGCATAGAGGGCCGCCAGTTCCGAGTCGTCCAGGGTGATGTCCACCGGCTGCTGCCCGCGCTGGAAGACCTGCTCATCCTCGCGGTAGGCGCGCAACAGCCGGCGCACCAGCGGGAGGTTGCGCACCTCCTCGTCGTTGAGCCGGTCCACGGCGTGGTTGAAGCCGTCCAGGGTGCCTTCCGCCACATGCGCCTCTGGATGGCACATGAGCCGGTGCAGCACGTGGTGCGTCTCGGCGAGCACCGGGGGCTCATAGTCGTGGCGACATCCAAAGACGTTGGCAGCCAGCTCGCGGATGGCGTTCTCCACCTGCTCGGGTCGTCCCGGGGGCGCCTCCGCTCGGAGGTCAGGGGGAATGCGGTAGCTGCTGTACAGTCGCCACTCGAAAACGAGGTCCCACAGTCGCTCCTCGGCTGTCATCATCACCGACCCTGTGGACTCCGCCCACAGCCGCGGCTCGATGCCCAGCGCCGTGGCGTGCCCCAGGCGACTGCCGGAGGCGACCATCAGGTACTGCAGACACTCGAAGATGCGGCGCAGGCCCTCCATGAGATGGCGGAAGTCCTCGCCCACGTGGGCCGTGAGCCGCAGGGGCGGCGGATGCTGGGCGTGGTGCATGGCCGCGGGCGTTGTCGCCGCCACGTTCGCCTCCCAGTGGATGTGGTGGTAGATGGGCACCAGCACCCAGGTGGGCACGCCGAGTTCCACGGAGGCCACATCCAGGCCGCGCAGCAGCCATAGCACCAACGGCACGTCGCGCAGCAGTTTCACCAGCGCGCGGGCCTTCACCACCTGCTTGTCGAAGTAGTCCGCGTAGCGGCCCCCCATGCGGATTCCTTCGCGGGGGTGGGGCTCGGCGAACGTCTGCCGGTGGCCCGCGGGCGGCGCTCCGCTTGCCCAGCGGTTGTCCGGGTCGCGCTCCTTGACGAAGTGGATGATGACACCGAACTCGGGCTCATGCTGACCGGGGCTGGGGTCCCTGGAGTGTCCAATCACCTGCCGCCAGGAATGGGTGAGCGACAGCAGGTCCCTGGCCAGCTCGAAGGGCGTGTCCCGAGGCGTGATGCGTGCCTCCAGGGCGCGAAGGGGACGACCCCGGCCCGCCACCTGGAAGGACATCTCGGAGCGCACGTCCCGCAGCGGATCGCGTGCCCAACCCAGCCTGTCGTTGAAGCGAACGAACCACTGCAGTCCCGCCGTCATGGGCCGCTGCACCACGGTGCGGTAGTAGATGCAGCGCACCCTCAGTGCCTGCCAGAAGATCCGTGGGAAGAGGAGGTCCTCCCTGTCCTCCCGAGGCTCCTTCTCACGCGCATCAAGGTAGTTCAGGCCGTGGCGCATCAGCCACCGCTCCCCGCCGTTGGGATCATCCAGATTCAGTCGCACGGCGATGGGATCGCAGAGCTGCCACACCTCCCGCAGCGTCTGAGGCCGCTGATCGGGCAGGGTGCTGCCCACGGGGTGGAGTGCCATGTACAGGCCATGCAAGGCATGGAACCTGGGGAGCTGCTCCGAATCGCCACGAGCGAGGGCCTGGAGCGTCCGTGCCAGGATGTAGAGCAGGTTGCCGGGCCAGCCCCGAGACCCGGTCCGCGCATCCAGGAATTTTTGGAGTGTCTTGAAGCGGCAGCCGGTGTGACGGCTGAGCATGTACTCGGCGAGCACGCAGCGGGCGATGGCCGCGGCCAACAACCAGCGCAGCAGCAGCTTGCCGTCCTTGACTGGCAGGGCGGGGCTCTCCGCCGCTGTCTCCTGGAGCATGGGGTCCGCCAGCTTCGCCAGCAGCGAGGCCCAGAGGAGGGGGAAGTCCATGCTCGCGCCGATGTGCTGGTGGATCTCCGCCACCCCGGCGTCCTCCAGGGACTGCATCAACGGAGGGGATTCCAGGCGCACCTCGATAGGAGGCGGCTCCTCCGGAATGGCGGCCAGCAGCAGATCCTCCGGGAGCGCGAAGGTGAGCCAGCGGTAGTGGCTGGACGCATCGAAGGCGTTGGCGTCGCTGCGCCATTCGAGCCAGGTGATGCCGGGGCGGGACTTGAGGAAGCCACGGGCCAGGTTGGTCAGGTACAGCCGCATGGAGACGTGCCGCTGCGTGGACACCCGCCGGCGTCCGGGTTCGTCGCCAAACCAGAAGAAGTCACGCGCGAGCACGAGCCGGTCCAGGGACCAGCCGCTCGCGTGTTCCGACAGCGTGTGCTCGCACTCCCGCCACAACTTCAGGGTCCGGTTGGGCTGGCGCTCGCCCTTGTCCAGGTTGGGGTTGAGATGCACCATCGCGCTCTCGAAGGCCGTCATGCTGACGAGGGGGAAGCTGGCGACCTCCGCCCGCACGTAGGCCTCGACGACGCGCCGGGGCATCAGGGGGATGCCGGGCGTGGAACCGGCGGCCCTCATGGCTTTCCCCTGACGAGGCCGGCGTGCGCGCGCGTCATCACTTCCCAGTCCGTGCACGCCTTCAACCACCACCTGCGCAGGGCGAGGCGTCCCTGTGTGTCGCCACTGAACTCCGCCTCGAGTGCCTGGACATCCTGGGAATCGCGCAGCGTCTCGCGAATCAACATGGAGCGGAGGCTGTCGATGAAGGGCCAGCTGTTCCGCCAGTGGTTCTTCCAGAGCTCGGTACTGGCGAGCTTCTCTCGCAGGCGCAGGTGCTCCAGGCAGAACGGCGGGAGGAACTCGGGGTGCAGCATCAAGGGAACGTCCTGGTCAAGCCAGGTCAGCGCCATCCGACGCCTGCCGTAGGAGGCCGCGCCCCGGGAGTCTCGGTAGAGCTTGTCGAGTCCGTCCTTGACGTAGTCCAGATAGCTCGTGACCTCCTCCTCCCTGAAATCATACGGCCTGTCCTTTGGGGCCTCGTCTCTGAGGGGCATCACCCTGCCGAGAGGCTGTTCGCCCTTCTTGTTGCGCACCTCCCAGTTCCACCCGCCTCGCCCGGTTCCCGCCACCGACCGGATGTTGTCGAGCCACGCGGCCAGCACGAACACGAAGCGGAAGGCCGCAAAGCGCTGGCGGTCGGAGACGTCTTCTTCCTCGGGAGTGAAGAGAAAGCGGGTGCGGTACAGGAACGCCTTCCACTGTGTGGCGAAGATGGAGAAGTCGATAAAGGTGTCCCACCTGGGTGGAATCCACCAGAAGCCAAGCCGGGTCACGCCAAGGCTCGGGAGCTTCGCCGTGTGCAAGGTCACTGCCATCGCGGGAGTGGTGCCCAGCGACGTTTCGTCGCCGTTGAGCACTCGCCGATCGTTGCAGAGCACGAGCAGGTCGTGCAGCACCATGTACCAGCCGGCGACCTGCGCTGGCAGGGGTACATTGCGCCCGGGGCTGGCCGCGTCGTGCAGCTCGAGGATGTCGTCCTTCAGGTACCGCAGGTGCAGCTCGCTGCGCAGCAATTGCGCTTCGGACTCCGACGCCTGGGCGGTCCCTCCTGGTGAAGGCTTCTCCAAATCGTTCCAATCCGGGAACCACTCCAGCATGTCGGACAGCGTGGTGACCTTCTTCCGGCGCACGGGATTGCCGGTGAGGTCGAGGATGATGCGGTCCTCGTCATCGGAGCGAAGGATTCGGTTGTGCAACTGCTCGGTGGCCCAGGCTGGCAGCTCGCTCTCGTCAATGGCGGAGCGGAGCATGGTCGCCGCCAGCTTGATGGACAGCTCCGAGCAGAAGAGGCAGTGCTGCTCATTGTGCTTGTGGGCGTGCTGCTCTTTCTGCTGGACGCGAAGTCGGGCGGCCTGCCAGAGGTCCAGTGCTCCGCGCGCCGAAAGATTGAGGGCGAGCCGGCCCGCATGGGTGAAGACGGGGTTCTTGCGGTGCGCACGCGGCGTGGGCGCTCCCATTTGAGACTGCAGGCGCACGACGACCTCCACCAGCTCCTCACTCACGGGCCCCCTTGCGTCGCTCAGTTGCCGCTGGATGTCGAAGAGGAACGTGCCGCCCACATCCACCGGCAGAACGGACGCGCCCTCCGCGTTCTGGGCACTCTCCGCGGCGCCAGCTGCCTTCATCGCCACCTTTCGTTCGTCCGTCTCTTCCGCCTCCGCCCCTGTGTCCTGGGTTGCGTCTGGCGCAGGGGCCTCGCCGTGCTCCTCCGCCAGGAATTTGCGGTAGGTCTTCAGGAGCTCGGCGCCCTCGTTGTCGCGCCCCTGGAGCTGCTTTTCGATGTCGAAGAGATCCGCGAGGCTCCTCAACCCATCCTCCTGCCCGGCCTTTCCCGGAAGCGGGAGCGCCTCGAGGAAGGTCCAGAGCGGTTCGTGCTCTGCCTGGGTCGTCAGGAGGCGGGGAGCGACCGTGAAGCGCCACACCTCTTCGGGGGGGACCGGCTCGATCTTGATTTGATGCGCGGACGGCAGCACCCGGTGCATGGCGGCGGCGGCCTGGCGCCGTGCGATAGAGAGCGCATCCTCCTCGCCTCGCAGGTCCATCGGGAGATGGGAGAAGTCGGTGAGTTCCTTAAGGAAGGTTCGCTCCAGGAAGAGCTGGAACTCCTGCCGTCCCGCGGCGAGGACGAACCACAGCCGTTGGTTGGCCACCATCCGTATCAACTTGATGATGGAGGCGAGGTGCTGCGTGCTGCGATCCACGTTGTCGATGGGCAGCACCAGCAGGAGCTTCTTCTTCGTTGTGTGCCCGAACCTCCGCGCGGCCATCAACTTGGAGACGCTCTCCATGGCAGAGAAGAAGTCGTCTCGGAAGGTGGTGTAGATTTCGGCGGACTTGACATCCTGGGACGCGCCCTGGAGCGCATCCTGGGCGCGGCGATCCGCCCACATGAAGGTCGCGTCCTGGATGAGCTTGTCGATCTTGCCGTACGGGTCATGGAGGCCCTCCTCAAGCAGCGAGGGTGCGGCCCATCGGTCCTTCCGGTGGTGGTCCCGGTCAATGGCCTCACGCGCGCATACCAGCAGCGTGGCCAGCAGATTGGCCGCTCCCCCATTGGGCAGCGGCTCAACGTCGAGGGGCGGCAGCCAGACGAGGCTCTCCTGGAGCTCTTCGAGCTTTTGGCAGATGACGCGCAGCGGTTGCGGCATCGGCTCATCTCTGCGTGAGCCGAAGCCGAGGAACGCCCGCGGATCGCGCAGGGCCTGGTCGAGCGTCAGCAGGATGGTGGTCTTCCCGTAGCCCCGGTCGCCGGCAACGAGGACGCTCGTGGCGAGCTGATCCTTGACCCGCTTCTCATCGCAGGAAGACTCGTCGTTCGAACGAGAGGACTCTTCCTTGCCCTCATGCTTCCCGACGGCGGTGTGCAGCCAGTTGATGAGTTCTTCGGTGGCGAACCGGGTCACCGGCAGCAGGTCATCCCATCCGAGCGCGGTGGCTTCCGGACGGGGGCCGAACTCCGCCCCCGAACGCGCGATGAGCTCCGGGTTCGTGGCGGGTGGTTTTCGTGGAAGTGTCGGTGCCATTGCTGCTCCCCCTTCAAAGGCTTGCGCACAGCGCGCTTCCTGTGAAGTGAGGAGCCGTGTTTGAGGTGTGAATGGACTGGAGCCGGAGCGGAAGTCGGCCTGTCTGCCTCAGGTCGTTTCCCCGGTCTTGCCAAACCGGACCGACCAGACGCGGAAGTCCGACCCGACGAAGCAGAGCACGAGCACGCCCATGACCCAGCGCAGGCTGTGAGCGGGGTCGAGCCACAGCACCACCGCCAGGGCGACCGCGAGATTCCAACCCAGGCTGGAGAGATTCCACAGATAGAGGGAGAGCTGGCTTTCCTCCCGCTTGTATGGGGCCTTGCTCCCGTCCCTCGTCTCCGCTGGTGGCTTCGGAGGCTCATGGAGAAAGAGCCACGACACCAGCGCACCGTAGAAGTGGGTCACCCAATCCCTCTTTGGCCTATGGGGCTCGCGCTTCCGGTCCATCCAATGGCCCAGGCAGGGTCGCTGAACGCGCTGTCCTGTGTGCCTTGGCCCTGGGCCTCAAGGAGCGCGGAGGCTTTGACCTGGTTCCCGAGCGACTATGGCGCGAGCGTGGAATGAAGCTGATTGCCCCGCATCGCCGAGGGCGTAAGACGAAGCCCCTGGATGGGCATGAGCTGCGCTCCACCTCGCCTGCATCCTCATCCTCTTGAGGCAATTCTGAGACCGGCTCTATTTCTGAACAGGGACCCAACCGCTGGCATGGGCTACCAGCGCGTTGTCCTTGAGGGGGCGGCAACGTTTGCTTGCAGCGCAGGAATGGTTGAGGCAATGCCGCCTCGGCGTGGCGACTCCTGAACGCATGTCTGATTTCGCAAAGCCGTCAATGCATCGTCAGTGAAAGCATGCTCGCCCTCAGGCGCGGCCCGTCACGTGGCGCTCCAGCAGGGCGTAGCGGCGGGCGAGGCGGGTGTAATCGGCGGGGCGGATGGGAGTGCGCTCCCGCGTGCGCAGGAGGTCTTCTTTCGCGTCCAGGTAGTCGCGCGCGGGCACGCCGCAGGTCTCTTCCAAGAGGCGCGCGGCCTCCACGTCTGGCAGGGACGGGGCGATGCCCAGGCGCTCGTGCATCAGGCGTCGCAGGCCGGTGTCGAGCTCCGGCAGCAGCTCCGCCTCCACCTTCGCGCGGCGCATGAGCCAGCCCAGGGAGCGCACGTACTCGCGCGACGAGCGGTGCCGCTCCACGCGCACGGGCCGGGGTGCGCCGAAGCGCGTGCCTCGGGAGACGACGTAGACGAGCCCCACGGCGAGGCTCTGCGCGATGAAGACCCAGAGGCCCTGGGACAGGGGCGGGCGGGTGATGACGGCGTGGTGGAACTCGTCGAAGCGCAGGGGGCCGCGCGCGGCGAGCACATCCCAGAGGCGCAGGTTGTCGAGCAGCTCCAGGCGCCGGTTCTCCGCGAGGTCCGGGCCCGCGGCGACGTAGACCTCGCCCTGGCCCAGGCCCCAGCGCCACAGCACGCCCGCGCCGCCCAGGCCCGCCAACGGCACCGCGTCCTCGTGTTCCACCCGCAGGCTCCGGTCCCGGGCCACGCGCAGGAGCGACAGGTCGCGCAGCACGCCCGCGGGCAGCCACACGTCCACGGTGACGCCAGCGGGATCCACCCACTCGGAGGCAAGGCCCTGGTGGTTCGTGCCGGGCAGCGGGCCGGAGACGATGTGCAGCCAGTCCTCCATGCCCGGCTGGTGTTCGCCCAGCGCATGCGGAGACAGGTACACCAGCGTGCCGCCGTCCCGGACGAAGCGCTCCAGCGCGGCGACTTCTTCCTTCGTCACGGGCTGGGCTTGCGGCGCGGCGATGACCAGCGTGCGCGTGCCGGCGGGAATCGAGTCCAGGGACGACGTCTGCGCGCTGACGTCCCGTCCGCGTTCCTGCAAGTAGACGAAGAGGGCCTTGAGTCCCAGTGGGCCCGGGTTCGTGATGGACGGCACGGGGGAATCCGGCGGGGCCTCGTGCGAGGCAAGGCCCACCGCCAGCGCCACGGCGATCATCAAGCCCAGGACGACCGCGACGCGCGTGTTCCTCACGGCCGGACCTCCGCGAGCGAGCCGTGCAGCTGCTCCACGGACTCCACGAAGCGAGTGGCCTCTTCGCGCGACACCGGCTCCAGCGAATAGAAGGCCCGGTCGTACCAGCCGACCAGCCGCTCCACTTCACCGGTCACGCGCGCGGGGGCGCCTCGCGTGGGCAGCTCCGCGGCGAGCTCGCGGTTCGTCTTCACGCGGTCCGGCCGCGCCAGCTTGCGCTGCTCCAGCGTGGACAGCAGGCCCAGCAAACCCTCGCGAATGGCCTCGCGCGCGTCCTCCGTCTCCAGCGCGGTGCGCGCCCGGCCCAGGTGTTCTCCGGGCGTGTCCAGCTCCAGGGGCGCGGCTTCGCCCTCCGCTCCTGGCGCGGTGACGGTCTTCTTGCCGCGTCTCCAGCGCACGCGCAGCACGCCGAACAACACCACCGCCAGCGCCACGCCCAGCATCACCGCGCGCGTGGCCACCGCGAAGCCCTGCGCGCCCCGGGATTCGAAGAGGCCCTCCAGCCAGTTCTGGAGCTCGCGCAGGAGGCGCGTCAGCAGGTCGCTGTTGCGCTGCCGGGCTCTCGCGAACTCCGGCCGGTCGAGGATGGCGCGCAGCCGCTCCGGTTCGCTCGTTACGCCGGGCGACACGGCCGGCTCCGCGTCCAGGGCGCACACGGCCTCCAGGTACACGGTGAGCTGCGTGGCGCGCTCGGGCGCCGTCTGTCCGGAGGTTCCGGGCGGCAGGGGCACGCCGTCCAGCGCCTCCACCAGCCGGTTCACCTCCGCGTTGAACGCATCCGGCCGCGAGCGCGCCGTGTCCTCGAGCCGGCGCGACACGGCCTCCCGGTCAGCGCACGGGGGCAGGGCGGTCAGCAGGAGGAGCAGGGGCAGGGCGGGCACGGGTTGTCAGGGGGACGGCGTCGCCGGCTCCGCGGTCGCGATCCGCCGCTCCAGGTCCAGGCCCTCGCGGCGCACGCGCATGTCCACGTAGAAGAACGCGGACACCACGAAGCTCAGCGGCGTGAAGAAGGACTGCCCCACCACCTGCAACAGCTCCGCGGGGACGAGCAGCGCCTGCGGAATGGCCGCCTGGGCCGCCGGATCAAACAGGTTGCCACCATAGGCGAGCCGGACGATCCACGCGGGCAGCCCCGACACCAGGCTCACCGCGATGAGGATTCCGCCCACCACGGTGGACAGCACCATGGCCCGCACCGTGCCCCGGCCCATGAAGCCCGGCTCGACGCGGCCCTTCAGCAGGGCGCCGGAGCGCTTGAAGGCCGCCCACGCACCCACGTCCTCCATGGCCAGCACCGGCGGCAGGAGCATGAATCGCAGGAAGTACCAGAGCACCGCCGCCAGCGCGCCCAGGCCCAGCACGATGGCGCCAATGATGATCAACGCGATGCTCAGCGCCGTTCCTCCGCCAGTGCCCTTGCCGGTGACGGCCGCGACCACGCCCAGCCCCATGACGAGCGAGCCGGGCAGGCACAAGAGGAGCGTCACCCCCGCGGCCCACACGATGGACAGCAGATAGGTCGCGGTCAGGGTGCCCAGGCGCGACACGGCCCGCCGCAGACCTTCCGAGGGCCGCACCGGTTCACCCAGCCGCGCGGGAATCACGTACCGGGCCGCCGCCGTGGTGGCCACCCAGAAGTTCCACACGAGGAACACGTACAGCACGAGCATCAGCCCCAGCATGATGCCGGACTGGGTCAAGGCCTGCGTGGGCTCCGCGCCCGAGGGAGCCTTGCCCAGCCCGGGCAGCACGCCCACCGTGCGCGTCATCGCGACGGTGAACGCCTTGACCGCGATGTAGTTGAGCAGGTCGAACCCCAGGACCAGCACGAACAGGGGCTTCAGGTGCGCGCGCCAGAACGTCGCCGCACGGTCGATGATTTCTCCGATGGCGAGGGGGCGCAGCTCAACGGAGGTCGGGGAGGGCGTCACGGCCGCGCAGCATAGCGCCGCCTCAGTCGCGCGGGGGCCGGCATGCGTCCAGCAGCGCGCCGGCCGCCGCGCGCGGATCCTCCGCCTCCAGCACGGCGGAGATGACCGCGACACCCCAGGCCCCCGGCACCTCCCGAGCCCGCTCCGGCGTCATCCCCCCCAGCGCCAGGGCAGGGCAGGGCAGCCGCTCCGCGAGCCCCCTGAATCCATGAGGCCCCAGCGTGTCGCGCGTATCCCCCGGCTTGGACCCCGGAGCGAACACGGGGCTCACCAGCGCCAGGTCCGCGCCCACCGCGCCTTCCGCCTCACGCGCGTCATGCACCGCCACGCTCACCCACCGGTCCGCGGGCAGGAACGGGCGCACGTCGCGGGGCGAAGGGCCGGACGCGGGCAGATGCAGGTGCGCGCCCACGAGCAGCGCGACATCCAGCCGGCCGTTCACGAACAGCGTCCGGCCCCGGCACACCTCCGCCAGGAGCCGAGCCTCCTCCAGGAACAGCCGCCCGGAAGACTCCGGGTGACGGTGCTGCACGGCGACGTCCGGCCCCGCCTCCAGCGCCCGCTCCAGCGCGGTCAACAACCGCGCCCGGGGCAGCCGCCAGTCCGTGATGACCACGAGGCGGGGCAGGGCGGGCACCGCTACTCCACGAGCCCTTCGATGGGGCTGGACGCGGAGCCGTACGCCTTGCGCGGGATGCGGCCCGCCAGGTACGCGTCGCGGCCGGCCTCCACCGCCTTCTTCATGGCCACGGCCATGCGCACCGGATCCTTCGCGCCCGCGATGGCGGTGTTCATGAGCAGCGCGTCCACGCCCAGCTCCATCGCGATGGCCGCGTCGGACGCCGTGCCCACGCCCGCGTCCACGATGACCGGCACCTTCACCACCTCGCGGATGAGCCGCAGGTTGTGCGGGTTGCGGATGCCCAGCCCGCTGCCGATGGGCGCCGCCAGCGGCATCACCGCCGCGCAGCCCGCGTCCTCCAGCTTGCGCGCGGTGATGGGGTCGTCGCTGGTGTACGGGAGCACCGTGAAGCCTTCCTTCACCAGGATGCGCGCGGCCTTCACCGTCTCCTCGACGTCCGGGTAGAGCGTCTTCTCGTCGCCAAGCACTTCCAGCTTCACCCACTTGCTCATGCCCAGCTCTTCCGCCAGCCGGCACGTGCGCACCGCGTCCTCGGCCGTGTAGCAGAGCGCCGTGTTGGGCAGGAGGCGCATCTTGTTGCGGTCGATCCAGTTCATCAGCGACGCCTCGCCCGTCGCCTTCAGGTCCAACCGCCGCACCGCCACCGTGACGAGCTCCGCGCCCGACGCTTCGTGGCACTGCTTCATCACCTCGTGGCTGGGGTACTTCCCCGTGCCGACGATGAGCCGCGAGGTGAACGTCACCCCCGCCAGCGTGAAAGGCTTGTCCGCGATGCCGCTCATGACCGTCTCCTCTCCAGGGCCTGCGCTCACCCGCCACCCACGAAGGTGACGATCTCCACCCGGTCCCCGTCCTGGAGCCGGTGCTCGGGGTGACGGGCGCGGCGCACCACCTCCGCGTTCACCTCCACCGCCACCCCCGGGCCGCTGCCCAGCTCCAACAGCGCCAGCAGGGACGAAAGGGTGCTGCCCTCCGGCAGCGTCCGCGCTTCTCCGTTGACCCACACGTTCACGGCCTCACGGCTCCTTCCGGCCCCCTTCAGACGGGACCCGCCGGTGCCAGTACAAGGGCGGTTCTGCCCTGTCAACGCACAGCCTCCCCCACGCAACAGACCTGCTTCAGCGCACGGGAACGGATTTTTCGCGCTCGTTTGCGTTTTGTTCCGCTTCCCCAGCAGGCGGGCGGCCAGGGCCTCCCTCGTGCGCGGGCCGCCCCTGCTCATGCCGCTACGCGTTGCCAAGCGCTGTGCAGGTACGGGGGGAGCGACCAGTTTCTGCCCAACGCCGGGGAACAAATCACCGGCACTCAAGAACACACTCACAGGGGGCGGTCACACATGCGGAAGCTCATGATTGCGGTGACGGCGGTCGCGGGTCTGACGATGGTCACCGGCTGCAAGAGGGATGATGTCCAGGCCCAGCGCGAGGATGTCGCCGAGGCCCGTCAGGAAGCGGCGCAGGAGAAGGCGGAGGCGCGTCAGGACGAGAGCCAGGAGCTGGCGGCGACGCAGCAGGACGCCAACGAGGACATCGCGGAGGCCCGTCAGGACGCGAACGACAAGATCGCCAGCGCCAACGAGGACGTGCGCGACGAGGAGCAGGACCTGGCCGAGGCCCAGGCCAACCGGAACGAGGACCTGGCCGAGGGCGGCTCCGGCATGGCCGGCACCACCAGCGCCGCGGCGGCGACCACCGTCAACGGCCGCGTGCTGTCCAAGTCCGGTGACACGCTGACGCTGGTGGACAGCACCAACAAGGAACTGAAGATCAAGACCAACGACAAGACCGCGGTGATGGACAACGGCAGCCGCGCGGTGAAGCTGGACGACATCAAGGAAGGCTCGCAGGTGCGCGCCTCCTACGTGATGGACGGCAAGGACATGGTCGCTCGCGACGTGACCCTGGTGGCGCCCATCAAGAAGATGGACAAGTAATCCCCGCGCCTCACGCGCACCTGTCCTTCACGGACTGGGGAAATACTTGAAGGCGGCGGCTCCCACCCTCGCGGTGGGGGCCGTTTCCTTTTTAGTCGGGGAGATGCCCGGTGGGGTCGGATGGGGATGTCTGACCCGGGTGGTAGGACGCGGGCGTGAGGAGTTCCTCATGCCTTCCCACCCCCGGGAAGCGCCTCTTCGTCAGGAGCGTCACCCACGATGGCCACCCATCCCCCCGCTTCCTCCGCGTCCCGGCCCTTCATCCTCTTCACCACCGGGGCCACGTCCTATGAGCTGGTGCGCTACCTGGGGTCGCGCGCCGGAGGGGAGCTGCTGCTCGCCCGCCGGCACTACGCGCGCACGCCGGGCGGACTGGTGCTCATCAAGCGCCTGCGCGACGTGACGGATGACGTGGCGCGGGCGCGGCTGCGGGAAGAGGTGAAGCTGCTCATGCGGCTGTCCCACCCGGCCATCGCGCCGGTGTACCTGGTGCGGGTGCATGACGGCGCGCCCCACCTGGTGACGGAGTACGTGGACGGGCCGTGCCTGGAGACTCTGTCCAGCTTCGCGGCGCTGCGGCGGCGGCCCTTCTCGGAGGCGTTCGCCGCGTACGTGGGCGCGGAGGTGGCGGACGCGCTCCACCACGCCCATGCGCTGGAGGACGCGCGCGGCCTGCCCGTGGGCGTGGTCCACCGCGACATCAGTCCCCGCTCCCTGCGCGTGGACGTGCACGGGCGGGTGCGGCTGTCGGACTTCGCGCTCGCGTGGTCGCGGATGCCCGGGCGCGTGGTGACGGAGCCGGGGCTCGTGCGCGGGGACGTGGCCTATGCCTCGCCAGAGGCGCTGGAGGGCCTGCCGCTGGATGGCCGCGCGGACCTGTTCTCCCTGGGGATGGTGCTGCTGGAGCTGCTCACCGGACTGCACCTGCTGGACCTGGACGACGTGGAGCGCGCCGCGCAGCAGGCCCAGCCCGTGCCCGGAACGCGCGGGCTGTGCGCGGAGACGCCCAGCTGGCTCCCCGCGCCGCTGATGGCCGCGCGCATGGCGTGCCTGACGCCCGCGCACGTGGAGCAGGCCACGCGGGGGCTGTCTCCGGGCATGCGGGCGGTGCTCCAGCGGGTGCTCCAGCGCGACCGCGACCTGCGCTTCCAGACGGGCGCGGAGCTGCGGGACGCGCTCCGGGGCCTGCTGAACGCGGAGGGGCGGCCCTATGGTCCCCCTGAAGCGCTGCGCGAAGTGGCTGAGGTGCGCACGGACGCGCTCGTGGACCCGGCCGGGGCGGCGGAAGCGGGGCTTCCGCTGGAGGACGACCTCTGGGACGGCTGCGATGACGACGGCGCGGAGTGGACGTGAGGCGTGACAGCGGGAGGTCCCGGGGCGCTTGTCATCGCGGGAGGCCGTGACGAAGACTGCTGGCATGGGTGACGTGAAGGAGCTGCACCGCCAGTGGTGCATCGCGGATGGACACGCGGATTCACTGATGTGGAACCGCGACCTGTGCGAACGGTCGACGGAGGGACACGTGGACTTCCCCCGCCTGCGCGAGGCGGGGGTGAAGCTGCAGTGCTTCACGCTGGTGACCCGGGGCTTCCCGTTCATTGGCGGCTTCCCGCTGTTCGCCGCGTGGCGCAAGTGGCCCCGCGAGGCGCGCGGCAGCGAGTGGACGCGCGCGCTCTGGCAGATTGAAAGGCTGGATGCCTTCTGCGCCCGCTCCGGGGACACCGTGCGCGTCGCCACCACGGGGGCGGGGCTGGAGGACAACCTCGCGCACGGGCGGCTGTCGGCGGTGCTGGGCGTGGAGGGTGGCCACGCGATTGAAGGTCAGGTGGAGAGGCTGGCGGAGCTGCACCGGCGCGGGGTGCGCTTCATGGGGCTCACGCACCTGTCCAACAACGACCTGGGCGGTTCGTCGTTTCCCATGATGGGCAACCGGGGACTGACGCCGCTGGGGAACCAGGTGATGGAGGAGATGGCCCGCCTGGGGATGAGCGTGGACGTGGCGCACGCCTCCGAACAGACGCTCACGGACCTCTTCGCGCACCCCACGGTGCGCTACTTCTGCTCGCACACCGGCGTGCGCGCGGCGGGCGGCGGCTGGCGCAACCTGTCCGACGCGGCCCTGCGCACCATCGCCCAGCGCGGTGGCGTGGTGGGCATCATCCTGGCGCCGGTGTACCTGGGCGGCGACACGTGGGACGACGTGGTCCGCCACGTGGAGCACGCCGTGGACGTCATGGGGGAGGAGGGCGTGGGCGTGGGCAGCGACTACGACGGCATGGTGGCGCTGCCCCGGGGCATGCGGGACGTGACGGATCTGCCCCGCCTCACGGAGGCACTGCTCAAACGACACCCGGAGTCCTGGGTGGAACGTGTGATGGGTGGCAACTTCCGGCGTTACTTTCGCGAGACGCTCGGCGGCGGTTGACAGCGAAAAACCTGTCGAAAAGAGTCGCCGGCACCCATGAACCGTCTCCCCCTCGCGCTCTTGTCCCTCGTCGGTTTCTTCCTTCTTTCCGGCTGTGGCGGGCCGGGTTCGGGCGACTCGTGTGACGGCGGCGACTACGTGTGCCAGGACGACGCGCAGGCCCTGGAGTGCCGCAACGGCACCTGGCGCCCGCTCGCGTGCCGGGGGCCGCTGGGCTGCCGGGAGCTGGCGGACAGCGTCCGGTGCGACACGTCCCTCAACCAGGAGAACGACGGGTGCGCCATGGACGCGGAGGACAAGGGCGTTTGCAGCCCGAACGGCGCCGCGCTCCTCACGTGCAAGCAGGGCGTGCTGGTGAAGACGGCGGATTGCTCGTCGTGCGCCGTGCAGGACTCGCAGGTCGTCTGCCAGCCGTGAGCCTCAGCGCTCCGGTTCCCCTCCGGACCTGGGCGGGGAACCGGGAGGTGGCGCGGGCAGGTATCCGCCCGCGGCCATGCGCTTCGCGGACCGTTCGTACATGGCCGGTGAGAGGCCCTGGACGCCGGTGCCGTCAATCCACCGGTTGTAGAAGTTGAAGAGGGCGCAGACGGAGACCGCGTCGTAGACGGCCTCGTCCGACCAGCCGGCCGCCCTCAGGCGCTCCACGTCCTCGCGGCGCACGTCTCCGGGCGCGTCGTTGAGTTGGTCCACGAAGGCGAACAGCGCCTTCTCGGCCTCCGGGATGGGGGCCGTCTTCACGTCGTCCAGCACCGCCTGGACGTGCTCCTTGCTGCCCAGCAATTCCGCCGCGACCGCGGCGTGAGAGCCCGTTCAAAATACGCAGGCGTTGCGCCGCGACGTGTACGCGGCGATGAGCTCCCGCAGTCCTGCCGACAGCGGGGACGGGCCGCGCATCACCTCGTGGGTGAAGGCGGACAGCGCGTCCGTCATGCGCGGCTTGAACGCGAACAGGTGCCAGATGCCCGGCGGTGTCATGCCCCCGGCCCGCGCCATGGCGATCATCTTCCCGTAGTGCCCGTCGGACTCGTGCGACTCGACGTCGGGCAGGTACATGTTGTCCGGAGCGGGGGACTTCATCATCGCGCACTTCCCTGGCTAAAGGACGGGGACGCCGCCCATCAGGCCAGCGACGCGAGGAAGCTGTCCAGCACCGAGTTGAACGCCTCTGGCTGTTCCTGGTTGGGCAGGTGCGCCGCGCTGGGGATGACCTCCAGCCGCGCGCCCTGCACCAGGTCCGCCATCTGCTTCGCCTTCGCCAGCGGCGTCACGGTGTCGTGCTCGCCCACCACGACCAGCGCGGGCCCCGCGTAGCGCGCGAGCAGATCCTTGCTGTCCAGCCGCAGCGCCATGCCCCGCTGCGCGGCGGCGATGGACTCCGGCGACACGGACAGCCCCAGCTTCGTCACCTCGCGGCCCACCGGTGAACCCGGCCCCGCGTGGACCAGCTTGGGCACCAGCCCTTGGACGACGGACGCCGTGCCTTCCTTCAGTGCCTGCTGCGCGGTGGCCTCGCGCTTGTCCTTCCCGGCGGCGTCGTCCGCGGTGCACTGCGTGTCCGAAAGCACCAGTCCGCGCACCCGGCCCGGGTCCTCGCGCAGGAGCGCCAGGGCCGCGTAGCCGCCCATGGACACGCCGCCCACCACCGCCGTGTCGATGTTCAGCGCGTCCAGCAGCGCGAGCGCGTCCTGCGCCAGCTTGCGCATCTCCGTGGGGCCTTCACCCAGCCGGCTCTGTCCGAAGCCGCGCAGGTCCGGCACGAGGAAGCGGTAGCGCCCGGACAGCGCGGCCACCTGTTGGTCGAACGCGGAGCCATCCATCGGGAAGGCGTGCATGAGCAGCACCGGCAACCCCTGGCCCACGTCCCGGTAGTGCAGCGGAATCCCATCCACGGCGACTGTCAGCATGCGTGCCTCCTCGCGGCCCGTCGCAGGGGGCGGCGTCAGATCCACTTCTTGTACTTGAACCAGCCGACGAGCCCCAGGGGGAAGCCCACCATGGTCACCCACATGGCGGCGTACCAGAGCGGTCCCGTCAACTGTTCGAAGTTCTGCCCGAAGAAGCCCACGATGAAGGACAGGGGCAGGAAGAGGGTGGCGAAGATGGTGAGCTGCTTGCTGATGTCGTTGGTGCGCTGGGCCACCACGGACAGGTAGCCGTCCATCACGTTGCCCACGACGTCGCGGCTGGCGTCGATCTGCTCGTAGAGCCGCACCAGGTGGTCGTAGACGTCGCGGAAGTACAGCGTCGTCTTCTCCTGAATCTGCGGGATGCCCCGGCGCGACAGCATGCCCACCACGTCCCGCTGTGGAGACAGCACGCGGCGCAGCGTCACCAGCGCGCGCTTGAGCTGGAAGATGCGCTGCAGGTGCTCCGGATCCGGCTCCGCGAAGATGGCGTCCTCCAGGTCGTCCAGCCGGTCGCTGAAGTCGTCCATGATGGGGAACTGCGCGTCCACGAGCGCGTCCGCGAGCAGGTAGAGGATGACGTCCACGCCCCGGCCCAGGGTGCCCGAGGGGTCGTCCTTCACGCGGCGCAGGACGGCGTCATGGCTGGGCAGGCGCAGCGCGTGCACGCTGATGAGCCAGTCCTGCGCGAGGAAGAAGTGATGCTCGTGCAGCGTGAGCTCCGTGACGTCCGGACCGCAGCTGAAGCCCTGCAACACGATGAACTGGTGGTGTGGGTATTCCTCCAGCTTGGGCCGCTGGTCCAGGTGCAGGCAGTCCTCCACGGCCAGCCGGTGAAGCTGGAAGCGCTCGGCCAGGCGGCCCAGCACCTCCGCGTTCGGCTCCAGGACGTCGATCCACTTGGGCCCCGGCCGGTCGAGCAGTTCCTCGCCCCCCGAGACAGCCCTGCCGTCTTCCCACAGACAGACCTGGATCATTTCCGTGGACTCCCCGGCCCACCCCTCGGGCCCGGGACGCTTGCTAGAACTCCCCGGACGCGATGTCGAGCGGTAGAGTGGGGTCAACGTGTCCGCTGCCGCCGAGAATCCACCGCCGGCCTCCCTGACCCCGAGGCTCGAACAAATCCTCCAGTCGCTGCCCGACCGCGCCTTCTCCGCGCGGCTTCGAGCGGTGTATCTCGCCGCGGCCCAGGCCATCTCCCGGCTGAGCGACCTGGACCTGGTGAAGTATGAGACGCCCGTCGTCGACGCCAGCCCCGACCTGTCGCTGTGGGAGGAGATGGCGCCCGTCATCCGCGACACGGTGATGGACGTCAACGCGCTGCTCAACGTCATCCGGGAGCAGTTCCCCGGTACGCCGCAGCCGGCCGCGTCCCGCAAGGGCCCCGCGGACGTGCCCGCCATACTCCAGGAGGGCATGGCCAGTCTGGCCCAGAGCATCACCCAGCTGGGTGAAGCCATGCGCAACCCGTCCGTGGTGAGCGACCGCTGGCAGCTGTTGGCGGAAATCCAACGTTTCCGGTCCGACTACCGCGAACAGATGAGCCAGCTCGTCTTCGAGTCCGCGAGCACCTTCGGCGAGGTGTCGCGCGCCCAGGTGGTGCCCGGCTACGAGGCGGAGGTGAAGGCGGCCGTCACGGTGCGCGCCATCACGTCCGACCTGTCGCGCATCGTCACGGCGCGGCTCAACAAGGTGCGCGACGCGAAGCCGGAGGAGGTGCTGTGGAACGCGCAGCAGCTCCAGACGGAGCTGGACGCCTTTGGCCGCACCGCCGCGTACCGGAACCTGCGCGCGCAGGACAAGCGCCACATCGTGGAGGCCCGCGCGGAGATTGGCGCGCTCGCGCTCGAGTCCTCCCCCGAGCAGGGACGGCTGCTGGCGGTGACGGAAGGGCTGGAGGAGCTGGTGCGGAGCCTGTCCGCGGTGAACCAGCGCCAGCTGCTCATCCTCCACGACCGCGAGGTGTGGGCCGCGTGCGGCGTGCGCCTGGAGCGCGCGCTGGCCCAGTCCACGAAGGATCCGGTCGCGTCCGCGAAGGCGCTGGCGGAGGCCGCGGCCAGCGCGCAGTCGCTCTACGGTCGGGACCCCACCATGGACGCGTTCCTGCGCAAGGCGCGCAAGCTGAAGCTCGCCACGCTCACGGGCCCGGAGCTGCTCTCCACCATCGAGTCCTTCCAGTCCCAGCTCGCGCAACTGGACGTGATGTGACGACAGTGAATGTGAAGGCCGTGGAGCCGCGCCCCCTGCGGCAGGCGGACCTGTCCGGCGTGCAGGGCGTCTTCACCGACGTGGATGGCACGCTGACGACGGGCCACAAGCTGCGCAGCCAGACGGTGCGCTCCCTGGAGCAGCTGGCCGCGTCCGGCCTGCGCGTGGTGCTGGTGAGCGGCCGTCCGGCGGGGTGGGGCGAGGCGTGGGCCCGCCAGCTCCCCGTGGACGGCGTCGTCGTGGAGAACGGCGGGCTGTTCTTCCTCAAGGGGGCCAGGGGGAAGCTGCGCAAGGTGTACCTGGAGCCGCCCGCCCAGCGCGTGGCGAACCGCCAGCGCCTGGAGAAGGAGGTCGAGCGAGTGCTCGCCCAGGTGCCCGGTGCCCGCCTGTCCGTGGACAGCCGCTACACGGAAGTGGACCTGGCGGTGGACTACAACGAGGAGGCCCGGCTGGGCGACGAAGGGGCCTCCCGCATCGAGTCGCTGCTGCGGGCCCGGGGCGTGACGGCGGTGCGTTCGTCCGTCCACGTCAACTGCTGGCTGGGCCGCTTCGACAAGCTCTCCGCGTCGCACCGCTTCGCCAGGGTGGCGTGGGGCGAGAAGCTGGACCCCGCGGACGGCCGGTACGTGTACGCGGGGGATTCTTTCAACGACGCTCCGATGTTCCAGGCGTTCAAGCTGGGCGTGGGCGTGGCCAACGTGCGCGCGGTGCTGGATCGCATCGACGCGCCGCCGGCCTTCATCACCCGGGCGCCCGAGGGGCGGGGCTTCGAGGAGCTGGCTCGCGCCCTCCTCGCCCGCCGCCGGACGGCCCGCAGTCGAGGAGTTTCAACGTGAATGTCGTGAAGCTGGAGCTGGCCCGAGGCCTGGGGCGTCACCTGCGTGCGGGGCACCCGTGGGTGTTCCGCAAGGCCCTGGAGCACATGCCGCGGATTCCGGCCGGCAGTGTGGTGGACCTGACGGAGAACGGGAAGTTCGTCGCGCGCGGGTACTACGATCCGCACTCGGCCATCGCGGTGCGCGTGCTCACGCGGGACTCGCGCGAGACGGTGGATTCGCGCTTCATCACCCAGCGCGTGCAGCGGGCCCTGGCCGCGCGCACGGCGCTCATCGACCTGAAGGACACGGACAGCTACCGCCTCATCCACGGCGAGGGCGACGGCCTGCCCGGCGTGGTGGTGGACCTGTACGCGGGCTGGGCGGTGATGAAGCTGTACTCCGCGGGCCTCACCCCGTATCGCCCCCTCATCGTGGAGGCGCTGAAGGCGGGCGTCCCGGGGCTGAAGGGCATCCTCGGCCGCGACGAGGTGGGGCGCGACGACGTGGAGGAGGACGACGGTCGCGGCAGCGGGAAGATGCTGTGGGGCGAGGAGGCCCCGGAGCTCATCCCCATCCGCGAGCGCGGCGCCACCTTCCTGGTGGACGCGTGGAAGGGACAGAAGACGGGCTTCTTCCTGGATCAGCGTGAGAACCGCTACCTCATCCGCCGGCTGGGGCAGGGGAGGGACGTGCTCAACTGCTTCAGCTTCAGCGGCGGCTTCTCCGTGAACGCGGCGCTGGGCGGGGCCAACAGCGTCTTCTCCGTGGATCAGGACCCGGAGGCCATCGCCCTGGCGCGGGAGAACTTCACGCGCAACGGGCTGCCGGCGGCGAAGCACGACTTCCTCGCGGCGGACGTGTTCGCGCTCATCCAGTCGTTCAAGGAGGAGGGCCGCACGTTCGACCTCATCATCCTGGACCCGCCCGCCTTCGCGAAGAGCCAGCGCGCGGTGGAGGCGGCCGTGGACGGCTACGCGTCCCTCAACCGGCAGGCCCTGGCGCTCCTGCGTCCCGGCGGCCTGCTGGCCACGGCGTCGTGCTCCGCGCGCGTGACAGGGGACATGTTCATGGGCGCCGTGCGCGAAGCGGGCTTCAAGGCCGGCGTGGACCTGGCGCTGGTGGAGGAGCGCTACCAGCCGCCGGACCACCCCGTGCGCCTGCAGTTCCCTGAAGGGAAGTACCTCAAGTTCTACGTGATGCAGTCGGTGTAGCGGCTTTGCCCGGCCCGGGGCGCGCCTGAAACAAGGCGCGCCTCCAGTGGTGCTCGGGAACGCTCAGGTGCCGAAGACCTTGTGGGCCACGCGGTCCAGCACGTCCTTGCCCCAGACGACGCTGGCCTTGCCCAGCCGGTCCAGGTCGCGGGTGAACTCGCGGCCGTCCGGCACGACTTCGTAGGTACGGGTCAGGAAGAGATTGCCGGTGTCGGGCTCGAAGTCGACGTTGCCGCCGCCCGTGTCCGTGCCTTCTTCCTGCTGCTGCTGGAAGCCCTCGATGATGCCGGGCTTGGGTGCTTCGCGGAACCGGTAGATGAGGGCGCTGCACTTGAGCGCGGGCGGGGACTCGACGTGCTCGAAGGCGTACTGGCCTTCGCCGTTCATCATGCCGCCCAGCCCCTGCTCGTTGAGGCCCTCGGTGACGCCAGCGCCCTGGGTCTGGAGGTACCACTTCACCAGCTGCCGGGCCGCGTCGCGCGTCATCGGGCCCCCCGCGGGCGGCGCGGGACGCGCCAGGCCCATGGAGGACAGCAGCCACTGAATCTTGCTGGAGAACGTGCTGATCACTTCGCGGGGATGACGCGATCCGCGACGCGGTTGAACACCTCGTCGCCCCACACGAGGCTGGCTTCCACGAGCCGGTCCACGTCTTCCTTGAACTGCTGCTCCGACGGCACCACGCCGTACGTGCGGCTCAGGAAGAGGGACTTGTTCTCGGTCTCGTAGTCCACCTTGCCGCCGCCGGCGTCCGTGCCCTTCTTCTCTTCGTCACGGAACCCGTCGATGACGCCCGGCCGGGGCGCGTCGCGGAAGCGGTAGATGAGGGCGCTGCACTTCAGCGCCCCCGAGTCCTTCACGTGTTCGAAGTAGACCTGCGCGTCGCCAAGCGCGGCGCCGCCAAATCCCTTCGCGTTCAGCCCGGAGGCCTGCGCATCGCCTCCGTGGCCCCGGATGAATGACTGCACCAGTCGCTGGGCTTCTTCGAGCGTCATACGTGCAGTCATACCAGTCCGGACCCTGGATTAGAACTAGCCGGCGCGAGCCTGGTCGAACGGGACGCGCTGGTTGAGGTACGTGTCGTTGATGTTGTGCGCGCCGGAGAAGATGCTCTTCTCGGAGAAGTAGCGGATCTTCGCGTCCTTGCCGGCGTGCTTGAGCAGGTCCAGGGGGCCCTTGCCGCTGGTGCCCAGGCCGAACAGGCCCGGCACGGGGTCCTTGTCGTTGACGTAGTGGACGTACTTGGGGCCGTCCGGGTAGGTCGCCGCCGCGGCGCCGAAGGTCTCCACGGAGACCTTGCCCAGCTTCTCCTGCACCTGGGCGGGGGACAGCCCGTCTTCGATGCGCAGCCGCTTGGCCACGTCGTTCAGCGCGCGGCTGGTGATGAGGCCACCCTGGCTGTGCGCCATCAGGTGCACGTCACGGCCGGCCTTCAGCTCCGAGTAGAGCGAGTCCGCCAGCGTGTCCACGGCCGGGTTCTTGCCCTTGTCCATCTTGTCCGTGATGCACTGGCCCAGGTCCTTGAAGAAGCCCTCGGTGGAGTTGTGGATACCGATGGTCTTCTGGCCCGTCTTGTCCGCGATGGCCTGCATCGTGGTCTCCTGGCCCGCCTTGTCCGTCATCATCCCGTTCACGTAGATGATGGTGCCCGGCTGCTTCACGCCGCCCTTGGGCTCGTAGGCCGGGATCTGGCTCAGCGGGGTGCTGGCGTCGAAGGCCTGCCCGCCCTTGCCCATGATCTTGCCGTCATAGGCCTTGTCCTTCGCGCCCGCCGGAGCGGTGAACACGGCCGCGGGGGCCGCGGTGCGCACCGCGCTGTTCGACGCCTTGGTGTCGAAGCCGTCCTTCACGGTGTTGGCCGGCTTCGCCGTGGCCGGGGTGGCCGTCTTGGCCGGAGCGGCCGCGCCGGTCGTCCCCGAGGTCGTGGTGGTGCGCGCGATGTTGTTGTTGGAGGTGCGCCCGATGGTTCCCATGGCTTGAGGCTCCTGCGGTGTGCGGATTTTTGAAGGGGGAAGGGAAAGCTTGCTGCGTTGATCCATTCTCACCCGAAGCGCCGAAAAGTTGCGAGCAGGTCACGGAATGTGTGCAACGCGCTGCGGCACAGGCCGTCCGGGAGGGGACGCCGGACGGGAATCCAGCCCGGGCGCACCGGCAGGACGGCTTAAGGTGGGGGCATGGTCCAGAAAGGTCAGTTCCTGGAGCGCTCCACGCTCATCCCCGTGGGTTCGGACGGCACGGTGATGGAGGGCACGGTGCACCGGGGCCAGAAGTCGCCGCCGCTGCTCATCCTTCCGCCCCGGCCGGAAGAAGGGGGCGGGATGGATCACGTCCTGGCGGCGGAGCTGGCCTTCGCGGTGGCGCGGGCGGGCTTTCCCACCCTGCGCTTCAACCACCGGGGCGTGGGGGCCAGCCAGGGCGTCCGGGGCACCGGCGGGGCGCTGGTGGAGGACGCGGAGGCGGCGATGCGGGTGGCGCTGGAGAACGCGGGCACGACGGCGCTCGCGGTGGCGTCGCTGCACGGCGGGGCCCGGGTGGCGTTGGCGCTCCAGGAGCGGCACCCGGCCGTGGGCGGACTGTGTCTGGTGGCGCCGGATGTGGACCCGCTGTCACTCGTGCGACTGTCGTGTCCGCTGCTGGTGATCGTGGGGGCGGAAGACACCCGGGTGCCCCGGGCGGCGCTGGCCGCGGCTGTCGCGGAGGCCGGGGGCGATTTAGAGGTCATCGACGATGACGGGGCGACCTTCCATCGCAACCTTCCCCAGGTGGGGCGGGCGGCGGCGGCATGGCTCCAGCGCCTGTCGGGCGGGTAGGGCGTTGGCGTGCAAACCGTTGGACTTCTTCACCTTTCTTCATCCCCGGTGCCTTGCACGGCTGGCCGGGGGGCGGACAGACTGAAAGCGCAGACCCAATCGTCCCGCCGTGCGTTCGTAGTGGGTCTTCGAGGCGTCTTCGTTCAAGGAGTGTCCCGATGCGGATGAGGCGATGGAACGTGGTTCTCGCGGCGCTGGCCCTGTCGGCCTCGGCGTGTGCTTCCGCGTCGCGGGAGCCGGAGGCCCCGGCCGGGCAGGACCTGGCGGCCGCGCAGGCGGAGGTGTCCCGAGCGGTGGCGGAGGGCTCGGACGACGTGGTGTCCGGCGCCATCGTGGTGGACTTCAAGGACGGCACCACCAAGGAGCAGTTCGACGCCTGGGAGCAGGAGTGGGGCGTGGACCTGGAGTTCAACTCCCTGGAGGGCCCGCGCACGGGTGTCACGCTGGCGGTGGGCGTGGACGGGGTGGAGGACGTGCTCCAGCGCATCCGCCAGAACCCGGCGGTGGAGTCCGCCGAGCCGCTCATGCAGGTGCGCACCAGCTACACGCCGAACGACCCCCAGTTCGAGTCCCAGTGGAACCTCCGGATGATCGACATGCCGAAGGCCTGGGACGGAAACCGGGGCAAGGGCGTGGTGGTGGCGGTCATCGACACGGGCATCGCCTACGAGGACCACGACGACTTCAAGCAGGTGCCGGACCTGAAGGGCGTGTCGTTCGTGAAGGGCTATGACTTCGTCAACGACGACGAGCACGCCAACGACGACCACGGCCACGGCACGCACGTGGCGGGCACCATCGCGCAGGCCACCAACAACGGCGAGGGCGTGGCGGGCGTGGCGTTCGACGCGACGCTGATGCCGCTCAAGGTGCTGAACCACTTCGGCAGCGGCACCTCCGCGGACATCGCGGACGCCATCCGCTTCGCGGCGGACCACGACGCGAAGGTCATCAACATGTCGCTGGGCGGTGGCCTGTATTCGCAGGTCATGGCCAGCGCGGTTGACTACGCGCGCAAGAAGGGCGTCACCGTGGTGGCCGCGGCGGGCAACACCGGGCGCGGCAAGGTGGAGTTCCCCGCGGCCTACCCGGGCGCGGTGGCGGTGAGCGCGGTCGGCCCATCCGGCACGCGCGCGCCGTACTCGTCCTACGGCAAGGAGCTGGACATCGCGGCGCCCGGTGGTGACAAGAGCCGGGGCGATACGGGCGGCATCCTTCAGAACACCATCGACCCGCGCGACCCGTCCCGCTCCATCTACGCCTGGTACCAGGGCACCAGCATGGCCGCGCCGCACGTGGCCGCCGTCGCCGCGATGCTCTACGGCGCGGGCGCCACCACGCCGGACGAGGTGGAGCAGGCGCTCTACACCGGCGCCAAGGCGGCGGAGAACCAGGCCTGGACGGAGGAGTACGGCCACGGCGTCCTCAACGCGAATGCTTCGCTGAAGGCCTTCAACGGCGCTTCGCCCCGGTGGCCGTCGTTGGGCTGGGCCGCGGCGCTGCTCGCGCTGGTGCTACTCACGCTGCGCGGCCGCGAGCGTCCGGGCTACCTCAACGTGCTCTTCCGCCCGGCGTTCCTCGTGCCGCTGGTGCTCTCCACGGTGGGCTTCTTCTTCCTGCGCACCTGGTTCGCGGGCGCGGCGGGCGCGGCGCAGGACGTGGTGAGCGTGGCGTCGCTGCCCATCCCGGACTGGCAGCGGATCATCTTCGGCCGGGGCGCGGTGAACCCGCTGTTCTACAGCGCGCTCATTCCCCTGGTGCTGTCGCTGCCGGCCATCGCGTGGCGGGGCTTCCGGCCGGCGGTGGGCGGCCTGGCGTTGGGCTTCGCGGGTTTCCTGGCCTACGCGGCGTGGGTGGGCGCTCCGGCGCTGGCGTGGATGCCCTTCACCTTCCTGGCGAAGCCGTGGCTGGGCTTCAACACGGTGGTGTGCCTCGTCATCGCCCGCGCGATGCTCAAGCGGGAGGACGCATGAAGCTCTCCGGCACGGTGCAGTACCGGGACCTGGAGGGCGGCGTGTGGGTCCTGAAGGCTGACGACGGCCGGACGTACCAGCTCGCGGGCGGTGACCGGAAGATCAAGAAGGACGGTCAGCGCATCTCCGCCGAGGGCAGCATCCAGCGCGACGCCGTCACCACCGCCATGGTGGGGCCGGTGTTCCACGTCAGCTCGTACAAGGAGGAGTGACGGGGTGCCCGGGGGGGAGCCTTCCCTCCGGGCCTCAGAGGCGGATCTCGGGCTTGCTCTTGCTCTTGGCTTTGAGCTTGCCCTTGCCCTTGCCCTTGCCGGGGCCATACGCCTCCGACTGCCGGAGGCGCTCCTCTTCATAGGCCTCCATGGGCACCTCGCCCTTGCGCACGGCCTCGCGGAGCTGCCGCATGGCCTTTCGCTCGGCCTGGAGCGCCGGGTCCGCGTCCTTGGGCAGCGGATCCACCGGGTGCTGGACGTCGTAGACGCTCAGCGACACGCCTCGCCCATCCACGAGTCCCAGTCCCACCAGGGACAGCGTGGCCGCTGTCACCCAGGGCAGCAACTGGAGCGCGAAGAGGGGCACGGGCTTCGTGGCGCGCACCTCCTCGTCGCCGGGCGGACTGCCGCGTCCCCACACGGAAGGGAAGTGCCGGGACGCGGCGCGCAGGCCCAGGAGCGCCGTCCAGCCCACCAGCGCCAGCCCCAGCACGGCGCGCCAATCCGTCACATCGTCCGGCGCGCCATCCTTCGCGAGCCCCGAGTGCGTGGCGATGAGGAACAGCGCCGACGACACGATGTTGTTGGCCGCATGCGCCGCGATGCCCGGCCACAGCGAGCCGGTGCGCCAGAAGAGCCAGCCGAACAGCAGTCCCAGCTCCGTCCGGGCGAGGAAGCCCACCGGATCCAGGTGGAACGCGCTGAACACCACGGACGAAATGATCAACGCGCGCCAGGGGGACGCGGGGGCCGGAGGCGTCAGGGAGCGCTGGAAGAGGCCGCGGAAGAAGACCTCCTCGCACAGCGGCGCGGCCACGGACACGCCGCCCAGCAGCAGCGCCAGCTCCACTGGCGACTGGCCTTCGAAGAGGCGCGAGGCGTCGAACATCTCCCGCAGCCACGCGGGGGCCACCCGCTGCGCGAGGAACTGCACGGGCACCACCACGGCGACGAAGTTGGCCACGCCCAGCAGGAAGCCGAACAGGGTGGGAGCGCCCAGGAACGGCGAGAGGCCCACGTACGCGGCGGGCCGGTACCCTGAGCGGCGCACCATGATCCACGCGAGGCCCAGGAAGAGGAACACCTCCGTGAACCACACGCCGAAGGCGGGGTTGAGCAGCTGGGTGACGGCGCCCACCGACACGAAGAGCCCGAAGGCCAGGGACGCGGCGAGCACGGGGTGGGGCGGCGTCAGCGGCGCGGGGGCCTCCGCAGGCCGCGGGTCGCTGGAAGGGGATGCTTCGTCCACCGTGTCGTCTCCTGCCCCCTCTCCGCCAGGCGGAGAGGGGTGGGATGCCGCGTTCGCTTCGAGGCGCTACGAGGAGCTTCGTCAGGCCCGGTGGAGGTAGCCGCGGATCTCCTCCGCGAGCGGGTTCTTCCGGGGAAGCTCCGCCGCCGCGGCCGGGTCACCCAGCCGCAGCTTCTTGTCCTCTTCCACGAGGATGCGCTGATCCAACAGGTACTCCACCGCGTTCTCCAGCGTCGTCTTCGCCAGCGACTCGGCGGCGGTGATGCGGCCGGCGTTGTACTCGCCGCGCCCCGTCTCCAGCGCCAGCTTGACGAACGTCTTGCGGTCGGTGGCCACGCCCGCTGCCACGTCCGGCAACGTCATGGCGGCCAGCAGGTAGGCTTCCAGGAAGTCGCGCAGCAGGTCCGCCAGGAACTCCAGATCCGGCTGGGCATGGGCCTCCGGCGCGCGCGTGAGCGTGTCCCCGTCGTGGATGACCAGGCCCATGCGCACGAGCCGCTCCACGCACTCGGCGAAGATGGTGTCGAACGACGCGCCCACCCGGTAGATGAACTCCACCTTGAAGAGGCGCGACAGGAACAGCGCGCGGGCCTTCACGGTGTCGTACGGCGCGGGCGTGCCCGCGAGCAGCGCGTTGGCCACCAGGCTGCGCGCGGCCACCAGGTTCATCAGCGTGTTCTTGTAGAAGGACATCTCCGGACGGCGCGAGTCCTCCACCTGATAGCTGACCTCACCGCGCGCCTCCTGCGTGCGCACCATCTCGTCGGAGATGAACTCGCGCATCGCGTCCTGGATGGGGCCCAGCGTCTCCGGGTTGCTCGGCGCGTTGGCCAGCTCCTTGGACAGCCGTGCGCCGTCCTCGGAGGCAATGCGGCGCAGCAGGCTGATCCGGTCCGTGAGCTCGCGCTGGGTGAGGCCGCGCCGGCGGTGGGCCAGGAGCGACGCGCTCACCAGCGCGTGCGGCGTGACGGTGGACACCTTGCTGATGCCGTACATCACGCGGTTGCCCAGCGCGCGCACCAGGCCCTTCTTCTGCTCGTCCGTCACCGGCTCCTGCGGCGACAGGCCACGCGCCTTCATGAACTCCACCAGCGACAGCGGCTCGTCGAAGGTGAGGTGAATGCGGCCGTAGCGCGCGGCCAGCACCTTGGGCGCGCTCAAGAGGGCCTTCAGGTCCTCCGGCTTCTTCTCCCCGCCGGCCAACTCCTTCGAGTAGCTGTCGGACTCCACCACCTTCTCGTAGTCGATGGAGACGGGCACGAAGTAGAGGTCGTTGCGCGCGCCGTCCAGCACCGCTTCGACCTGCCACGTGAGCATGCCCAGCTTGGGCGTGAGCAGCTTGCCCGTGCGCGAGCGGCCACCCTCCGGGAAGAACTCCTGGTGGAGGCCGTCATGCACCAGCTTCTTGATGTACGCCTTGAAGGACGCGGCGTAGACCTTGTCGCCCTTGAACGAGCGGCGCAGGAAGAACGCGCCGCAGCGGCGGAACAGCACGCCCAGGGGCCAGAACGACAGGTTCGCGCCCGCGGCCACCAGCGGCGCGGTGTAGCCCCGGTTCCAGAGCACCCAGCTCATCACCAGGTAGTCCACGTGGCTCTTGTGGCTGGGGCAGAGCACCACCGGCGCCTTGCCCGCGGCCTTGAGCGCGCGGTGCAGCCCGGCTTCGTCCACGCCGATGCCGTCGTAGATGCGGTTGAACACCCACTCCAGCACCGGCGCGATGAGCGCCAGCACGGACGGGTTGGGCTTGGCCGCGATGGCCTCCAGGTTGCGCTGGGCCTCGCGATACACGCTCGAGGGCTTACGGCCCGTGGCGGCGGCGTGCTCGTCCAGCACCTTGCGCAACTGGCGGTCGCGCAGTGTCTCCTCGATGAGCCGGTCCGTGGGCTTCTGCGGCGGGCCGAACACCGCGCGCGTCTCACGCGCGAGGAACACGTGCAACGTGCTGCGCACCTTGCGCGCCAGCACCTCGTCGCTGATGCCCGGGTTCTCCTCGATGAAGCGGCGCAGGTCGATGGGCTCTCCCACGCGGAACTGCGCGCGCTTGTAGTTGCGGAAGAACGCCACCATGGAGTGCACGAAGCCCGGCGCCTCCGGGCTTCCGAACAGCGCGTCGCGCCAGCCCGGCTTGAGCTTCGCGGGGCGCTTCTCCCAGACGAACAGCTCCGGCACCAGGAACACCGGTCGCTCGGAGCCGCGCGCCAGCCGCACCAGCTCAGGGAAGGGGTCCTCGCGCGTCTCCTTGCCGGAGGCGTGCAGGAGCGCCGTGCGGCGCAGGAACACCAGGCCGCTGCCGCCCTGCTCGCGGGCGTAGCGGAAGCGCTCCTCCACCGCGCCGCCCTGCGCCGTCTGGCGCCAGGGTTTGGTGAACCACGGACGCAGGTTCACCACCGCGCGGATGGGCGGCATGGCCCGCCGGACCATGGCCCACGCGATGTAGAGGAAGTTGATCCACGCAGTGGTGCGCATGACGTGCACCACGAAGCCCCGGGCGCTGAGCGCGCGCAGCTCGTTCTCGGCCTCCGGCGGGAAGTGCACCCCGTCGAAGTACCGAGCCCCGAGCACCCGGGACATGGGACCGAATTCCTCCTTCAAAGCCTCTCCTTGCGTCGCGGTCTGCGCCAGCGCCGTGTCCATCGCAGCCCCCCAGGCTACATGTTTTCCGGCGTCGGGATGCCCAGCAAGGTGAGCCCCGCCGCCAACGTGATTCGTGTCGCGTCCGTGAGCGCCAACCGGGCCGCGCGCACCGCGTCATTCCCCTCCACGAGGATGCGCTTGTCGCGGTCCTTGTTGCCGGCCGTGTAGTAGCGGCTGTACGCCGCCGCCACGTCCAGGAGCAGCCGCGCCACCAGGCTGGGCTCGTACTGCTCCGCCGCCGCCTTCACCGTGTCCGGCAGCCGCATCAGCTCACGCACCAGCGCCTGCTCCTCCGGGAGCGTGAGCAGCGCCGGATCATACGCAGTGGGCACGCCGCCGCCCTTGCGCAGCACGTTCGCGCTCCGGGCGTGCGCGTACTGGAGATAGGGCCCCGTGTGCCCCTCCAGGCTCGTCACCTCGTCCCAGTCGAAGGTGTAGTCGCTGGCGCGGTTGTGCTTCAGGTCGCCGAAGACGATGGCGCCCAGGCCGATCTGCTCCGACAGGGCGTCCGCGTCGGCCGTCTCCAGGTTGCCCTGCGCGACGTTCTCCTTCACGCGCTGGAGCACGCGCTCCTTCGCCTCGTCCAGGACCTGATCCAGCTCCACCACCTGGCCCTTGCGCGTGCTCATGCCGTGGATGCGGCCGAACGGCACGTGCACGCACTTGTCCGCCCACGGCTGGCCCATCTCCTTCAGGGTGCGGAACACCTGCCGGAAGTGCAGCGCCTGGTCCTGCGCGACGACGTAGAGCGACTTGTCGAAGTTGAAGCGCGCGTGCCGGTCCTCGGCGGCGGCCAGGTCGCGCGTGGCGTAGAGCGTGCTGCCGTCGTTCTTCTTGAGCAGCACGGGCGGTTCGCCGTCCGCGTAGGGCATGTCCACGATGATGGCGCCCTGGGACTCCTTCACGCCGGGCTTCTTCGCGATCTGGTCGATGACCGCGTCCATCTTGCCCTGGTAGCGGCTCTCGCCCTCGATGTGCTCGAAGTCGATGCCCATGCGCGCGTAGACGCGCTTGAAGCCCTTGAGGCTCGTCTCCCGGAACTGGTTCCAGAGCTTCATCGCCTCCGGCTCGCCCGCCTCCATGCGGCGGAAGAACTCGCGGGCCTTCTCGTCGAAGGCCGGGTCTTCACCGGCGCGCTTGTTGGCCTGCACGTAGACCTGGACCAGATGCGCCATGTCCTCCCGGAGTTCCTCCTTGCCGAACTCCTGGAAGCCCACGGCGACGAGGCCGAACTGCTTGCCCCAGTCACCCAGGTAGTTGATGCCCTCCACGCGCCAGCCCAGCGCGCGGTACAGGTTCGCGATGCAGTGGCCCAGGAACGTGGTGCGGATGTGATGGAAGCCAATGGGCTTGGCGATGTTGGGCGACGAGTAGTCGATGACCACCGTCTTGCCCTTGCCGTCCTCCGCGTCGCTGCCGTAGGCGAGCCCCGCCAGGCGCACGCCGTCGATGACCTCCTGGGTGAAGGGGAGGGGAAGGAAGCGCGCGTTGACGTACGGGCCCACGGCCTTGACCTCCAGGCCGGGGACCTGGAGCGCCTGCGCCAACTGCGCGGCGATGGCGGGGGGCGCCTTCTTCTGCGCCTTGGCGAGGGGGAAGGTGGCGAAGCTCAGGTCGCCGTGCGCGGGATCCGCGGGCTTGACCTGGGGCTCGATGTCGGCGGCGGGGACACCCAGGGCCCCGGCGAGGGCCTGGGCGAACGCGGCGCGGTAGCGGCTATAGACGGAAGTGCTCATGGACCGCGCGGATACTACCCAAGGCGGGGCGCCTTCCAGCCACCTCTTCTGTGGGGAAGGCGTCAGAGCGTCATTCAGGGCACGGCAGGGCCGCGGCTCTTGGGGCGCACCACCGAGGCCACGGTGTCCAGCAGCTTGGGCAGCTTCAGCGGTTTCTCGAAGTACCCGTCGATGCGGTCCGGCCCTTCACCCGAGGTGAGGGACGCGACGTCGCTCGCGCCGGAGATGATGTAGACGACCACGTCCGCCAGCGACTCCGTGGTGCGGATGTAGTGGAGCACGGAGCGTCCGTCCTCCCCTGACAACCGCAGGTCCAGCAGCACCATGGCCGGCCGGATGTGGGACAGGATGGAGCGTGCCTCGGCGGCGCCGGAGGTGGCCATCACCCGGTAGCCCTCCTGCTCCAGCACCTGCTCCAGCACCTCGCGGCAGTCCACGTCGTCCTCCACCAGGAGGATGCCGCCCGCCTTGGGCGCGGCCTGGTTCACGTCCGGGGCGCTCACGGCGCTCGCGAACAGGGGCAGGACCATCTGGAACGTGCTGCCCTCGCCCAGGATGCTGCTGGCGTCCACGCGGCCGCCGTGCAGCGCGACAATCTTGGCCACCAGCGGCAGGCCCAGGCCCGTGCCCGGCGGACGGGGCATGCCCGGCTGCGCGCGGTAGAACGAGTCGAAGACGTGCTCCAGGGCTTCCGCCGTCATGCCCTGGCCGGAGTCCTTCACGGTGAGGACGCCCAGGCCCTCGCTGGACGACACGCTTACCTCGACGACGTCGTCCGTCTCGCTGTGGTGGATGCCGTTCTCCACCAGGTTGTGGATGGCCTCGGAGATGCGCTCGCGGTCGCCCCGGACGAACACCTCCGGGCAGGGGGGAATCACCACGCGCACGCGGCTGTGCTCCGCGACGGCGCCCAGCCCCCGCACCACCTCTTCCGCCACGGCCTTGAGGCCGAAGGGGCGTTGGTTGAGCTGCATCTTCCCGGACGACAGCCGGGACATCAGCACCAGGTCGTTCACCTGCTGGAGCAGCCGGTCCGCGTTGCGATCACAGATCTGCACCGCGCGGCGCTGCCCGTCCGTCAGCGTGCCCAGCTTCTCCCGGCCCAGCATGGCCAGGTAGGCCTTGATGGTGGTGAGCGGGTTCTTCAAGTCATGGGACACATTGCCGAGCAGCTCCTCGCGGTTCTGCTCCAGGCTCTTCAAGCCCGCGATGGCCGTCTGCAGGTCCTTGTTGCGCCGGGCGCTGTCGTCGCGCAGCCGGGCCACTTCGTAGGCGGCGGTGAGCTGCGACGCCAGCGACTGCATCAAGACGTCGGAAGCCTTCCGGCGCGCGCCCAGCACCACGAGCACGCCCGTCACGCCCTGCGGCCCCTCCAGGGGCACGGCGACGGTGTCGTCCTCGCGCAGGAGCACCTTGTCGGTGAAGCACCGGCCCACCACGCCCTCGCCCGGGACGGCGGCGGTGACGCGCTCGTCGTAGCGTCCGCGCACGTGCTCCACGTGCAGCTGGTTGCGCGACGGGAAGTGGCGCGCGACGTAGCAGACCTTCGGCTTGAGCAGCGTGTGGAGCGTCTGCAGCTGCGCGCGCAGGGCCTCGGTGGGGCCGGCGTTGTCGGTGAGCTGCCGGCCCATCTCCAGCAAGGCCTGGGCGGCGGCGTCCGTGTCCACCGGCGGCGGCGGTTTCGCCGCGCGCTTCGGTGGGGCCTTCTTCGCGGTGATGGCGGGACGCAGAGGGACGACCTCTGCGAGCTGCGGACCCTTCTTCTTCGATGGCACGCGTGAATCCTGCTTCATGTCTCGCGTGGGAGGGAACCGCACCGGAGCCCGGTGCCCTCCACCAACGCCGAGCGTGTCAGGTGCCCGACAGCCCCCCAGCCCCTCCGGCCGCTTCCCGGGCCGGGGTACTGGAATGACTCAGGGTCGGCGCTGGATGCGGCCGTCCTTGTCCAGGCTGTAGGGCTCCACGAGGGCCGCCTGCACCTTCTCCTGGTAGCCCTGCACGGCGAAGCCGCTCTCCGCCAGGGCCGCCAGCGCCGCGGTCTGCACGCGGCGCGCGGTGTCCTCGGAGGTGAGCAGCTGGAGCAGGGGCTCGCGCGCCGGCTCGTGCTTCAGGGGCCCCAGGACGTTGATGGCGGCGATCTTCACGTCGTCGGACATGTCCTCCAGGAAGGGGAGGACGGCTGGGGCCACGCGCGGATCCTGCTTGCCCAGCACGTGGTGGAGCAGCACGACCTTCTTCTCCGGGTCGCGCGTGTAGCGGGAGGACAGGTGCTGGAGCGTGTCGGTGATGACGCCCATGAGCGCGTCCTCGGCGAGCAGCTCCTGGAGGATGCGCAGCGCCCAGGACGTGGCCTGATCGCTCGTCTTGAGGAAGGCGCTCACCGGCGCGACGGCGTCCTGACCGAAGTGCTTGATCAGGTCGAAGGTGTGCTCCTTCTCGTCCGCGTCGGTGGTGAGCGGGTCCACGGTGATGGTGAACCGGCTCAGCAGCACCGTGACGGCCTCGGGGTACTTCATCTCCCCCAGCTGCTGCAGGGCCTTCTGCCGCGTGGACGGCTCCCCGTACTTCTGGGTCACCTTGGACTTGAGCTTGAGGGCTTTATCGGGGCCCGAGCCGCCCGTGAGGAAATCGAAGAGACCCATAAGTACGTACCCGCTCCGGATTCGGAAGAGTGGAGGCGCGATGTAGGACGGTGCGCCTTCCAGGACAAGTGGCAACGACAACTACAACGTCAGCTCCCGGCGCACGTCGCCCCGGTAGGCCCGCGCCAGCGTCTCCGCGGCGGCCCGGACGTCGTCCGTGGCCTCCTCGGGGACCTTCACCTGGAGCAGCAGGTACATGTCGCCCGGAGTGCCGCCCCGGAGCGACGGCACGCCGCGCCCCTTGAGCCGCATCTTGCGGCCGGATTGTGAACCTGGAGGCACCTTCAGCGTCACCTCACCCTGGAACGTAGGCACGCGCACCTCGCCGCCCAGCAGCGCCTCGGAGACCGTCACCGGCAGGTCCAGGTAGAGGTCGTCGCCTTCGCGGCGCACCAGCGGATGCTCGGCCACCTCCGTCTCGATGTAGAGGTCCCCCGGAGGGCCCCCCTGGATGCCCGCCGCGCCCTGGCCGGCCAGCCGCACCTTGGAGCCGGTGACGACGCCCGCCGGAATCTTCACCGTCAGCCGGGTCGTCTCCTCCTTGATGCCGCTGCCTCCGCACTGGGAGCAGGGCTCCGGGGCCTTCCCGCTGCCGCGGCAGGTGGGGCACACGCCGGATCCGCCGAACATGGCGCCGCCCCGCCGGGCCCGTCCCGTGCCGTTGCAGGTGGGGCACGTCACGAGCTTCCCCGTGTTGCCCTCGCCGTGGCACTTGGAGCAGCGGCCCGGCCGCTGGAGCGTCAACGCGCGCTCGGTGCCGGTGACGGCCTCCGCGAGGGAGATCTGCACGCGGGTCGTCAGGTCATCGCCGCGCTCGGCCGCGGTGGATCGGCTGCCGCCCCGGCCCCGGCCGAAGAGGTCGTTGATGTCGAAGCCGCCGGCTCCCCCGCCGCCTCCGCCCGAGCGCCCGAAGATGTCGTTGAAGAGATCCCCCAGGTCCACGCCCTCGGTGCTGAAGGGGATGCCTCCGCCCCCGCTGCCCCCGGCCGCCTGGGCGGCGCGGTACTGGCGGTAGGCTGCGGCCTTCTTCTCATCGAAGCCGATCTTCTCCGCGTCCTCGCCGAACTCGTCGTAGAGCGCGCGCTTCTTCGGGTCTCCCAGCACCTCGAAGGCGGTGTTGATGCGCTTGAACTTCTCCTCCGCCCCCTTGTCGCCTGGGTTGACGTCGGGGTGGTGCTGGCGCGCCAGCTTCCGGAAGGCCTTCTTGAGGTCGTCCGCCGAGGCCGTCCGTGGCACGCCCAGAATCTGGTAGTAGTCGTCAGCCATAGGTTTTGAGGGTGGTGCAGTACCCGACAAGGGAGAACGTAACCAGCGGTGCGGTGAGCGCCAGCACGGGATGTCCGGACAGCACCGCGATGGTTACAGTCGCCGCAAGATGAGGAAGGCCATGCCAGCACCGCGCGCCCGCCGGAAGGCCCCCCTGTGGCTGGCATGCGGGCTGCTCCCGGCGGCTCTGGGAATCGCCCTGGGGTCAGTGGCGACCGCCCACGCCGCCCCCCCGCCGCCCGCTCCCGTCATGGAGGAGGGCAGGGTGGTGGACCGCGTCGTAGCGGTCATCGAGGGCCAGGTCCTCACCCAGAGCGAGCTGGAGATGGAGGCCCGGGTGGCGCTGATCCAGCGGGGGGCCGTGCAGGCCGCCGCCTTGCCTCTGGACGAGCAGACGCTCCGGGGGGCGCTGGAGCTGTCCATCAACCAGCGCCTCCAGGTCCTGAGCGCGGACCGCCTGCAGGCCTTCCCGGCCGAACCGGCGGAGGTGCAGGCCCGGCTGGACGCGGTCCGAGCGCGGCTGGGTGGGGAGGAGGCGCTCCGGCGCTTCCTGGACCGGCACGGCGTGGACCGAAGCGCCCTGGAGGCCGTGCTGGCGCGGGGCTTGCGGGCGGAACGAATCCTCGACAGCCGCGTCCGGTTGAAGGCACAGGTGAGCGAGGCGGAGGTCCGTCACCATTATGACGCCCACCGGGACCTGTACCCCGGTGAGTTCGACCAGGCGGCGCGCACGGCCATCCGCGAGGAGCTGGTCCGGGCGCGCTACGGAGAGCTGGCGGCCCAGGCCCTGGCTGAAGTACGCAAGTCGGCGCAGGTTCGGCGGGTGGCGCCCTTCGCGCGGGAGGCACGGCGATGAGACGGCTGCGGGACGACGGGACGCCCGACAAGGCCAAGGGCTTCCTGATCCGGCAGATGACCGTGGACGACATGCCGGCGGTGATGGCGCTGGAGAAGGCGTCCTTCAAGAACCCCTGGTCCACGGAGCTGCTCGGGCGCGAGCTCCAGCACGACTGGTCCACCATCCTCCTCGTGGAGGAGCCGCTGTCCGAAGGCGGCGTCGCCCTGCTGGGCCTGGCCATCTTCTGGATCGTCCATGACGAGGTCCACGTCCTGAATGTCGCCACCGCTCCCGTGCACCGACGCCGGGGCGTCGCGCGCGTCGTGATGGAGGAGGTGCTTCGCCGGGGCGTGGCGCGGCGCTGCTCGCTGGCCACCCTGGAGGTGCGCCGGGGCAACGAGTCCGCCCTCAACCTCTACCGCTCGCTGGGCTTCCGGCCGGTCGGCATCCGCCCGAACTACTACGTGGACGAGGGCGAGGACGCGATCGTGATGGTCCTCGACTTCTAGGGCCGTAAGGGAGTAGAGCGTCCGCCCGTTGTCGTCGTCCCAGGTTTTTCGGGTGTGAGGGGAATGCACCCGGGTCCTCTGGCCGGTTCTGGCCCAGGGGCAGGCCATGCTTGACACCCGGGGGGCCCTCCCTATACTCGCGGGCCTTTTGTGTAGCCTGTAGGTAGATATGCTCCGCTTTCGTGTAGCCGGACGCGGGGTTCCCACGAAGAAGAGGTTTCAGTGCCGACCATCAGCCAGCTCGTCCGCAAGGGCCGCGAGAAGCTCAACATCAAGGGCAAGAGCCCTGCCCTGAAGGAGTGCCCCCAGAAGCGCGGTGTTTGCACGCGCGTCTACACCACGACCCCGAAGAAGCCGAACTCGGCCCTCCGCAAGGTGGCCCGCGTGCGTCTCACCAACGGCATCGAGGTGACTTCCTACATCCCCGGCGTGGGTCACAACCTCCAGGAGCACTCGGTGGTCATGATCCGCGGTGGCCGTGTGAAGGACCTCCCGGGCGTTCGCTACCACATCATCCGCGGCACGCTGGACTCCGTGGGCGTTGCCGGTCGCAAGCAGAGCCGCTCCAAGTACGGCGCCAAGCGCCCCAGCTAGTCCGGTTCTCCCGCGCGTCGTTGGCGCGGAACACCTTCGCGGTACCTGAAGCAGTGTCGGACGCTGGCCCCACACCCTGGGGAGTGTCCCTGGAAGTTCCAAGCAGTGTTCTTGAAGCCCCTGAACAAGGCTTTCCTCCGAGCGAGGAGAGTGGGGCGTAAGGGAAGAGATGCCTCGTCGTCGCGTAGTCGCCAAGCGGAAGATTCTCCCGGATCCGAAGTTCCAGGACCGGCTCGTCACCAAGTTCGTCAACGACCTGATGCGCAAGGGGAAGAAGTCCATCGCGGAGGGCGTGTGCTACGGCGCCTTCGCCCTCATGGAGGAGCGCGCGAAGGAAGACCCCCTCAAGACGTTCAAGAAGGCCCTGGACAACGTCAAGCCCGTCCTCGAGGTGAAGAGCCGCCGCGTCGGTGGCGCCACCTACCAGGTGCCCGTGGAGGTCCGTCAGGACCGCCGCGTCGCGCTGGGCATGCGCTGGATCATCTCCTACGCCAAGGCGCGCGGTGAGAAGACCATGCAGGAGAAGCTGGCCGGCGAGATCATGGACGCCGCCAACAACCGCGGTAACGCGGTGAAGAAGCGTGAAGACACGCACAAGATGGCGGAAGCCAACAAGGCCTTCGCTCACTACCGCTGGTAGGTCCCGAAAGGGGCTTCGCGGTTGCCGCCCGGATGCGCTGCCAGCGTCCGGGCGGTTTTGTTTATCTGCCCTGGCAGAAGCTTTGAGACGTCTGGAAGGAACCGAGTCATGGCCCGTGAGTTCCCCCTCGAGCGCTACCGCAACATCGGCATCATGGCGCACATCGATGCCGGCAAGACGACCACCACCGAGCGGATCCTGTTCTACACAGGCGCCATCCACAAGATGGGCGAGGTGCACGAAGGCACCACCACCACGGACTGGATGGTCCAGGAGCGCGAGCGCGGCATCACCATCACCTCCGCGGCCATCAGCGCCTTCTGGGAGCGGACGGGCCAGCGCTACCGCGTGAACATCATCGACACGCCTGGCCACGTGGACTTCACCATCGAGGTGGAGCGCTCGCTGCGCGTGCTCGACGGCGCCATCGCCGTGTTCGACGCGGTCAACGGCGTGGAGCCGCAGTCGGAGACGGTGTGGCGTCAGGCGGACCGCTACAAGGTCCCGCGCATCTGCTTCATCAACAAGATGGACCGCGTGGGCGCGGACTTCGAGATGTCCGTCGGCACCATCAAGGAGAAGCTGGGCGCGCGCCCCGTGCGCATGCAGCTGCCCCTGGGCAGCGAGGACAAGCTCAAGGGCGTCATCGACCTGGTGCGCATGAAGGCGCTGGTGTTCCAGGACTCGGAGCAGGGCAGCCGCTTCGACATCGTGGACATCCCGGAGGACTACCAGGAGGCGGCCGCCACCGCGCGTGGCGAGCTGCTGGAGGCCGCGGCGGAGCAGGACGACGCGCTCACGGAGAAGTTCCTCAACGGCGACGAGCTCACCGAGGACGAGGTGCGCGGCGCCATCCGCAAGGGCTGTGTGGGGCTGAGGCTGTTCCCGGTGTTCTGCGGCTCGGCGTTCCGCCACAAGGGCGTGCAGCCGCTGTTGGACGCGGTGGTGGACTACCTGCCCAGCCCGCTGGACATCCCGCCGGTGCAGGCCAAGACGCCCAAGGGCGAGGACGTCATCCGCGAGACACGCGACGACGCGCCCTTCAGCGCGCTGGCGTTCAAGATCATGAACGACCCGTCCTTCTCCTCGCAGACGCTGACGTTCCTGCGCGTCTACTCGGGGAAGCTGGAGGCGGGCACTGCGGTGTGGAACTCCGTGAAGGGCAAGCGCGAGCGTGTCAGCCGGCTCGTGCAGATGCGCGCGGACAAGAAGGACGAACTGACGGAGTGCTACGCCGGCGACATCTGCGCGGTGGTGGGCCTGAAGCTGGCGAGCACGGGCGACACGCTCTGTGACGACAAGCAGCCCGTCATCCTGGAGCGGATGGAGTTCCCGGAGCCCGTCATCGACATCGCCATCGAGCCGAAGTCCACCGCGGACCAGGACAAGATCATCCAGGCCCTGCAGCGGCTGGCCATGGAGGACCCGTCCTTCCGCGTGCGCTCCAACGAGGAGACGGGCCAGACGCTCATCGCCGGCATGGGCGAGCTGCACCTCGAAATCATCGTCGACCGGCTCCTGCGCGAGTTCAAGGTGGACGCGAACATCGGCAAGCCGCAGGTGGCCTACCGCGAGACGGTGACAGCGACGAAGGTCGCGGAGGGCAAGTACATCCGCCAGGCGGGCGGCAAGGGGCAGTACGGCCACATCAACCTGCGCGTGTCCCCGAACGAGCCCGGCAAGGGCTTCGAGTTCGTCAGCAGCATCACCGGGGGCGCCGTGTCCAAGGAGTTCGTGGACGCCGCGCGCGACGGCGCGAAGGAGGCCATGCAGAACGGCCCCGTCGCCGGCTACCCCATGGTGGACGTGAAGGTGGAGGCCTACGACGGCTCCATGCACGACGTGGACTCGTCAGAGATGGCCTTCAAGATCGCCGGCTCCATGGCCTTCAAGGACGCGGTCCGCGCGGCGAACCCCGTCCTGCTCGAGCCCATCATGGCCACGGAGGTCGTCACCCCGGAGGCCGCCATGGGCGACGTCATCGGCGACCTGAACGGCCGGCGCGGCAAGATCCTGGGCATGACGCCCCGGCCTGGCGGCGTGCAGGCCATCCAGGCGGAGGTGCCCCTGGCCGCCATGTTCGGGTACTCGACCGACCTGCGGAGCAAGAGCCAGGGAAGGGCGACCTACACCATGCAGTTCAAGCACTACGCACCGGCGCCGAAGTCAGCGCTCAACCCGAGCTACTGACCTCCCGCCCGCTGGGAGAGCCGCCGGGCGAATTCTGTTGACGTTCCAGCGGCTTTGAAGCACACGCAGCACCCCTCGGAAGTTCTCCCGAAGTCCTATACCGCCGGGGTTGCACAGGCGGCGTCGTGAGGAGCGGTTCATGTCCAAGGAAAAGTTCGATCGCAGCCTGCCCCACGTGAACATCGGAACGATTGGGCACGTGGACCACGGCAAGACGTCGCTGACGGCGGCCATCACGAAGGTGCTGGCGAAGACGGGCGGCGCCACGTTCCTGGCGTACGACCAGATTGACAAGGCGCCGGAAGAGCGCGAGCGCGGCATCACCATCTCCACGGCGCACGTGGAGTACAAGACGAAGAACCGTCACTACGCGCACGTCGACTGCC
>NZ_RAVX01000070.1:0-941 GCF_003611605.1 Corallococcus sp. AB011P
CCCAAGGGCGTCGCCATCTCCCACGGCAATGCCGTGAAGTTCCTCCATTGGGCCCTCGCCACGTTCTCTGCCGAGGAACTGAAGGGCACCCTCGCCGCGACGAGCCTCAACTTCGACCTCTCCGTCTTCGAACTCTTCGCTCCGTTGAGCAGTGGTGGTGCGGTGGTGGTGGCTCGCAACGCCCTGCATCTGGCGGAGCTGCCCACCGCACCCCACGTCACCCTCATCAACACCGTGCCCTCCGCCATGGCGCAGCTGCTGCGTCTGGGTGCGGTGCCTCCGAGTGTGCGCGTCATCAACCTCGCGGGCGAAGCCCTGCCGGAGACGCTCGCGAAGCAGGTCTACGCCGTCCCGACGGTGCAGAAGCTCTTCAACCTCTACGGCCCGTCCGAGGACACCACCTACTCCACGGCCTCTCTCGTCGGTCGTGACGAAGTGCCGCTTATTGGCCGCCCGCTTCCCTCGACGCGCGCCTACGTGCTGGACGCGTCACTCCAGCCGGTGCCCGTCGGTGTCGCAGGCGAGCTGTACCTCGCAGGAGAAGGCCAGGCGCGCGGCTACCTGCTGCGCCCGGAACTCACCGCGGAGCGCTTCGTGCCGGAGCCCTTCGGTCCTCCGGGCGGCCGCATGTACCGCACGGGCGACCGCGTCCGTTACCGTATGGACGGGCGCCTGGAGTACCTGGGCCGCATCGACTTCCAGGTGAAGGTGCGTGGCTTCCGCATCGAGCTGGGTGAAATCGAAGCCGCTCTCCGTCGCGCTCCGGGACTCAAGGACGCCGTCGTCGTCGCGAGGGGTGAGGCCTCCGACAAGCGCCTCGTCGCCTACGTCACGCCCAAGGCGAATACCTCCCTGGAAGTGGAGGCCCTCAAGGCCCACCTGCGCCAGGGCCTCCCCGAGTACATGGTGCCCACCACCTTCGTGGTGCTGGACGCCCTGCC
>NZ_RAVX01000071.1:0-936 GCF_003611605.1 Corallococcus sp. AB011P
TCATGGTTGGTGAGCCAGACGTAGTGCCGCGCGTGCTCGAGCTTGATGCCCTTCCAGTTCGGCATGCTCATCACGCTCAGCATTTCGGCGTCCCGCTGGAGCGCCCTGGCGCTCAGGGTCCTCAACTTCTCCTGCACGGGAAGGTCCATTTGGGAGAAGCCTGGGAGGTCCTCCGCCCGCCCGGACCGAGGCTGATCCACGTAGAGGAAGAGCACGGCCGCCGTCACGGCCGCGAAGTCCACCTGCGAGAAACCCTTCATCACCCGCTCCTCCGCGTGCGGCCACTTGCGGTCGCGCAGGTAGTGCCCGGTCTTCGGATCGAACTCGTTCGCCTCGTCGATCTCGTGCGCGGGGAACGCTCCTCCGACGTCACGCGCGACCGCGGCGGCGAGCGCGGCGCGTGAGGCCACGTCCTCGGGAGCGGGCTCGCTCGGAGGAGGCATGGGCAGGACCGAAAGGAACTCCGCCAGCAGGTCACCGTTGGTCCTCACGTCCAGGTAGACCACCTTCTCCACGCGCTCCGGGTGATGGGTTGCCACCCAGGTGAGCTCTGGCCCGGCGGCGGAGTGGCCCACGAATGACGCCTTCGCGATTCCCAGCCCCTCCAGCACCCGGACGACGTCCTCGCCCAGGGTGGCGGTGTCGTAGCCCTGCTCGGGCCAGCTCGACGAGCCAAACCCCCGGCGGGTGACGGCGTAGACGTGATGGGCCGCGGTGAACTCCGGCGCGAAGGTGTCGAACACGTGGCCCGTGTTGCCCAGGCCCGACAGGAAGACGAGCGCGGGTCCCTGGCCTCCGAAGTCAAGCAGCTCGAGCTCGACCCCCTCGGCCACCTTCACCCGCTTCACCTGATGCAACGCGCTGGAGTCGGCAGAAGCCGGGACCGGGACGGACTTCGTCGTCACACAGGCGAACAGCGGCAAGCAGAGGAGGAGG
>NZ_RAVX01000072.1:0-906 GCF_003611605.1 Corallococcus sp. AB011P
GGCGCCACGTTCCTGGCGTACGACCAGATTGACAAGGCGCCGGAAGAGCGCGAGCGCGGCATCACCATCTCCACGGCGCACGTGGAGTACAAGACGAAGAACCGTCACTACGCGCACGTCGACTGCCCGGGGCACGCCGACTACGTGAAGAACATGATCACGGGCGCGGCGCAGATGGACGGCGCCATCCTGGTGGTGTCGGCGGCGGACGGCCCGATGCCGCAGACGCGCGAGCACATCCTGCTGGCGCGCCAGGTGGGCGTGCCCTACATCGTGGTCTTCCTGAACAAGGTGGACCTGCTGGACGACCCCGAGCTGCGCGAGCTCGTGGAGATGGAAGTCCGGGACCTGCTCAAGAAGTACGAGTTCCCCGGCGACAGCATCCCCATCGTCCCCGGCTCCGCGGTGAAGGCGCTGGAGGGTGACACCAGCGACATCGGCGAGCCGGCCATCCTGAAGCTGATGGAGGCGGTGGACAGCTACATCCCGACGCCGCAGCGCGCGACGGACAAGCCCTTTCTGATGCCGGTGGAAGACGTGTTCTCCATCGCCGGCCGCGGTACGGTGGCCACGGGCCGCGTGGAGCGCGGAATCATCAAGGTGGGCGAGGAAGTCGAAGTCGTCGGTCTGCGCGCGACGCAGAAGACGGTGGTGACGGGCGTGGAGATGTTCCGCAAGCTGCTGGACGAGGGCCGGGCGGGCGACAACATCGGCGCGCTGGTCCGTGGCCTCAGGCGCGAGGACATGGAGCGCGGCCAGGTGCTGGCGAAGCCGGGCAGCATCACGCCGCACACGAAGTTCAAGGCGCAGATTTACGTGCTGTCGAAGGAAGAGGGCGGCCGCCACACCCCGTTCTTCAAGGGGTACCGTCCGCAGTTCTACTTCCGCACCACGGACGTGACGGGC
>NZ_RAVX01000073.1:0-886 GCF_003611605.1 Corallococcus sp. AB011P
CTAGGGGCTGTCCCTGATTAGCGCAGCCAAAGAAGCATGGAGGCGACATGCAGGACGGCGAGGTAGCTGCTCGCCGTCTTGTCGTAACGGGTGGCGGCGGCGCGAAAACGCTTCAAGTCGTGGAAGAAGCACTCCACCCGGTAGCGTAGTCGATAGAGGGTGCCGTCCAGCGGCGGCGGCTGCTTGCGGCTCGGATGGGGATGAATGACAGGCTTCATGCCCACCTTCTGAGCATTGACGCGAATCCGCTCGGCGTCATAGCCCGTGTCCGCGATGAAGGCGCCGCCTTCCGCATGCACCAGCAGCTCCTCAGCCATCGTGGACTCATGTTGCTGACCGGGCGTCAGCGCGAGGTGGAGCGGCTTACCGCTCGTCGTTGTGACGGCGTGAACCTTCGTTGAAAAACCTCCTCGAGAACGCCCCAGAGCATTGCTTCGGACCCCCCTTTTCCGCCCGAGGCGTCCTGGTGCGCCCGGACGACGGAGGCATCCACGAGGGAGCCCACTTCATCCACGTCAAGTCGCAGCGCCTTGAAGATGGCTTCCCAGCGTCCGGTCTGCGCCCAGCGGTGGAAGCGGTTGTAGACCGTCTTCCAGTGGCCGAACCTCTCGGGCAGGTCGCGCCACTGCACGCCCGTCTTCACGCGATAGATGACAGCGTTGATGAAGTCGCGGTCCCCACGCTTCGAGGGAGGGCCGCTGCGAGAGCCCAGCAGGGGCTCAATGCGGCTCCACTCGGCATCGCTCAGTTCATGTCGGCGCACAGCCAGTGTTGATCACGCCTGACGCTGGCCGGCAACCTCCAGATGCCCTCTGAAGCTGGGTCCAACCCTGAGGTTAGATCCGCCAGGTTGATTTTCGGGCCGGAGATCAGGGACAGCCCCTAG
>NZ_RAVX01000074.1:0-754 GCF_003611605.1 Corallococcus sp. AB011P
CGGAGCGGCAGCGGCTTCTCGTGGACTGGAATGGCCCCAGCGCGGAGTTCCCCCGCGACCTCTGCCTCCATGACGCCTTCAGCGCCCAGGCCCTTCGCACGCCGGAGTCCCTGGCCGTCATCTGCCGCGAGGAGCAGCTCACCTTCCGTGAGCTGGAAGTCCGCGCCAATCAGCTTGCGCACCGGCTGGTGAAGCTCGGCGTCGGCCCCGACGTGCGCGTCGTGCTGTGCGTGGAGCGCTCCGTGGAGGCCCTCGTCGGCATCCTCGGCACCCTCAAGGCTGGCGGCGCCTACGTCCCCATCGACCCCAGCTACCCGCGCGAGTGGCTTGCCCACGTCCTCTCCGACACGGGCGCTCCCGTCGTCCTCACCCAGCAGCGCCTGCGCGACTCGCTGCCTCCGCACTCCGCGCTCACCCTCTGCCTGGACTCCGACGCCGCGGACCTTGCTCTTGAGTCCCAGGGCGCTCCGGTGACGTCTGTCACCCCGGAGCACCTCGCCTACATCATCTACACCTCCGGCAGCACCGGCCGCCCCAAGGGCGTGATGATTCAGCACCGCTCCGTGCTCAATCTTCGTGTCGCCCTCGCCGCTACGGTGCACGCGGACGCACGGCCGGGGGAGCGCGTCAGCGTCAACGCGCCGCTCTCCTTCGACGCCTCCGTCAAGCAGCTCATCCAGGTGCTCGACGGCCACACCCTCTGCATCATTCCCGACGAGGCCCGCGCTGACGTCGGTGAGCTCGTCAACCGCAT
>NZ_RAVX01000075.1:0-618 GCF_003611605.1 Corallococcus sp. AB011P
GCACGACGTCGCCGGTGCGGTAGAGGCGGGCGCCCGGCGTGGAGGAGAAGGGGTGGGGGATGAAGCGCTCGGCACTCAGCGCGGGCTGGCCCAGGTAGCCCCAGGCAAGGCCTTCACTGGCGAGGAAAAGCTCACCGGGGACGCCCACGGGCACCGGCTGCAAGTGGGCGTCGAGGACGTAGGTGCGGGTGTTGGCGATGGGGCGGCCAATGGGAGGCCGCGTGCCGTCGTCGCGCATGACGGCGGTGAAGGTGGCAATGACGGTGCTCTCGGTGGGGCCGTAGTGGTTGAAGAGTGCGGCGGGCACCGAAGGTGGCGGCCCGTGGTGCAAGGCATCTCCGCCCGTCAGCAGGGCGCGGAGGGCCATGGGACGGGGCCACTCCTCGCGCAGCACGGCTTCGGCCAGGGGCGTGGGCATGAAGCAGGTGGTGATGGCTTCGCGGGCCAGCCACTGAAGCAGCTGGGAGGGCTCCGCACGCACTGCGTCGGGCGGGACGACGAGGCTGGCGCCGGAGGCGAGGGAGGGCCACACCTCCCAGGTGGAAGCGTCGAAGGCGACGCCAGCGGTGAGTGCGGTGGAGTCCTGGGGCGACAGCGAATAGGTGCGCTGGTGCCAGG
>NZ_RAVX01000076.1:0-570 GCF_003611605.1 Corallococcus sp. AB011P
GTGCAGGTGGTGTCTCCGGAGCCGGTGCTCACCCTGGAGCGCAAGGAGCTCACGGGCTCGCCGCCGGAAGAAGCCTGGCGCCTGGCGCGTGAAGCCGCCGCGCAGCCCTTCGACCTCGCGAAGGGCCCGCTGCTGCGCGCGCTGCTGCTGACGTCGTCACCGGGAGCGCACCTGCTCGTCGTGGTGGTGCACCACATCATCTCCGACGGTTGGTCCATGACGCTGCTGGTGCGCGAAGTGGCGCTCCTCTACGGCGCGTTCGCGCGGGGACAGCCAGCGCCTCTGCCGCCGCTGGGCATCCAGTACGCGGACTTCGGTGTCTGGCAGCGCGAGTGGATGCAGGGCCCTCGGCTGGAGAAGCAACTCGATTACTGGAAGCGACAGCTGGCCGGTGTGCCCTCCGCGCTGGAGCTGCCCACCGACTTCCCCCGCCCCGCTGAACGCGACGGCCGTGGCGCCCGGCATGACGTGCTGCTGCCGCGCGAGTTGACGGACGCACTGAAGGCCCTGGCGCAGCAGGAAGGCGCCTCCCTCTACATGGCGCTGCTGACGGGCTGGCAGATGCTCATG
>NZ_RAVX01000077.1:0-539 GCF_003611605.1 Corallococcus sp. AB011P
GCCTCGTCGCCTACGTCACGCCCAAGGCGAATACCTCCCTGGAAGTGGAGGCCCTCAAGGCCCACCTGCGCCAGGGCCTCCCCGAGTACATGGTGCCCACCACCTTCGTGGTGCTGGACGCCCTGCCCCTCAACTCCAACGGCAAGGTGGACCGCAAGGCCCTGCCCGAGCCGGAGGCGCCCCAGTCCGGCCACACCTACGAAGCGCCGCGCACGGAGGTCGAAGCGAAGCTGGCCTCCATCTGGGCCGAAGTCCTGCGACTGCCCCGGGTGGGCGTGAAGGACTCGTTCTTCGAGCTGGGTGGGCACTCGCTGCTGGCCACCCAGGTCGTGTCGCGGGTCCGCGTGGAGTTCAGCGTGGAACTCCCCCTGCGCGCGCTCTTCGAATCCCCCACCGTGGAAGCGCTCGCGGTTCGTCTGGTGGGGCTGACCCGCACGAGCACTACTCAGCTCACCCGCGTCTCGCATGACGGTCCGCTGCCGTTGTCCTTCGCCCAGCAGCGGCTGTGGCTCATTGATCAGCTCGAACCGGGCAGCCCG
>NZ_RAVX01000078.1:0-539 GCF_003611605.1 Corallococcus sp. AB011P
GCCTCGTCGCCTACGTCACGCCCAAGGCGAATACCTCCCTGGAAGTGGAGGCCCTCAAGGCCCACCTGCGCCAGGGCCTCCCCGAGTACATGGTGCCCACCACCTTCGTGGTGCTGGACGCCCTGCCGCTCAACTCCAACGGCAAGGTGGACCGCAAGGCCCTCCCAGAACCGGAAGCGCCCCAGTCCGGCCACACCTACGAAGCGCCGCGCACGGAGGTCGAAGCGAAGCTGGCCTCCATCTGGGCCGAAGTCCTGCGACTGCCCCGGGTGGGTGTGAAGGACTCCTTCTTCGAGCTGGGTGGACACTCACTGCTGGCCACCCAGGTCGTGTCGCGGGTCCGCGTGGAGTTCAGCGTGGAACTCCCCCTGCGCGCGCTCTTCGAATCCCCCACCGTGGAAGCGCTCGCGGGTCGTCTGGTGGGGCTGACCCGCACGAGCACTACTCAGCTCACCCGCGTCTCGCATGACGGTCCGCTGCCGTTGTCCTTCGCCCAGCAGCGGCTGTGGCTCATTGATCAGCTCGAACCGGGCAGCCCG
>NZ_RAVX01000079.1:0-520 GCF_003611605.1 Corallococcus sp. AB011P
AACTGGCCGCCCAACTGCGTCACCACCGCGTGACGTCACTGTGGCTCACCGCCGCCCTCTTCGAGCAGATGGCCCTGCACCAGGGCGAAGCGCTCGCGGGCGTGCGTCAGGTCCTCGCCGGTGGCGATGTGCTGCCTGCCGCCCGTGTGCGCGAACACCTCGCGCGTCTCCCGGAAGGCACCACCTTCCTCAACGGCTATGGCCCCACGGAGAACACCACCTTCTCCGCCACCTTCGCCATGCAGCACGGCACGCGGGTGGAAGGAGCCATCCCCATTGGCCGTCCGCTCTCCAACTCCACGGTGTACGTCCTCGACGCGCACCTGCACCCGGTGCCCGTGGGTGTCGCCGGTGAGGTGTACGTCGGCGGCCAGGGCCTGGCCTGGGGCTACCTGAACCGCCCCGAGCTGACCGCGGAACGCTTCGTCCCCCACCCCTTCGCCTCCACGCCGGGCGAGCGCCTCTACCGCACGGGAGACAAGGCCCGCTGGAAGGCGGACGGCACGCTCGACTTCCTCGG
>NZ_RAVX01000007.1:0-276652 GCF_003611605.1 Corallococcus sp. AB011P
ATGTGTTAGGCACGCCGCCAGCGTTCGTTCTGAGCCAGGATCAAACTCTCCAATTGTATTCTTGGTTTGCTTGAACCGGCGTTCCCCGAGACCCGGCTAAGGAGTCTCGGCTCGCTGATTCGTCGGCGCTTCCCTCTCGCTGCGCTTTTCAGCGCTGCTCTTGAGGTGAAGCGCCCTCAAAAAATTGACTGCGGGTTTCCGCAATCCATTGCTACTTGGGCTTGCTATTTGGTTTTCAAAGACCGAGCCGCTTGTTTTGCTTCGCGACTTTTGCTACCGTCTACTTCGCTGCCGGCTTCGTTTCAACCGGCGGGGTTGCAGCTTCTATTTCAGTTCGCAGTCAGCGTCAACTTCGCTTTTGCGTCCTGCGGGCTGCTTCGAATCTCGTCGGCGCCGTCCAGTGACTTCCGCCGCTTCTTTTCGAAGGGGAGCGGCTTCTACTTCAGCGCCGCGTTCCCTGTCAACCGCTTGCTGTCAGCTTCCTTCACCGCTTTGCGTCCGTTGTGTTGCCTTCCGGACCGCTGCTTCTTCGGTGGGGCGCGGCTTCTATCTCTTCGCCGCGTTCGCTGTCAACTCGCTTGGTTGACTGCCCTATTTCCTTGTCGGTGCTGCTCTCTCTTACGAAGTGCCTTCCGCGCCAGTGCGCGGGCTTCGAAGCGAGTGGCGCGGCTTGTACCACCACCGCATCCGCGATCAACCATTTTAGTGGCGACCGTTTGCTGCTGTCCGCTCTCTGCGTTCCGACTTGCTGCCTTCGGTTCGGGTCGAGCGGGGCGCGGCTTCTACCTCTTTGCCGCGTTCGGGATCAACAACCTTCGTCGATCCTTTTCTTCCCCGCGTTACTTCCCGAGGCCCGAGGCCCGAGGGCCAGCGGTCCGTTGCGCGGAGGTCCAGTCTCTAACGCTTCGGTTCGGAGACGTCAAACCCTGATTGATCCGGGCCTGATCATTCGTCCCAGCCGCCGGGGATATGGGCACGCCGTTCCAAGGTGTGAACCCCCGGCTCCGGCTTTCTTCTTTCCCCGTCACTTCCCTCGGCGTGTCGCCTGCTCCTCATCCAGTGGGGCGCGCCATCGTGTCCCAAAGAGCCCGTCCGCCAGAGGGAAGGTGATGTTGAAGTTGTGCCGCCCCATCTGAACGGGATCGTGGTGCACCTGATGGTGACGCCGGAGGAAGGAGATGCCGGGCAGCCGGGCGCTCCAGTGGTTGCTCGGCAGGTGCGTGGCGAAGTGCACCCACTCGTACGACAGGTAGTAGCCGAGCGCCGTGGCGGCGAAGAGCCAGCCCGCATTGGGGGAAATCAGCAGGAAGCAGAGCGCTCCGAGCGGGGCGGCGATGGCTCCCAAGAAGAAGAGGAGCAGCACCGGCGGGAAGAGCACCATCTTGAAGTCCCGGCTGGACTCGTACGCCATCGCCTCGTGGGTGAAGAAGCGGTGGTGCTGGACGGTGTGCCGCTCGAACACCAAGCCCAGGCCCCGGGTGCGGTGGTGCATGGGGCCCCGGTGGCCGAGGAACTCGACCGTGTTCGCGAGCGCGATGACCGCGGGGACTCCGAGCAGCTCCCAGAGGCGGGGGGCCTCCACCTGGCTCAGCGCCAGGGCGATTCCCCCCAGGCAGACGAGGCTGGTGAAGGCGAAGTGGACCTGCCCCCGGTAGCCGGGCCCGATGGCCTGGGCCCGGTACTCCTCACGGAAGGCCTGGACCTTGCGGGGGACAGAGGGCGGTTCCATGCGTCAGGAGCGCTTCGTCGCCTTGCCTTCCGAGGGCTCTTCCTTCCGGCGCGCGAGCGACTTCTGCAGCTTCTTCATGCGGTCCAGGATGAGGGTCCGCTTCAGGCTGGAGAGGTGGTCCACGAAGACGTGGCCGTCCAGGTGGTCGATTTCGTGCTGGAGCACGTGCGCGAGCCGGCCTTCCGCCTCCAACTCGTGCCACTGGGCCGTCTTGTCCTGGTAGCGGACCTTCACACGCTCGACGCGGGGACACTTCTCCCAGACGTCCGGCACGGAGAGGCAGCCCTCCTCCAGCTTCACGCTCCCCTCCTTCGAGAGCATCTGGGGGTTCACGATTTCGAACTGGGTGCCGTCCTCGCGGCCGACGATGGCCACTCGAAGGGGGACTCCCACCTGGTTGGCCGCGATGCCGATGCCCTTGGCTTCCGCCATGGCCTCCGCCATCTCCTGGAGGAGCGTTTCGAGCGCCGGGCCGAAGTCGGTCACGGGCTGGGTAGACGTGGTGAGAACCTTGTGGGGCCAGATGACGATGTCGCGAGCCATGCGTCGGACTCTGCCATGCGGCCCCTTCCATTGCTCGGCAGTTCCGCTAGACCGGCGGCATGCACCCGAACGCCCAGCTCATCACCGACTTCTATTCGGCCTTCCAGCGGCGCGACGCGGACGGCATGGCCGCCTGCTACCACCCGGACGTGGAGTTCAACGACGCCGTGTTCCAGGGCCTGCGCCATGCGAGCGTCACCTCCATGTGGCGCATGCTGCTGGAGCGCGGCAAGGACCTGGAGGTCGTCTTCAGTCAGGTCCAGGCCGATGACCGCACGGGCAGCGCGCACTGGGATGCGCGTTACACCTTCAGCCAGTCGGGCCGGAAGGTGCTCAACCGCATCGACGCGACCTTCGAGTTCGCCGACGGGAAGATTGTCCGCCACACCGACCGGTTCCCCTTCTGGACCTGGTCGCGGCAGGCGCTGGGACCGGTGGGATGGGCGCTCGGGTGGACGCCGCTCTTGCACAACAAGGTGCGCGCCCAGGGCGCCGCGGGCCTGCGCAAGTACATGAAGGAGCGCGGCATCCAGGGGCCTTGAGTTACTCCCTCACGTCGAGCGTCTTCAGCGTCACGGACTCCCTGGGGCCCCGGCGTGACAGGGTCGCCTCGCAGCGCACCTGGCCCATCCAGTCCGTGTAGCGCAGCGACGCGTTGCCGTCCGCGTGCAGCCACAGCGTCGCGTGACCGTGGTTGCCCCGGTCCTGGCGCACGCCCGTCCATTCCGGGAAGCGCGGCCGGGATTCGAAGAAGCGGACCGGTGCCACCGGGTACTCCGGGGCATCCCTGCGCTCGGAGGGGAAGCCTCCGTGGCCCAGGCTGGCGCCGAGGAAGGGCAGCCCCGGTGCGCGGTCGTACAGCGCTCCGGCCTGGGCGCCTCCCCAACACCAGAGGTCCACCCACTCGCGCTCCACGATAAGGGTGCGCAGGTCCTCCGTCACCAGCGGGGCGAGCCGCTCCGCGTCCGGACCGTAGGGCGCGGCGTGGGTCAGCAGGATGTTCATCGCTCCCCGCCGGCGTCCCTCCGACAGGCGTTGCTCCAGCCATTGCAGCAGCGCGGGCTCGCGGTGGCGGCCTGCTTCGAACCACGCGGTGTCCAGACCGATGAGCTGGAAGCGCTCCGCGGCGAGGCAGAAGTAGCTGCCTTCCTGCGGGTGACGGGGGCTCGCTCCCCGCCGCTCGTCCAGGTAGCGGAAGTAGGCGCCCGCGCCCGAGCGCATCTCCGGCGGCGCGTTCAGCGTCAGCAGCGCCGTCGTCCCGAGCAGCGGCTCCAGCGGCTCCGCCACGTGCGCGTCGAATTCGCCCTGGCGGCCCGAGTAGAAGACGCCGCCCAGGTGCACCGCGCAGTCCAAACGCTCGCCGCGCATCACCAACTGCCGGGCGATGTACCGGGAGGCGTATTCGCCCGTGCCGAAGTCCCCGAAGAGCGCCACCTCCACCGGCTGGCCCAGCTCCGGCTCTCGCAACGGGTAGACGAAGCGGCTCTTCGCGCCGAAGTGCCAGCGGAATGGGGCCTGCCGCACCGCCGCGCCCTGCTCCAACCAGACCGGACCGCTGAACAACAGCCAGCCTCGCAGGTCCGATTGCGGCTCGAAGCGCGTGCGCGTGGGGTCGATGGGGATCTCCTCCGTCCTCAGCGGGAAGGTGAAGTCCGCGGGCAGACCTCCCGTCCCCTGACGGGCGTGGCGCTCCGTCGCGTCCAATTGCTCCTGGAGCTGGCCGGGGTCCGTGAAGAGCAGCTCGAGCTCTCGCATCGCCTCCACGAACGCGCCCACCGTGACCCTCGCGCCCAGGCCACTCTCCGTCCAGCGCAGCACGTCCTCTGGCTCCCTCAGGAAGGCGGACTTGAGCGCCTCCAGCTCCTCCGGGCCGAGGAGGGGCAGGTCCGTGTCCTCCGGCGGCGGTGCTTCCGCCGGCACGGCCCTTCCGCTCGCGGGCGGCCGATAGCCGAGCGATTCGTAGAGCGGATTCCACCTGCTTTCCATGCGTCCCCCTGGTGATGGCGTCGGATGCCCAGGGACGTATTCTCCCAGGCATCCCCGACATTCCTGCTCACCCTGGGGTGCCGAAAACGGGGGCCACGCTCAGGGCGCAGAGGTGCCCGTGCCTTCCTTCCGGAAGGTGTAGAGCGTGTAGTACGAGCCCGTGGCGAAGCCGGGCAGCTTGAGCGGGTTGAACGCACTCAGGTTCGTCATCACGCCGCCCACGAAACCCGGCGGCACCTCCACCAGCTTGAGCGCGCCGCCGGCGAGCACCACGCCCGCCTGGGGCTGGTCGTTGCTCACGAGCACGCATTCGCCCTGCGCGGTGAAGGCTCCCACCGGCAGGAGGAAGCGCGCGTAGAACGGCACCTGCGTGCCCGGGGTGAAGGCCCGGTCCGTCAGCCGGAAGCAGGCCGTGGCCGAGCCCACCCTTTCGTAGCCGCCATCGCCCGCGGGCACATACAGGCCCGCGCCCAGCTTCACGGTGGGCGTGAAGGGCGCCGCCGCGCACACCGCTTCATCCGGCGGCGTCGCGGCGTCCTCCTGCGAGCGAAAGGCATACACCCACTCGTCGCCGGATTGCAGCCGCACCGGGGCCCCCGCGTGTCCTTGAGCCATGTTCAAACCCATCCTTCGTCGAGGACAGCAAGGACCGCGGGGTTCATGCTCCGGTCACTGCCAGGACAGCGCGTACTCCGTGTCCACCGGGCCCGTCTGCCGGCCCTTCACCTGGACACCTCTTGCTCCGAGCGCCTCGATGACCGCCTGGAGCACGCCTTCGTGGTACGCGGGCGGCATGAAGTCCCGCTTCATCACCAGCCGGCCCGCGCGGTCGCTGGACCACTCCACGCTGCGCTCGCCGTAGCTCACCGCCGCGCGGTAGCCCGTGGGCAGGTTCGTCACCAGCCGCTTGGGGCTGTCACCCGCGAGCAGCAACAGTGTCTTGCCCGCCGCCGACGACAGGAAGTCCGTGGTGGCCTGCGTGCCCATCTTGCGCAACATCGCGTCGAAGCCGCCCAGCTGCGGGCCCATCAGCTGCGCTCCCGTGAAGGACAGCTTCAGGAAGCCCGCCACCGGGTAGTTGAAGAAGTCGACGAACTTCTTCTCCTGCACCACCGCCAGGCACTTCTCCACCGCGGCATCGCCGCCCAGGATGCGCACCGCGTTCAACGCGCCGTTGAAGAACATGCCTCGGGCCGTGTCGTCGGGGGTCGCCAGGGACAGGCGTTTCTCCAGGTCCTGGGCAATGGCCGGCTCCAGTACCGCGACTTCCTTGCGCTGCTCACTCATAGAGGGGGGAATCTCCGGGGGGGAGGAGATGAACACCCGTGCGCGCTACAGCCGCACGAGCTGGGCTCCATAATGGACGTTGGCACCGACAGCCGCCACCACCACCAGGTCCCCACTGCCGAGTGCAACACGACCCTGCTCCAGGTCGTCCGCCAGGAGAATCAACATCCCGGCCGCGGACGTATTGCCAATGCGATCCACGTTGCAGGCCACGGACTCCTTCGGCAGACCCGCCCGGGTCACGAACGAATCCATCACCCGCTTGTTGGGCTGGTGGAAGTAGTAGCGCTTCACCTGTTCACGCAGCGTGGGTGTGAGCACCGCGTCCAGACACTTCTGCATGTACTCCGGGTAGCTGCGCGCGACCTTGAAGCCGTCCACCACGAAGGCCATGTCGGACGGGCGCGTGCGACCCGGCTGATAGGGCAGCTTCAGCATGCCGCCGCCCCGGCGCGTCACGAGTTCCGCGTACGCGTTGCCGGAGAACGAGGAGAGGATGCCCGGACCGTCCTCGTCACCCTCCTGATTGCGCAGCACCACCGCACCCGCGCCGTCTCCGAAGACATACATGGACAGGTAGGCGTTGAGCGCCTTGGGGCGGCCCGGCGTGGGCGGCAGCTCGTCCGTGTAGACCTCCCGGTTGAGCAGCGGCGAGGTGAACGCCGAGGCCACCACCGCCACCGTGCGGAAGCGGCCGCCCTCCATCATCTTGCGCACCAGGTCCAGCACGTAGGGCGTGCCGCCGCAGCCGTCGTCCACCACCAGCGCGAAGGCGTCCTCGCGCAGGCCCAGCCGCTCGTGCAGCACCATGGCGTCGTGGTTGAAATGCGGCGCGTCCGGGGTGCACGTCACCACGAAGAGCGCGTCCAGCTCCTTCGGATCCACGCCGCCGCGGGAGAGGGCCTGGCGCAGCGACACCTCGCACATGTCCGTGTTCGTCGCCGGATAGAAGCGCCCCAGCACGTCGTCCGGCGGCGGGATGGCGCGGCCCGTCTCATCGTCGAAGTCCCAGAGGAAGCGGCGCTCCTTGATGCCAATCTTTTCTTCGATGCGGGCGGCCGACCAACCGGGGATTGCCTTCGCGATCCGCTCGTTGGAGATGGTCCGTGCTGGGACGAACGAACCCGCGCCCACCACACACACCCGTTCGGTCATTTCCATGGCCTCGCGATTTCACAGCCTTGCCGGACGGGATGGATTCCCTGGCACGCGTGCATAGAGCACGTTCCAGGCCACTTCCTAAGCCCTTGGAAAGACGGAGTTCCTGTTTCTGGACGCGTCATTCGTGAAGTACAGGCCAGGACAGAACTGCCCAGGAGGCCTGTGAAATCCGCAGGATGCGGAATACTTCAGAAGTGAAGCTATCGACGTGGAATGAATCACACGCGATGTGTCAATTCACTTCCGGTGACATCCAATACACAGACCGTATCTACCATTGGGCCGGCAATATCAATGACCCGCGAGTCGGCAAGGGGCCACATCGCCAGCAAGCCGCGCCGGGCTCCTCTTCTTATTGCGCGGGCCCGGACCGATTGGATCTCCCCGCGACCCCTTATTCTGGGTCGCGGGGTCCGTGGCTTCTTCAGAAGGGGATGTTGTCGTCGTCGCCGGGGGGCGGGATGTCGCCGTCGTCCGGCGGGTTGCCGAAGCCGTAGCCACCGCCCCGGCCTCCACCGCCACCGCGCGCGGGGGGCTCGCCACCGCCGCCGCCCTCACCGCGCTGCCGGGCAATCTCCGCCTCGATGGAGGCCAGGAGCTGGCGCTCCTTGTCGTGCCAGCGCGACTTGCTGGGGTCCGACAGGGAGCGGCGCGCGCCGTTGGCGTAGAACTCCAGGTCCTGGAGGCTGGCGCCGTAGACGGGGGCGCCCTTGCTGCGGCCGTAGTTGGGCAGGAGCGTGCCGTCGCCGCCACCACCACCACCGCCGCCGCCGGACGGGGCGCCCGAGGCCGCGGGACGGCGATACGCCGGGGCCGACGCCGCGACGGGCGTGGCGCTCATGGACAGCTCGCCCAGTTGCAGCGTGAAGCCTTCGCCGTTCCTGTACGCCGTGCCCACCCGAACCTGCTCCACCGAACCGTCGGGACGGCGGACCGCGACGGTGACTGGATATTGCTCGCTCATGGGGCCGGGATTCACACCGCCACGGCCCGCATGTCAATCGAAGGAAGCAACCCGTGTCGGGGTTGACGCACGCACGGCGGGCCGCTCGGGGCGACCCGTCACGCGGGGAGGGCCACGGACGACGTCCTCCGTCAGGTCAGCGACACCATGCCGCCGCTGGAGCCCTTCTTGCGCACCCACGCCTTGGGCTTGGGCGGCACCGCGGGCGCGGCCGGCTTCGCCGATTCCTTCAGCGCCTGGCTGCCCGCGCGACCTCGCGGCAGCGTGACGTCCGGGACCGACTGCGGCTTCGCGCCATCCACCCACGCGTCCGGACGGCGGCCGGTGCGGATGAGCAGGCGCAGCTTCTGGTAGTGCGCCGAGCAGTAGCCCTTGGAGCGGCTCTGGCGCTTGCAACCGATGACGGCGCAGGCCTGGTTGTCTTCCGCGGCGGCGGCCTTGGGCGGACGACCCGGAGACTTCGCGGCGGGCGCCTTCACGGGCGCGGCCTTCGCGGCCGGCATCTTCGCGGCCGGCATCTTCGCGGCGGGCGCGGCCTTCACGGGCGCGGCCTTCGCGGCGGGCGCGGCCTTCGCGGCGGCCTTCGGCGGACGGCCCGGACGGCGGCGGGCAACCGGCTCCGGCGCCAGCGTGGGCGTGCGCACGCCCGCCACGGCACCCAGGCGGCTGGACAGCGGCGCCAGGCGGTCGGTCACCGCGCGCAGTGCATCCAACGCATCCAGCCCCTTGGCCATACGGGCCACGGCCTTCTGAACGGGAGCCAGTTGCAGTTGCAACTCGCGGCGGACCATGTCGCGAAGTTCGGTTTCAAGGGAAAGTGGGGCCATGTGGGGCAGGATATACACCCATCCGCCCGTCTAGGGATGGAAACATTCCCCAGGATGTTAAAGGAACCATCCATGACTCCGGTTCCCACTCCCGTTCGCTTCCGCGGCACCGACTCCTACCTCACGAGCGAGGGCCTGCAGGCGGCCGTCAATTGCGCCCTCACGCTCCAGCGCCCCCTGCTGGTCAAGGGCGAGCCCGGCACGGGCAAGACGCTGCTGGCGGAAGCGATTGCCCAGGGACTGGGATTGAAGCTGCTCACCTGGCACGTGAAGAGCACCACGCGCGCGCAGGACGGCTTGTATGTCTACGACACCGTGCAGCGGCTGTATGACTCGCGCTTCGGGGACGGGGACGTGCGAGACATCCGGCGATACATCCGCATGGGGCCGCTGGGCGAGGCGTTCGCTTCTCCGGAGCGCGTGGTGCTGCTCATCGACGAAGTGGACAAGGCGGACCTGGAGTTCCCCAACGACCTGCTCCACGAGCTGGACCGGATGCGCTTCCGCATCTCCGAGACCAACGATGAGGTCGTGGCGAAGAACCGGCCCGTGGTGCTCATCACCAGCAACAACGAGAAGGAATTGCCTGACGCGTTCCTGCGCCGGTGCGTGTTCCACTTCATCGACTTCCCGGAGCGCGAGCTCATGCAGCGCATCGTGGACGTGCACCACCCGGGGCTGGACTCCGCGCTGGCGGACCAGGCGCTCAAGGTCTTCTACGAGCTGCGCGCGATGACGCGCCTGCGCAAGCGGCCGTCCACCAGCGAACTCATCGACTGGATTTCGGTGCTCAAGGCCAACGGCATCGTGGAGTTGAAGCTGGAGGAGCAGCTGCCGTTCCTGGGCGCGCTGCTCAAGAAGGAGCAGGACCTGGTGGCGGTGGCGGAAGCCTTCGGACGCGGCCGGCGGACGCGCGCGTAAAGGGCACGGGGGCCACGCCATGTTCCTGCCGTTCTTCTACGAGCTGCGAAAGCGCGGGGTGAAGGTGGGCGCGCAGGAGGCGCTCGCCCTGGCCGGGGCGCTGAAGGCCGGGCTGCATGACAGCAGCCTGGATGGGTTCTACCACGTGGCTCGCGCGCTCCTGGTGCACTCGGAGACGCAGCTGGATGCCTTTGACCAGGCGTTCCTCGCGCACTTCCAGGGCGTCGCTTCCGACGCGTTGAAGCTCACCGAGGAGCTGCTGTCCTGGTTGGAGGAGGCGAAGGAGCGCACCGACCTGAGCCCGGAGGAGCTGGCGCTCCTGGAGCAGTGGGACCCGGAGGAGCTGCGCCGCCAACTGGAGCAGCGCCTGAAGGAGCAGACCGAGCGCCACGACGGCGGCACGCGCTGGGTGGGCACGGGCGGCGCGTCTGCCTTTGGCAACAACGGCGCGGCCCGGCAGGGCGTGCGCATTGGCGGCACGGGCGGCCGTCAGGGCCAGGCGCTGTGGCAAGCCGGGGCTCGCAAGTACGCGGGCTATCGCGACGACCTGGTGCTGGACACCCGGCAGCTGGCGGTGGCGCTGCGCAAGCTGCGGGCCTTCGCGCGCGAGGGCGTGGCGGAGGAGCTGGACGTGGACGAGAGCATCGCCGCCACCGCGAAGAACGCGGGTGAGCTGGAGGTGGTGACACGTCCGCCGCGCCGGCCCAACACGCGCGTGGTGCTGTGCATGGACGTGGGCGGATCCATGGATCCGTACGCGCACCTGGTGAGCCGGCTGTTCAGCGTCGCCAGCCAGGCCACGCACTTCAAGGAGCTGCGCACCTACTACTTCCACAACTGCGTCTACGGGAAGCTGTACGCCACGCCGCAGCTGACGGGCGGCATCACCGTGCCGGAGCTCACCGCGCAGGTGGGAAGACATCACAAGCTGGTGATGGTGGGCGACGCGTCCATGGCCCCGTATGAGCTGGGCATCCGCACGGATGCCAATGGCCAGTACCGCCAGGAGGGCCTGGAAGGGCTCACGTGGCTGATGCAACTGGCGCAGCACTTCGAGCGCAACGTGTGGCTCAACCCGGAGCCTCGCGGGTCGTGGCGCTCGGGCAGCATCGCGGTCATCGCCAATGTGTTCCCCATGTTCTCCCTCACCGTGGAGGGGTTGGGTGAGGCGGTGACCCACCTCACCCGCGGGAAGACGCCCCGGGGTGCGATGGCGCGGCGGTAGGCGGCGCGTCCGTCAGGGCTCCGGGCCGGAGAGGGGTTCGTCTTCCTTCCGGCCCAGGCGCCGCTCGATGGCCTTGCGGTGCACACCCAAGAGTCGCGCGGCCGCGCTCTTGTTGCCCTCCGCCAGTGTCATGGCTTCGGTGATCATCGCCTGCTCCAGACGCGCCAGCTTGTCTCCCGCGTCGGGCATCCGCAGCATTGTCCGCACGAGCTCCTTCAGAGGGTCCTCGCGCGAGGTGCCCTGGCTGGGACGGCCCGGCAGTTCCGAGAGCACGTCGGGGGTGATTTCGTCCGTCTCGGCGAACACCGCCAACCGGTCCACGAGGTTGCGCAGCTGACGCACGTTGCCCGGCCAGGCCATCCGGGTGAGCAGGTCCACGGCCTCCGAGGAGAAGCGCAGGGGCCGCCGCTGCTGCTGGACGAAGTGGGCGAGCAGCGCCGGGATGTCCTCGCGCCGCTCCTCCAGCGAGGGCACCCGGACCTCCAGCACGTTGAGCCGGAAGTAGAGGTCCTCGCGAAACCGCCGCTGGCGCACCAGTTCATCCAGGTCCGCGTGCGTCGCGGCCACCACCCGGCCCTGGAAGGGCTGCTCCGCCGTCGCACCGATGGGGCGGAAGTGCCCGGCCTCCAGCACTCGCAGGAGCTTGGCCTGGAGGCTCAGCGGCAGCTCCGCGATTTCGTCCAGGAAGAGCGTCCCCTGCCCTACTGCCTTCATCAGGCCGTCCTGCCGCCGCTCCGCTCCGGTAAAGGCTCCTCGCTCGTGGCCGAAGAGCTGTGACTCCATGAGCTGTTCGGGGATGGCGCCACAGTTGATCTCCAGGAGCGGCGCGTCCGGCCTGGGCCCCAAGGCGTGGAGCGCTCGGACCGCGCCTTCTTTTCCGGCGCCCGTGGGGCCCAGGACGAGGACGGGGCGGTCCGACAGCGCCACCCGACGCACCAGGGACAGCATGCGCTGGTGCGCGGCGGAGCCTCCCACCATCCCCGGCATCCGTTGGGCGCCTTCGCGCGCGCGGAGGACCTGCACCTCCTGCTCCAACCTTCGCCGGTCTCGCAGCCCTTCGAGGATGGGGACGATGAGCTCCGCGCAGAGATCGTCCTTGAGGACATAGTCGTAGGCGCCCAGGCGCATCGCGGTGCGGATCTCCGCCATCTCGTTGGAGACGGTGACGACGATGGGGACCGCGCTCGTGCGCTTGCGAATCTCCTCGATGAGGAGGAGTCCGTCGCGGTTGCGTGAGTCCGCGCTCAAGCGGATGTCCACCAGCGCCACGTCGATGGACTCCGCGGAGAGACACCTTCGCGCCTCGTCGAGGCTGGCGGCCTCCCGGAACTCCAGGCCCGCCATGGATGACAGCACCGTCGTGAGGACCCGCCGTGCGCTGCGCTGGTCATCGATGATGAGGATCTTCATGCACTCTCCAGCGAACGGGGGTCCGCGAGGCGACGGGCGTGGATGCGGAAGCAGGTGCGTCCCTGCTCGCGGTGGACGGCGATGTTCCAGCCGAAGCGCCGCACGATTCGCTGCGTGACGGACAGGCCCAGTCCCAGCCCTTCCTTGCGCGTCGTCACCCAGGGGTCGAACAGCGTCTCCTTCGCGGCCTCCGGGATGCCCGGGCCCGAGTCCCAGACCTCCAGGAGCTGCTCCGGGCCCTCCTCCCAGGCTCGCACTCCCATCTGCCCACCCTCCCCCGCCGCCTGGATGGCGTTGCGCAGGAGGTTGGCGAAGAGCTGCACCATGGCATCCGGCTCCGCGAGCAGTTGAAGCGACTCGGGGATGTCCACGGTGACGGCGATGCGCCTTGCCTGGACCTGATCTCGTATGAGGTCCAGGGCGCGGCGGGCTCGGGGCAGCACCGCCACTGGCTCCACGCGCGGCGGCGGCAGTGACAGCCGGCGCAGGGACCCGAGCATGCGCTCCAGCCGCTCAATCTCCTCCCGGCCGATGTCGACGTCCTCGGGCTCCAGCGGCTGGGACTGGCCTCCCTGACGGAGCAGGTGGCGGAAGAAGTTCAGCGGATAGGCAATCTCGTGGGAGATCTCCGCGCTCAGCACCGCGAGGGCGAGCCGCTTCTCCTCGTGCGCCGCGCCTACCTGCGCCTGCCGGAGCACGTCGAGCTCCTGGAGGACCTGGGCGTTGTGCAGCGCCACTCCGCCCAGGCTGGCGATGGTGTGGAGCAGCTCCAGGTCCGCGTTCGTGTAGAGCGCGGCCTGATGCTTGGGGGCCAGCAGCAAGACGCCCCGCAGCTCTCCTGATGAGCGCATGGGGACGAGGAGCCTCCGGTGCCAGGGGCCCTCCTGCGTCCACAGGTGCGTGCCTGCTTGAAGGTTGGTCAGCGCGTCCTCGGGCAGGTGCTCCACCGTCGACCATTCTCCCAGGTCGAGGACCTGAACCTGCCCCGTGGGCAACCAGCGCCGGACGACTCGCTCCAGCGTGTCCCGGAGGGCACCGGGCTCACGTGGGGCGGACAGCTCGTCGCTGAGCTGTTCCACGGTGGGACGGAACTGGAGGGTGGCAGGGAAGAAGAGTCGGACCACGAGCGGTCTGCCGAGCAAGACCAGGGCCAGGAAGGTGGCGAGCGCGACCAGGAGCGGCAGCGCCTGCGACACCGTGGAGACATCCAGGAACCGCCGCGTCGCGAGCCAGGCGAAGGAGGCCGCGAGCAGTCCCGCCAGCACGAGGGGAATGGCCAGCAACCGCCGCGTGAGCACCGCGGTCACCGCCAGCACGTTGTGCCGGATGAGGCCGTAGCCAATGGACAATGGCAGCAACGCGATGAAGCAGGGCACCACCAGGTAGAAGCCCCGGCCCGAGAACACAATCACCGCGAGCACGACCGGGAGCGCGGCGAGTCCCCAGGCCGCCGCGAGCAGCTCCGCCCGCGCGCGTCCGGTGCTGCCTCGGAGCCGGACGAGAATGGCCACTCCGCAGACCAGCAGCGAGCCCTGGGACGCGACGTCCACCCAGTGCCGAACCCGGGCTGTGTCGAGGCCCAGACCTGGAGCCATGAGCAGCCACGCCGCCGCGAGCACGGCCGCCACCGCCAGCAGCCATAGCGCGGTCAGCCAGAAGCGACGCAAGCGCACGGGCCGCTCCGGGAAAGCGTAGCCCAACCACACGCTGCCCACCGCTGTCCCCAGACGCGACACGATGAAGAGCGGCATGAAGGTGGCTCGCGTGTGGTAGTCGAACAGCGTGAGCAGGAAGACATGGCTGGAGATGCACAGCACGCCGTAGGCCAACGCTCCGTCCCTCCGGCCCGCGAGCAGCAACACCAGCAGGCCGGACCACAGCAGGAAGCCTCCCACCAGGGCGTAGACCCCGAAGAGGAACAGGCCTTCTTCCGCTCCGAAGTGGCGCAGGGGTTGGCTCAGGGTGAGGCGTTCTCCTCCTCGCCGCAGGAAGGTCAGCGCCACGTGGGAGTGGCCCTGCCGCTCCGCCTCCTGGACACAGGCGCTCAGCTGCGTTCCGGGCAGCCCTGACTTCGCGACGTCTCCGTCCAGGGGGATTCCCTCGCAGGCCACGAGGAGGTCCGGGTGGCGCAAGGGCATCCGGCGGCCCTCGCTCCACGTGGGCAGGTAGACGGAGGAGAAGGCTCCGTAGGGGTCCACCAGCAGCGAGGCGAAGGGGGTGCCGAGCGTGGTCGACACCTGCCATGCAACCCCCGCGCTCAGCCCTACGCCCAGGATGGCGAGGAGGAGGACGGTCCACCACCGGCTGCGCGTCACGCCAGACGTCATGGCCCCGGGCTCCTTGCCCCAGCGGGTTCATGGGCTCGTGACGGTGGGCCCCCCATAGAGCTGTGTCACGGCCGCCATCAAGGCGAGAGCGCTCATCTCCGCCTGGAGTGACGACTTCCCGGAATGGGATTCATCCAGGGAACGTGCGCGGTCCGCAAGCCAGGCGCCCAATTCGTGGAAGCCGCCTTCGCGCGCCACGGCCGCCCCGAGCCGGGCCACGCCGGGCGCGGTGCGCAGCAAGCCTCGGGGTGGATGGCCCAGGGCCTCTGGGAAACCGATGCCGTGGAGCCGGGCATCCTCGTCCGCGTCGAGGGCATCGTCGAGACATTGGGAGCTGAGCAGGAGCAGGTCGAAGGCTCGGCGGAACGAGGGCAGCCGCGAGGGGTCGCCGTGGGCGAGCAGGAGGCAGAAGGCGCTGGTTCCCAGCCAGGACACCTTCTGGCTCACGAGGCAGGCGTACTGGGCCATGGACAGCCTGCGGCGGGACAGCAGGGCCTTCTCGTTGGACACGGCCTCGGCCCAGTCCTCCAGGGCCACCTTGATGGCCTCGGTCGCGAGGACTTCGTTTCCGGTCGCCTCCGTCAGGGATTGCAGCCACTGGTCGAACAGGGCCTGACGGAGGCGGGGCCACTCCGGGCGCGGTGCGACCTGACCGTCGTCGAGCCGGTCGATGAGGAGCCCGAAGAAGCCTCCGCGGTGGTGGGCGCGGAGGTAGCGGGACTGGAGCTCTGGGGCGAGGCCCTGGCCCGGGCGCTCTGACGCGTAGAACGGCAGGCGCTGGAAGGGGGCCAAGGCGCTGTAGTCGTCCCAGCCTCCGTCGGGGTGGGCGGTCAGGCCCAGGTGGAAGGGGAGCTCCTCCGCGAAGGGCTGGAGGTCCCTGGGCAGCGCTTCGAGCGTGATGGAGTATTCGAGGTCGCTGGGGCCCATGGGGTCAGTAGCAGATGTTGCCTTTGTCGAAGGGAGCGCCAATGATACACACGCCTCCTTCCTCATAGGGCTCCAGCTCCGACAGTTTCCTGTTCGCTAGCAGCGAAACCATCTGAGCAACAACCGCCTCGTCGATATCAAGCGTGACAAGCTTGGGCACAGTTTGTCCCTGCTTGTTCACTCGTGGCCACACGAAGCCCGTGAAGGCTTCGTCATTGAAGAGCACTCCCAGCACAACCTCAATGGCCCTTGGCCATTCAGCAAGGGCGGCTCTCTTCAACGCATGGAGATAGTTATGCGCCTGGTGGCTGTCCTCATGCCGGAACAACCAGTGATAGAGAAGCGCCAGCTCGTAAGAACCGAACTTGAGGACACCATACTCGTTCGGCTCATTGGGCTTCATCGCGTTCGGAATCTGGATGTCTTGCAGCAGCGCATATCTGGGTGAGAACGCCTCTTTGAGGCCATCCCATTGATTCTGACTCAGGGTCGAATTCGACGTAGTTTCAGGCCTGGGATTCGACGTAGTTTCAGACCTGGAAGCAACATAGAGGTCATTGAGCTTTGCGTCTGCCTTCACACGGGCCGTCGTGTCGTTCGTGGCACTGCCCCGTGCGGACCTCATGATCCCGCAGATCTCCTCACGGGTCTGGAGCCCCACATCCTGCTCCGTCGAATGTGTTTTCTCCGCCGGCACGGGCCTCTTGAAGAGCTGGCTGTAGACCCCTCTCAAGACGTCCCGTGAGAAGGCCTGGGGGGATTCAGCAGACACTTCCTCATCCTTCGGCTTCCCGATTCCTGACATGGCACGCCTCCTCAGGCTGTTTTTTGCGTTGACCATCCAAGCAACAGGCGTGCCTTGGCGTCCAGTCATGGGCAGATGACTGCCCCCGGGTCGTAACGCCTGCCTGAAGTGGACGAATCCGTCCACCCTGGCCGGGGAGATGGCCGGGTTCGTCCAATGTCTCGCGGCCTTGCCCTGGCGCACGGGCGGCATGTGACTTGCTCAACAGCGATTCCTGTCAGGCCGACGCCCGATTTCGTAGCACCGCGTCCGGCCGGACCCGCCCTTGAGGATCGCCATGCACGAACGAACTGGCGGGGCCGTGCTGCCCCGACTCCTGGCTTTGCTGTGTCTGCTCTGCTCCTTGAGCGCCTCCGCGCAGCCCTATGAGTACCTGGCTGTCTATGAACCCATGTCGGAGACGGCGAAGCCGCTTCGATTGGAAGTCACCCAGAACGGACTGCTGCCCGATGGTGGGGAGCAACACCGGCTCGACCGGCTCGTGGTGCACTTCAAGACCGACGGCGTGTCCCTGAGCGCCCTGTCCCTCTTCAGCCGGCTGCGCTTCAAGGTGGAATCCAGCGCGGTCCAGGCGGAGACCGAGCTCCTCAAGGAGAACATCGAGAAACTCCCCGACCGGGAGTTCGTCCTCGTGCGCTGGCGGGGCGACGACCGGCCTGAGCCCATCTCCAACCTCAAGATCACCGTGGAGGCCGTCTACACCGCGGAGTTCCTCTGCCTCCAAGAGGGGGCACTGCTCCAAAGCGAGCAAGACGCGACGCTTCAAGACGTGCCACATCACAGCCCGCCGCCACCCAATCAGGACCCCACGAAAACCACTCTTCCCGCAGCCCCCAGACCCTTTCCGCGACGTGTTCTCCGTGATGGAGAGTCAGGGCCATCCCTCATCTACACGTTCTGCTACAACTCGGCGGACAAGGCGCGCGGGGGAATCGCGTGGAGCGAAGCACAGAAGGACCATCGCTTCCTCTTCGAGGAAGATGAGAAGGACAAGTCCCTCCGGGCCTTCCGCCAGGCCCACAAGCGGGCGCTGTCCGACCGCATCGTCCGAAGGCTCAACGACCGCTTCTCCAGCTTCGGGCGCTCCCTGGTGTCCGAAACCTCCGAGCCCGACTACGACAACGTCCGTGTCGAGGTGAAGGACGCCCTCTCCCTCTCCATCGTCAAGAGCGTGGGCTCGCTGCTCCTCGTCGAAGAAGCGGGCGGAGCGGTGCAGCCCCTGGCGGACCTCATCGACCAGGACGCGGAGGTCGCCCTGCGGCTGAGCTACCCCCACTGCTATCAGTTTCCCTATGGCTCCATCATGAAGAGCCCCTGGGTCTTCGAGCTGGAGGTCCCCGACGGCAAGGACGGCAAGACGCGCAAGGCGAAGGTGGACCTGGGCTTCCAGGATGGCTGCACCCGGAAGCTGCTGGTGCCCTGGAAGGACTACCTCAACCAGCGCGTCACCTTCCGCGTCATCTACCGGGTCCCCGAGCGCGCCGACATCGTCGTCTTCAACGACTCCTTCAACGTCTACAACCTGGGGCTCATCACCACCGCGCCCGTCATCACGGAGATCGTCTCCGCCGCGCAGAAAGCCTCGCCCCGCGACGTCGAAGCCACGTCCAGCATTCCCGTCTCCTTCGCCCTGCCCATCAGCCCCAATCGCTCCGCGTCCGTGGCGGTCACGTTCCCCTTCACCCTCAGCTTCAACACGCGCACCTTCCCCAACCTGGCGGAATACTTCGCCGTGGCTCCCTCCGTCTCCCTGATCGCGGGCAACGCCTCGACGAGCTCCGCCGAAGAGGATGCCAACGTCCGGCTGGCCCTGGGCGTCGGCGTCAACCTGGCCCGGGCCTTCCACTTCGGTTACGCCTGGGCTCCTTCCGATGGCGGCCGGTACATCCTGCTGGGCATCTCCATCCCGGACCTGCTCCCGCTGCTGAAGAAGGGCGAGTAATAAAGGCAGGGTAATAGTCCCCCGCCCGACCGTCGGTGTACCTGCCGACGGACGGGCGTGTTTCGTGCGGCGCGGCGGCTCCAGTTACGGCATGGTGCGCCCGCGACGCAGTCCTGCGCGGGAGGCCGCATGACGACCGAGAAAATCGATACCCAGGCAATCAACACCATCCGCACGCTGTCCATGGACGCGGTGGAGAAGGCCCACTCCGGCCACCCGGGCGCGCCCATGGCGCTGGCTCCCGTGGCCTACCAGCTGTGGCAGCAGGAGCTGCGCTACGACCCGGCCACGCCGAACTGGCCGGACCGCGACCGCTTCATCCTGTCCAATGGCCACGCGTCCATGCTGCTCTACAGCCTGCTGCACCTGGCTGGCGTGAAGCGCGTGAAGGACGCCAAGGTCACCGACGTCCCCGCCGTGTCCCTGGACGACATCCGCAACTTCCGCCAGCTGGACTCCGCCACCCCGGGCCACCCGGAGTACCACTGGACCACCGGCGTGGAGACCACCACCGGCCCCCTGGGCGCGGGCGTCTCCAACAGCGTGGGCATGGCCATCGCCAGCAAGTGGCTGGGCGCCCACTTCAACAAGCCCGGCTTCGACCTGTTCACCCATGACGTCTACGCCCTCTGCGGCGACGGCGACATGATGGAGGGCGTGGCGTCCGAGGCCGCCTCGCTCGCGGGCCACCTCCAGCTGCCCAACCTGTGCTGGATCTACGACAGCAACCACATCTCCATCGACGGCAGCACCGATCTGGCCTTCACCGAGGACGTGGGCCGCCGCTTCGAGGGCTACGGCTGGCGCGTGCTCAAGGTCACCGACGCCAACGACCTGGACGCGCTGTCCAAGGCCTACAAGTCCTTCAAGGACGAGCGCGGCAAGCCCACGCTCATCATCGTCAACTCGTTCATCGGCTTCGGCTCGCCCAAGAAGCAGGGCTCCGCCAGTGCCCACGGCGAGCCCCTGGGCGCCGAGGAAATCAAGGCCACCAAGAAGGCCTACGGCTGGCCCGAGGACGCGCAGTTCCTGGTGCCCGACGGCGTGCGCGAGCGCTTCCAGGAGCGCATGGGCGCTCGTGGCAAGGCGCTGCACGACGCGTGGCAGAAGTCCCTTACGGACTACCGCAAGCAGCACCCGGAGCTGGCTCGCGAGCTGGAGGCGCTGCTCAAGCGCGAGCTGCCCGAGGGCTGGGACAAGGAGCTGCCCGTGTTCCCCGCGGACGCGAAGGGCATGGCCACCCGTGAGTCCGGCGGCAAGGTGCTCAACGCGCTGGCGAAGAACTACCCGTGGCTCGTCGGCGGCTCCGCGGACCTGAACCCGTCCACGAAGACGTACATCTCCGCGTCCACGTCCATCAAGCCGGGCGAGTACTCGGGCCGCAACATCCACTTCGGTGTGCGCGAGCACGCGATGGGCTCCGTCGTCAACGGCCTCAACCTGAGCCACGTGCGCGGCTACGGCGCCACGTTCCTCATCTTCAGTGACTACGAGCGCCCCTCCATGCGCCTGTCGGCCCTGATGGAGATTCCGTCCATCCACATCTTCACGCACGACTCCATTGGCCTGGGCGAGGACGGCCCCACGCACCAGCCCGTGGAGCAGCTGATGTCCCTGCGCGCGGTGCCGGGCAACATCGTGCTGCGCCCCGGTGACGCCAACGAGGTGACCGAGGCGTGGCGCTACATCGCGCAGCAGCAGCACCACCCGGTGGTGCTCGTGCTGTCGCGCCAGCCGGTGCCCACGCTGGACCGCACGAAGTTCGCTCCCGCGTCCGGCGTGGCCAAGGGCGCGTACACGCTGCTGGAGGCGGAAGGCGGCTCGCCGGACGTCATCCTCATCGGCACGGGCACGGAGGTGGCGCTGGTGGTGGAGGCCGCGGAGAAGCTCAAGGCCGAGGGCGTGAAGGCTCGCGTGGTGAGCATGCCGTCGTGGGAGCTGTTCGAGCAGCAGCCCCAGGAGTACCAGGACAGCGTGCTGCCCCCGGGCGTGAAGGCTCGCGTCTCCGTGGAGAAGGGCGCGGCGTTCGGCTGGGAGCGCTGGACGGGACACACGGGCAGCATCATCGGCATGCGCAGCTTCGGCGCTTCCGCCCCCATCAAGGCGCTGCAGCAGAAGTTCGGCTTCACCGTGGAGAACGTGGTGAAGGAAGCGCACGCCACCATCGCCAAGGCGAAGAAGCACTGACGCGCTTGTAGAAAAAGAAGGGCCCCGGACCCTCCCCCGAAGGTCCGGGACCCCTCTGACTTCCAATCCCCCCTACTTCGTCCTTCCCCAACTCCCCCCCGACTTCACCTCAGGCCGCGTAGAACACGGGGCGCGTGGGGCGCGGGTTGCTGACGAACTTCATCTCGTTGATCATCTTCTTGAAGTCCTTCTGGTCGATGCCCGTGGAGCCCTGGGCCTGCGAGCGGGTGGCGTACTTCTCGTAGGTGTCGACCACCTTCTTCGCCTCCGGCGTGAGGCGGTCGTAGTTCTGGCGCGCCCACTTCATCGTGTCGGTGAACTCGGTGCCGGCCGCCTGGCCGTCCAGGTCGCCCGCGCCCTTCTCGATGGCGGCGGTCAGGTCGTTGCCGGAGATCTTCCCCTTCTTGGCGTCCAGGCCCTCCAGCGCGTCGCGCATGGATCTGTCGTGGAAGGTCTTGAAGCCCTCCATCTTCTTGAACATGGCGTCCGCCTCCTTCTGGGTCATGCCCTCCGGGCCGGCCTTCTTCGCGGCCTGCTGGTAGGTCTTCAGGACCTCCTTGGCCTCGGGCGTGAGGCGGCTCTCGTTCTTGGCGGCCCACTTCTCGAACTCCTTCAGCTCGGAGGTGGAGGAGTGGCCGTCCGTGTCGGAGATGCCGTCCTTGATGGCCTGGGTGAGGTCCTCGCCGGAGATGGGGCCGCTCTGCTTGTCGAGCGCCTCCGTGGCCTTGCGGGCGCTCACGTCACCGGCGCCCACCTTGCTCAGCTCCTTGTTGAGGGCGGCGGTCTCCTTGGCCGTGAGGCCGGTGCGGCCTTCGGCCTGCGCGGCCTTGGCGTGCTTGCGGTAGACGTCCAGGACCTCCTTGGCCTCCGGGGACAGGCGGCTCTCGTTCTTGGAGGCCCACTTCTCGAACTCCTTCAGCTCCGCGCCGGCGGCCTGGCCGTCGTGGTCCGCGGTGCCGGTCTTGATGGCGCGGGCCATGTCCTGGCCGGACACCGTGCCGCCCTGGGTCTTGCTGTCCAGGTTGGCGAGCGCCTTCTTCGCGCCGGCGTCACCCACGTCGCGCATCTCCGCGAGCATCTTCTTGAAGTCGCCCTGGGGGATGCCGGACTCGCCGCGCGACTGGGAGAGCGCCGCGTACTTGCTGTAGATGTCCATCACCTGGCGGGCTTCCGGGGTCAGGCGCTCGCGGTTGTTGGCGGCCCAGTCCGCGACGGCGCGGTACTCACCGGAGGCGGCCTGGCCGTCCAGGTCCCCGACCGCGGCCTCGATGCTGTTCGCGAACTGCTCCGCGCCGATGGGGCCCGAGGTCTGGTTCAGCTTGTTCATCTCCACCAGGGCGCCCAGGTCCTTGGGCTGCCAGTTGTCACGCGGGCCCACGCAGCCGTGGCCCTGCATGGAGAAGCGGTCACCCAGGTGAGAGTGGCGGGACTGCAGGTCCTGCAGCTGCGACTTCATGCCCTCCATCTGCGACTTCATGTTGTTGAGGGTGGCCTTCATCTCCGCCGCCTGCTTCGCCGGGGACGAGGTCCCGCGCAGGACCGCGAGCTGCTTGTCGTTGACGGTCGCCTTGTTGAGGGTGGCGGTGACGGTGGACTTGATGGTGGTCATTTTTGATCTCCGGGTGGAGCGGCTTCCGTTGCGGAAGCGGTCATGCCGGGACCTATTGCGCGCGTCGTGCCAGCCCCTTGGGTCGGCACACCCTGAAGGATTCCATGGGGTTACGCGGCGATGACGCGAACGCCGGGGTGGTGACAACAGTCACCAGCGGTGATGACAGTCATCATCCCCCCGCCCTCGGGGTGGTGACCCAAGGCATCACTTCCGGCGCGCGGGCTTGAACGCCTTGCGCACGCGCTGCTTGCCGGCGGGCCGGTCCGCGACGTGGACGTAGCCCCGCTTGAGGAAGAACGGGAGCGTGCCCGTGTAGGCCATTCCGTTGCTGATACGCGCCGAGCCCCTGGGCGGTTTCACCGGATAGCCTTCGAGGGTGGCGGCGCCTTCGCGACGCACCGCGGCCTCCACAGCGGCGAGCAGCGCGGTGGCCACGCCCTGGTTGCGCCAGCTCCGGTGGATGAAGAAGCAGGGCACGGAGGTGACGGCGTCCGCGTCGTCGCACGTGAAGCTGGGGGCCCGGTCCAGGCGCGAGAAGTGACGGCGCGGGCCGAAGGTGGCCCAGCCCACCGGTACGCCGTCCGCGTAGGCGAGGACGCCCTTCGCCTCTCCGCTCGCGACCAGGGCCTTGAAGCGGCGCTTTGCTTCAGGGCCTCGCACGTCGTCGTAGCGCTCACCCTCCGGGATGCGCCAGTACATGCACCAGCAGCCGCCACAGGCGCCGTTGGAGCCGAAGAGCTTCTCCAGGTCGGGCCAGAGCTCCGGGGTGAGCTCCACGGTCTTCAGGTCGGGTGGCGCCATGGGGCGTCCGTTCTAGACGCCGCCGCGCAGCTCTGTCTCGGGCCAGAGGGCTCCGTCCCTGGGGGTGAGCAGGAAGGTCAGCTTCCCCTGGTGGAAGCCGCGCACCGGGCCCGTGGGCTCCGGGTAGCCCGGTGGCAGGCGCCAGTCCGGGGGCTGGAGCGGCGTGGCGGCGATGGACTGCCCCTGGCGCAGGGCTCCCACGTCCTGGTCCGTGAGCGCTCGCGAGGACGTCCAGGGGAGCAGGTCGCGGCCGTGCCGTTCGATGCGAGCGCCAGGGCCGGGGTCCTTCCACGGGCCGATGGCCGTGCGCTTCAGCGCAGAGAGGTGCGCGCCGCAGCCGAGCGCGCGTCCCAGGTCTCGGGCCAGCGAGCGGACGTAGTAGCCGCCACGGCAGGTGAGCTCCAACGTGCTGGCTTTGGGCAGGTCGTGCGACAGCCAGCGCGCGGTGTGCAGGTACACGCGCGAGGGAGGCAGGTCCACGGCTTCGCCCCGGTGGGCCTTGCGGTAGGCGGGCTCACCGCCGAGCTTCTTCGCGCTGGTCGCGGGCGGGATTTGATCCGTCCAGCCGAGGAACGGGCGCAGTGCTTCATCGAGGCGCTCGGGTGTGAGCGAGGTCGCGTCCCCCTGGTGCACGGGGCGGCCGTGCAGGTCGCCGGTGTCCATCTCCGTGCCCCACTCCACGCGGGCCTCGTAGACCTTGGGTGCCGCGTGCAGGTGTTCGAAGAGGTGCGTGGCCGGGCCCACCAGCATCAGCAGCAGCCCTTCCGCGAACGGATCCAACGTGCCGCCGTGGACCAGCGCCGTGCGGCGGCCGGGCCTCGTTGCCTGGGCCTCCTCCTGGAAGGCTCGGACGGTGGTGAAGCTGGTGGCGCCCACGGGCTTGTGCGTGAGGTAGAGGCCGGGGGTCATTCGTCGTTTCCGTTCCGCTTCACCATCGTCGCGCCCTGCTGCTTCTCCAGGTGCACGGGCGAGGTGCCAGTCTTGTCCGTGATGACTCGCGCCAGGGATTCCGCGTGCGTCGTCACCCAGATCTGGCTGTCCTCGGAGGCGCGCACGATGAGCCGGCCCAGGGGCTCCAGCAGGTCCGGGTGCAGGCTGGTCTCCGGTTCGTTCAGCGCGAGGAATGGCGGCGGCCTGGGACTGAGCAGCGCCGCCAGCAGGCACAGGTAGCGCAGCGTCCCGTCCGACAGCTCCGGCGCGGCCATGGGCCTCGACAGGCCAGGCATGTGCAGGAAGAGGCTGAAGCGGCCGTTCTCCGCTCGAATCTCCAGCCTGGCTCCGGGGAAGGCGTCGTCGATGCCCTGCTCCAGGGCGCGGTCATCGCCAATCTCCCAGATGGTCTGGAGCGCCGCCGCGAGGTCGCGCCCGTCCGACGCGAGCACCGGCGTGCGTACGCCCACCTGCGGGTGCCGGGGCAGCGCGTCCGGGTCCGTGCGGAAGTGGTGGTAGAAGCGCCACGCGCTCAACGTGCGTTGGACCTCGCCCAGCCTTGGGAAGCGGTGCGGTTCGGCGAGCTGATCCATCACCGACTCCGAACCCCACAGCTCCGTGGGGAACGTGATGCGCTTGCCGTCCGCGTCGCGGATGAAGGCCGTGCGGTCCTTGCGCTCCATCAACACCAGACGCCGGCCTCCGGAGTGCGCCCAGAGGTGCTCCTCCTTCACCTCCGGATCCAGGGTGAACATCGTCTGGGGTGGCGACGTGGGCACCACGCCGCACTGCAATTCGTAGGTGAGGTCGTCCAGGTCCACCGTCACGCGCATGCGCGCCGGCTTCTTGGGGTCACGGGGGCCGGCCCACATCACGCTCGAGGTGCCGCCCTCGTCCGCCAGCGTTCGCGCGAGCCTGCCCTCCGCCGCCGCCGCGAGCAGATACAGCGCGCGATACAGGTTCGTCTTGCCGCTGCCGTTGGGCCCCACCACCACGGTCACCGGCCCCAGCTCCAGGTGGAGCTGACGCACGGAGCGGTAGCCTGCGATGTCCAGACGCGTGAGGGCCATGACGTGCGCGCGAGCCTATCCGGCCCGGAGCGCCTCCGGTGGGATGGCGTACCTGCCTGCTTCCCCGGCACCCCTGCCGTGGTGGCCGACTGGAACGTCGAAGCCATGATTGGGTATGCCTGGAGGACATGGTCCTCCTGCCCCGTTGGCTGTTGCTGGCCCTTCCCCTGGCGCTGAGCGGTTGCTTCTCCGACGGCGATGGCGTGTCACCGCTTCCTCTTCCGCCTCCGGACAGCGGCACGTCCGACGCGGGTGTTCCCGACGCGGGTATCGCGGATGCAGGGGTTCCCGACGCGGGCAGCCCCGATGCGGGCAGTCCTGACGCGGGCGTTCCCGATGCGGGCGGGGATGCCTGGGATGGCGGCGCGGTGACGCTGAGCGACCCGGGCGACATGGTGGATCCCGGGCCCTATTCGGCTTGCGTCTTCCATCCGAAGGTAGGTGAAACCGTCGCCGCCTGTGACGACCCTGCCCTCTTCGACCGGTCCATGTGCCCAGCGGGTGCGTTCGCGGACCTGGACACCGCGAGCGTGTACGAGGTCCGCGTCCGGTCCGCCAACGGGCCCAACCTCACGCCCTACACCGTGGTGCTTCCCTCGGACGGAGGCGTGGGGAGGATCAACGGTCAGCCGCTGGTCCAGCAGGACGTGGGACCCGGTGCGTTCTTCTTCTCGGCGGAGGTTCCATTCGGGACGGGCACGCGCTGGCGCGTGTTCGCCGGCTGCGAGCGGCCGCAGCCGGGACGCATCCATGGCTGCTACGTCCAGTGCTCGCAGGGCAAGGTGCTCACCAACGGCAGCTTCACCGCGATACGCCCTGCCCAGGCCTGGGGGCCCGGTGAGTCCGCGGCCTCCGGGTTGTCCCTCGTCTCCGAGTCCGCCGTCCCGCTGGCCTACCCCGCGGACGTCTACATCGCGAAGGAGCACGCGTACGTGGTGGCCACGGGCGGAATCTTCGGGGCCGGCGGACTGGCGGTCTTCGACGTGAAGCACCGGGCCCACCCCGTGCTCAAGAAGACCGTGCAGCTTGCAGGGGACACCTACTGGAACGGCGTCTGGGCGAAGGACGACGCGCTCTACATCGCGAGCGCCAACTCCGGCGTCATCGTCTACGACATCACCGACCCGGCGAATCCCCAGTACGTGCGCGCGCTGCCCGGTGGCGCCATCAACGTGCACACCGTGCACGTGCAGGGGAACCGGCTCTACGCCATGGCTCCGGCCCCCACCAGCCAGACGCTGCTGTTCGACGTGTCCTCGCCGCTGGCGCCCGCGCTGCTCGAGCGCATCACTCCGTCAGATGCACCCGGCGGCGTCCATGACGCCTTCGCCTACGGCGACCGGCTCTACGTCAACCACACCTTCGACGGCTACATCGCCTTCGACGTAAGCGACCCGGCGCGCGTGCGGGAGCTGGGACGGTATACCTATGCCGAGTCCTACAGCCACGCGAACGCGGTGGGCACCTTCGGGGGACGCACCATCGCCTTCGAGGGTGGCGAGCTGGTGGGCGCGCACCTGCGGGTGCTGGACGTCACCGACCCCGCGAACATGCGGCTCATTGGCGGATACGCGCTGCGCCCCGAGTTCTCCATCCACAACATGGTGCTGGTGGGCACGCGGCTCTACATCGCCTGGTACCACGAGGGCGTGCGCGTGCTGGATGTGTCCGTGCCGCCCAGCCCCCGCGAGGTGGCGTACTTCCACACGTACCGGGAGCAGGAGCCGGGGCGGTTGACGTATGGCCTCTATTCGGGCGCCATCGGCATTCGCGTGCCGGGGGACGGCTTCATCTACGTCGTGGACACGACGCGCGGGCTGCTCATCCTCTCCGAGCAGCCCTGAGCCGAAGCCTACGGAGGGGGCCGCACCTTCGTCCGGCCGCTGCCCACCTCCCGGCACAGCGCCCAGCCGTCATTGAGGACCTTGTCGGACGGCAGTGGCTCCAGCCAGCGCCGCGCCTCCTCATCGACCGTGGAGCTCTCCAGCCGCAGGCGCGCACGGACCTCTCCGCCAACGGCCCGCGAGCCATCCGAGCCGGACGGCACCAGCAGCTCCACCTCCAGGTCCCCGGTCACGACATGATCCGCGCCCGCGGACAGCGCGCGCACCCGTTCGTTGCCCATGACCACGAGCCCCGAGTCCGCCGGGTCCCCATCCATCAGGGCACCATGGACGATGAGGTCTCCCAGCACGACCACGGTCCCCGACAGGTGCACGTGGCCGTGGAGCTCCAGGGGCCCCCGGTAGATGACCAGTTGGTCGTAGTCCGCGCCGAGCGTGATGAACGTCTCCCCGTCGCGCTGCCGGGTCTCCGAGAATTGGGGGAAGGACGCCACCTGTCCGCCGTGACACGACAGCGCGTGAGCGACGATGAACTCCCAGTCCGGGGGGCTCCGCGCTTCGGGGATGGAGATGGGCTCGAAGGCCTGCCGCGTCAGAGCCACCTCCAGCGCCTCCGCCATGCTGTCGCGCCATGCGTCCCGCAGGCGTTGCTGCTCCGGCGTGGGCCAGGGGGGCTCACTGCTCCAGTGGTCCACCACCTTCCCCCCGGGAACGCGGGTGCGCAGGTCGGCGAGCGCGGCTTCGATGTCCGGACGGCGTGGGTGCATGGTGGGCTTCTAGCGCCACAGGGGAGGCTCGCGCATCCGCTCCGGGCCGTGGGCTAGACTTCCCGCGCGCTTCGCGTCGGCCGTGGACCGCGAAGCTTCCGCGCAGGAGCCTTCATCCCATGACGTCTTCCCTTCGCATTCTGGGCACGGGCCTGTTCGCCTGCGCCCTGTCCCTGTCCGGCTGTAGCGACTCCAACCCTCCCGAACCGGGACCGCCGGAGACAAAGCCCCCCGTCGAGCTCACCGACTACATCGACGTGGTCCCCAACGAGCCCTGCATGGACGCGAGCTACGCGGAGCCGAGCGCGAACTGCACCGACCCGGCCAGCTTCAAGCTGACCGGCTGTGACCTGAAGGCGGTGGGCGCCCTGGAGCCCTCCGGCGTCTACCAGGCCATCTTCCGCTACAACGCCACGAGCATGTTCGGCACGGGCTTCCGCCTGGATACCACCCCCAGCTTCCTGGGCGACCCCCTGGTGCGCAACGAGGTGGGCCCCCAGGGGTTCTTCATCACCGGGGAGATCATGAACTCCCTGCTCCGGTTGCAGCGGTACGCGCTCGCGGGCTGCCGCGTGCCGGCGCCCGGCCACATCACCGGCTGCTTCGTGCGCTGCACCGACGGCGTGCCGGACTACTCCGGCACCTTCCACGCCCGGCGGATGAACCTGAACCAGGAAGAGGACACCGGCGCCAGGGACATGCGCCTCGTCTCCGAGTCCGCCATCCCGGAGGGAGACCCCGTGGACGTCTACGTCACCAAGGGCCACGCCTACGTGGTGTCCCTGCCGCGGGGCACGAAGGAGGACGGAGGCCTGAACGTCTTCAACGTGGCGGACCCGGCCCACCCCACGCTCGTCACCCGCGTGAGCCTGCCCAACGACAACTACTGGAACGGCGTCTGGGCCAAGGGCGACGCGCTCTACGTCGCCAGCGCCAACTCCGGCGTCGTCGTCTTCGACATCACCAACCCGGCCAGCCCCCAGTACGTGCGCTCGCTGCCCGGCGGCCCTATCGACGTGCACACCGTGTTCGTGGACGGCGACCGGCTGTACGCCATGTCCCCGTCTCCCAACGGGGAGACGCTGCTGTTCGACGTGGCCTCGCCGCTGGAGCCCCAACTGCTCAGCCGCATCTCCGTGCCGCGCGAGGCGGGCAGCAGCTACCCGCACGACGCGTTCGCCTACCAGGACCGGCTCTACGTCAACCACACGCGCACCGGCTACGTCGTCATGGACGTCGCCCGCCCGGACGTGACGCCCGTGCTGGGCACGTATGCCTTCACCGGCCAGTACAGCCACGCGAACGCGGTGGGCACCATCAACGGGCGCACCATCGCCTTCGAGGGCGGCGAGCGCTTCGGCGCGCACCTGCGCGTGCTGGACGTCACCGACCCGGCGAAGATCCGCCTCATCGGCGAGGTGAAGAAGCGCCCGCAGACGTCCATCCACAACATGGTGCTGGTGGGCACGCGGCTCTACGTGGCATGGTACCACGAAGGCGTGCGCGTCTTCGACGTGGCCGACCCCGCGCACCCGAAGGAGATCGCCGCCTTCGACTCCTTCCAGGAAGCGCACCCGCGCAGCACCGACAGCCTCTACCAGGGGGCCATCGGCATCCGCGTGCCCGGCGACGGGCACGTGTACGTCGTGGACCTGTCGCGCGGGTTGCTGGTGCTGGCGGAGCCGTGACGCGCGGGCGTCACTCCGCTTCGATGCGGTTGCGGCCGTTCTCCTTCGCCCGGTAGAGCCGGGCGTCGGCGACGCGCAGCAGCTCGTCCAGGGTGGTGCCGTCACCCGGCGCCACCGCGAGCCCCGCGCTGAAGGTGACGTGGAAGGTCCCGCCCGCGTCGCCTTCGAAGGTCATCGCCGACAGCTCCTCCGCCGTGCGGGAGAGGATCTCCTTCGCGCTCTCCGGCGTCTCGCCCAGCAGCGCGACGACGAACTCCTCGCCGCCCCAGCGGGCGCGCAGGTCCTCGCGGCGGAAGCGCGCCCCCAGGAGCCGGCCCAGCCGCATCAGCACGCGGTCCCCCGCGAGGTGGCCGTGCTGGTCGTTCACCTTCTTGAAGTGGTCCACGTCCAGGAAGCACAGCGCCAGCGGCTTGTCGCTCCGGCGCGCCTCCGACAGCCGCGTGGCCACCGCCTCCACGAAGGGGCGGCGCAGCATCAGGCCGGTGAGCGCGTCGCGCTCCGTGCGCTCGCGCGACAGCCGCGCCCGCTCCAGCCGCGCGTGCACGCGGGCCCGCAGCTCCTCCTTCAGCACGGGCTTGGCCAGGTAGTCGTCCGCGCCGGCCTGGAACGCGGCCAGCCGGAACTCCAGACCCACCTGCGCGGTGATGAGCAGGACGGGCAGCTCCTGCCACTCCGGCGTCAGGCGCAGGATGCGGCACAGGTCGAACCCGCTGGGCCCGGGCATCTGCACGTCCAACAGCAGCAGGTCCGGGCGGTGCTGCGCGAGCGCGTCCAGCAGGCCGTAGGCGTTCTCCAGCCCCACCACCTCCACCGCGTCGCTCACCAGCGCCTGGGAGAGGGCGCGCACCGCCTCCGGGTCGTCATCCACCACCATCACCTTCGCGCGCTCCAGCCGGCGCGTGGCCACCAGCCGCTCCGCCGCGGTGGCGAAGTCCTGCTGGGTGAAGGGCCGGGGCAGGAACAGCGACGCGCCCGCGTGCGCCGCGCGCACGCGCTCCTGCAGGCCCCCGCCCGTGCTGGAGAAGGCCAGGGGCAGGGACTGGTGGCCCTCCATCGCGCGGAGCGCGCTCGCGGTGGCGAGCCCTGCCTCGCCCATGTGCAGGAGCGCCCCGTCCACCCACTGCCGCTCCACCGTGGCGCAGGCCTCCTGGGGCGTGGCGGCCGTCACCACGCGCACCCCCTCGCGCTCGCCCATCCGCTTCGCGTCCGCGAGCACGGCCGCGTCCTCGTCCACCACGAGCAGCGTGCCCATGGCGGCAACGACGGCCTCCTCGGGCTCCAGCTCCGGGGTGAGGACCGGCAGCGACACCCGGTCCTCCAGCGCGCGGAAGCCCGCGTCCACCCGGGCCCAGTCCAGCGTGCCCCCGGTCTTCACCGGACGGAGCACGTCCTCCAGCGCGCCCGCCGTGATGCTCACTTCGCGGAAGCCGTAGCTGCCCGCGGTGCCGTGCAGCTTGTGCACGACGCCGTAGGCCTCATCCAGGGCCGCCGCGTCGCCGTGGCGCCCCTTGCCGAGCAGCGCCTGGAGCGTGGCCAGCCGCTCCGGCAGCTTCGCGCCGTAGTCCGCGCTCAGGAGTGCCAGGCTGGCCGCGAAGTCGTCCACCGGCTCCGCGTCCTCCTCGTCCTGGGCCTCCGGGGGCGGGGGCGGGGGCGGGGCCACCGCGAAGAGCTGCTCCAGCCACACCGCCAGCTCCTCCGGCCGGTAGGGCTTGTGCACCACGCGCGCCACGCCCAGCTGGCGCGTGAGCAGCTCGTGGCTCTTCAGGTCCTTCCAGAAGGCGGACGCGAAGAGCACCGGCAGGCCCGGCTTCGTCTTGCGCAACTCACGGATGAAGTCCGCGCCCGTCATGCCCGGCAGCAGGCCGTCCACGATGGCGGCGTCCACCGGCTTGGATTGGAGCACCTCGCGCGCCTCCGCGGCGGAGCGAGCGGGCGTCACCTGGTAGCCCTTTTCACGCAGGAAGGTGCAGACCAGCGTCTGGAGGTCTCGGTCGTCCTCCAGGAAGAGGAGCGTCTTGGCGCTACGCGCGGTGCTCATGGCATCGCCTTTCGAGGCTCGGCCGCGGCGTCGCGGCGGGCCAGCAGTCCGTTGAGCAGCTCCCGCACGGAGGCCACCAGCTCTTCTTCAGAAGCGCGGGCCTTCGTCAGGTGCCGGGTGATGCCCAGGGTGAGCTGGCGCTGGTCGGTGCGCGACAGCTCGCGGCCGGTGAAGACGATGAGCGGCGTGGCGCGGCCCTTGCCCTGGCGCAGGATGTCCACCACCTCGAAGCCGTCCAGCCGCGGCAGCCCCACGTCCAGCACGATGAGGTCCGGGGGCGTGTCGCGCGCGAGCGCCACCGCGCTCTCCCCGTCCGCCGCTTCGATGCACAGCGCGCCCAGCCGTTCGAACTGCGCGCACAGCACCCGGCGCGTGGTGGCGTCGTCATCCACCACCAGCACGCGCGCCTGGCCCGGCTGGCGCATGGCGTAGCGCAGTGTCTTCAGCAACCGGGTTTCATCCACGGGCGTGGGCAGCCAGTCCACCAGCAGCGCCGTGCCCGCGTCCTTCGCCCCTGGCTGCGAGCGCCCGGACAGCGCAAGCACGGGCAGTTCGCGCGTGCGCGGCTGTTCCCGCAGGCGGCGCACCCAGTCCAGCACGGGACCGTCCGGCATTTGCGTGTCCACCACCAGCGCGTCCGGCAGCGCGTGCTCCACCGCCTGCACGGCCTCCGTGAGCGTGGCGGCGCGCACCACCCGGTAGCCCTCGTGCGACAGCAGGCCGCGCAGGAGGGTGGACAGGTCCGCGTCCGCGGTGACGATGAGCACGTTGTGGCGCGACTCGTCCGTGGGCAGCGCCGCGGTGGCGCCCGGCGCGGCGACACGCAGGGCCTCCAGGGTGAACTGGAAGGTGGCGCCCTGGCCCGGGGGACTCGACACCTCGATGCGGCCGCCGTGCTGCTCCACGATGGCCTGCGAGATGGCCAGCCCCAGGCCGGTGCCGCCCTTGGAGCGGGTGTCGGACGCGTCCAGCTGCTGGAAGCGGCCGAAGAGGCGGGGGAGCTTCTCCTCCGGGATGCCGGAGCCCTGGTCCGTGACGCTGAAGCGCACCCGGCCGTCCACCGAGAAGCCGGCCGCCACCACCACGGAGGCGCCCTGGGGGGAGAACTTGATGGCGTTGGAGACCAGGTTGGTGAGCACCTGGATGAGCCGGTCGCGGTCGCCCTTCACCTGCGGCGCGCCCTCCACGTCCGAGCGCAGGCTGACGTGCGCCGTCTCCGCCATGCCCTGCACGCCCGCGAGCGTGGCCTCCACCAGGTCCTGCGCCGTCTGCGGCTGGAGCTTCAGCTCCAGCATCCCGGACTCCATCTTCTCCAGGTCCAGGATGTCGTTGATGAGGCGGATGAGCCGTTCGGTGTTGGTGCGCGCGATGCGCACCATGTCCAGCGCCTGCGAGGGCAGCTCCCCCACGATGCCGTTCTCCAAGAGGCCCAGCGAGCCGCGGATGGAGGTGAGCGGGGTGCGCAGCTCGTGGCTCACGGTGGAGATGAACTCGTTCTTCATCCGCTCCACGGCCTTGCGCTCCGTGAGGTCGCGCACGAAGACGGTGGTGCGCGGCGGGCCGTCCGCGTGCACACGCGCGAAGGTGAGCTCCGCGGGGAACACGTCGCCGTCCGCGCGCAGGCACGGCGATTCCAGACGCGCCGCGCCGTCCTCCTGGAGGAGCGCGGCGTGGACGGCTTCCCGTTGCGAGACCGGCAGCGACGCGGGCAGCGCCAGCGACAGGAAGTCCGCGCCCACCGCCCGCGCGGACGGCAGGCGGAAGTGGGACGCCGCCGCGGGGTTGAACTCCGCGACGCGGCCGGACTCGTCCAGCACCACGATGCCGTCCGGCGACGCCTCCAGGATGGCCGCCTTGCGCGCGTCGCTGGCCCGCGCCTCCGCGCTCGCGGCGGACAGGGCCTGGGTGCGCTCCGCCACGCGCGCCTCCAGCCCCCGGTTGAGCTCGCCCAGCGCCGCGGACGCACGCGCCAGCCGCACCAGCACGACGAGCACGTAGACCACCAGCAGCAGGCACACGCCGAACAGGACGATGCGCGTGCGCTCCGCGCGGGACTGGGACTGCTCCTGGAGCTGGAGGTACGTGGTGATGAGGCGCTCGGCCTCGCCAGTGGCGCCGTGGTCCATGAGCGCCTGGAAGGACGCGTCCGTGGCGCGCTGGAGCGCCATCAGCTCCCGCGTGCGGGCCTCCAGGGCATCCAGCGCGGCAATGGCGGGGGCGGACAGCGGCTGCTTCTCACGCGCCCGGGCCAGTCGCGCCAGCGAGGCCTCCACGCGGGCGCCCGACGCCTCTCCCGGAGCGCTCGAGGCGAGCAGCACGTCCACGTCCATCGCCTCCACGTGCGCGCGCGGCGCGCCCTGGGGCAGCGCGGCGGCGGTGGCGGCGACGACGCCGGGATAGGACTCCCGCAGGGCGGCGAGCTGCTGGTCCTTCTCACGGGCCGCCGCCAGGAGTGCTCGCGAGCCCTCCAGCACGCGCAGGTACGTGTCCAGGGATGCGTTGAGCGAGCGCATGCCCTCCGCCGGGAGGAAGCCGGGCGCCGTGCGCAGCTGACGGGCGCGGGCGGCCAGCGCGTCGAAGTCCCGGTCGGACGCGCCATGCAGCTGCGCCATGCCCACGCGCTGGCGCAGCACGTCCTGCTCCAGCTCCGACGTGGCCACGCGCAGCTGCCGCAGCTGGGTGCGGTAGTGGTCATGGTCGGCGGTGGAGCCCGGGCGGCCCAGGACGAACAGGGCACACAGCAGCACCAGGGCGCCGGCGGCCAGCGCGGCGGAGCGTTTGGACAGGCGGGGTTCCATCAGGGCACCAGGCGGCGGATTTCCTGCGGCAGGGTCATGGGGTCGAACGGCTTGCCGATGACGCCCACCGCGCCCAGCTCCAGGTAGCGCGCCACCTCCTGCTTCTGGACCTTGGCGGTCATGAAGATGATGGGCGTGTTCGCGGTGGCGGGCTGGGCGCGCAGCCGGCCGAACGTGGTGGGCCCGTCCATGCCGGGCATCATCACGTCCAGGAGGATGAGGTCGGGGCCTTCCTGGCCCGCCTTCTCCAGGGCCTCCGCGCCGGAGGACGCGAGCACCGTCTTCCACCCCCCCACACGGCTCAGGCTCAGCTGCCCGATGGTGCGGATGTCGTCCTCGTCGTCCACGAGCAGGACCTTCTCGATTTTCGCCATGGGAGGGAGTGCTCCAGGGAGAGGGGTTTGGATCGCCGTACGGAAGGCAGGGGGAAACGGATGTCCGTCAGGCGACGTCGGGCCCGGGTTCGCACTCCGGCAGGTCGAAGGAGAAGCGGGTGCCTTCGCTGGGGGAGGTGGTGAAGCGCAGGGTGCCGCCCATGCGGGCCACCAGCCCGTGGGCGATGCTCAGCCCCAGCCCGGTGCCCGGGCGCTTGCGGGTGTCGGACGCGTCCGCCTGGGCGAACTTCTGGAAGACGCGGTCCTGGAAGGCCTCCGGGATGCCGGGGCCGTGGTCCTGCACGCCCACGCGCAGGGCGCCGCCCTCGCGGGTGAGGAACAGGATGACGCGCTCGCCCTGGGGGGAGAACTTGATGGCGTTGGAGAGGAGGTTCGCCAGCACCTGGATGAAGCGGTCCTCGTCCACGCGGGCGCGGGCGTGGGGGAGGTCCACCACGGCCTCCAGGCGCACGCCGTATTCGTCCGCGTAGCCCTGGTGGGCCTGGAGCGCCTGGGCGAGCAGCGGCGCGACCTCCGTGGGCGCCAGGTTCAGGTCCAGCCGGCCGGACTCCATCTTCTCCAGGTCCAGGATGTCGTTGATGAGGCGCAGCAGCCGTTCGCTGTTCTTGTGGGCAATGCCCACCATCCGCGCCACCTGCGAGTCCAGCGGGCCGAGGATGCCGCCGCTGAGCAGCCCCAGCGAGCCGCGGATGGAGGTGAGCGGCGTGCGCAGCTCATGGCTCACGGTGGCGATGAACTCGTTCTTCATCCGCTCCACGCGCTGGCGCTCCTCCTCCAGGAGGCGGGCCTGGGTGACGTCGCGGGCGACGGCGTAGAGCAGCCCCTCCTCCGGGTCCGGCACGGCGTTCCACTGGAGCCAGCGCCAGGTGCCGTCGCGGCAGCGGGCGCGGTGCTCGAACTGGAGGACGGGGATGCCCTCCCGGGCGCGGGCCAGGTGCCGCGAGGTGTCGGCGCGGTCCTCCTCCAGGGCCAGGTCCACCAGGGACGTGCTGTAGAGCTCCGCGTCGGAGAAGCCCAGGGTGCGGCTCCAGGCTCGGGACAGGCGCAGGAAGGTGCCGTCCATGGCGGCGATGCAGAGCATGTCCACGGAGACTTCGAAGAAGCGCTCCTGCTGCTCCAGCGCCGTGCGGGCCTCGCGCTCGTTCAGGGCGTTGAGCTCCCCTTCCGCCCAGGCGGCCATGTCCGCGAGCGCGGCGCGGTCCGCGTCCGAGAAGTCCCGGGGCCGCGAGTCGATGAGGCACAGCGTGCCCACGCGGCTGCCGTCCGCGGCGCGCAGGGGGTGGCCCGCGTAGAAGCGGACGAAGGGTGCACCCAGCACGAACGGGTTGTCGTGGAAGCGCGGGTCCTTCAGCGCGTCCGGCACGATGAAGGTGGTGGGGGTGAGGATGGCGTGGGCGCAGAAGGACAGCTCGCGCGGCGTCTCCGTGCCGTCCAGGCCGATGCGGGCCTTGAACCACTGGCGGTTCTCGTCCACCAGCGAAACGAGCGCGATGGGCACTCGGAACAGGTGCGACGCGGCGCGCACGATGCGGTCGAAGCGTTCGTGCGCGGGCGTGTCCAGCAGACACAGCGAGCGCAGCGCCTGGAGGCGCCGCGGCTCATCCGCGGGCGTCGGGGGAGGAAGCATGGCGTAGCTCCCGTGCTACCCCACTTGTCTGCCATTGAGGAGAGGGACCCGCCCGAAGGCCCGGCCCCCGGGTCGGGAGTGCAGGCGAGCGGACATCCGGTTGCAGCCCGGGAGGATTTGTCTGCTGTTGATGCCGCCTCAGCCGGCGCGGCGCTTGCGGGCGGCCCGCGGCTTCTTCCGGGGCGTGGGAGTGGGCGAGGACCCGGGCGCCGGCTTCGGGGGCATGACGGACACCACGGTGCGCACCACGCGCGCCACGGCCTTGAGCTGGCGGGGCTCCAGGTCGCGCAGCGTGCGCACCAGGCGGCGCAGCTCCAGCGAGTCCTCCTCGCGCGGCGGGGACCGGGACGGAGCCGGAGCGGAACCGGCGCCCACGCCCAAGAGCACGTCCGCGGACACGGACAGCACGTCGCACAGCCGACGCAGGGTCTGGGCGCGGGGCAGCATGCGGCCGCGCTCCATGCGGCTGTAGACCTCCATGGCGATGCCCACGCGCTCCGCCACGTCCGCCTGCGTGAGTCCCAAGCGCAGCCGCGCGTCTCGGGCGGCGGCTCCAAACACCGTGTTCAGCTTTTCATTCACCGGGGCGGGCACGCGGCAAAACCTTGCATCTCTCCTCCGGGGCGCAAGTTTTCGAGGCCTCGGTCAGCGTTCACGCAGCGCGAGCGCGCCCTGGATGATGAGCCCCATGGCCTTCAACCCCTCTTCATCCAGGGGCCTCAGCGCGCGCACCAGCCGGCGCAGGGAGGGGGGATCCTCCTCGCGGTCGGCCAGGGCCAGCGTGAGCGCCTCGTCCGGGGGCGAGGGCCCATCCAACCCCAGCAGCGTGTCCGCGCGGATGCGCAACACCATGCACATGCGGCGCAAGGTGGTGGAGCTGGGCAGCACCCGCCCGCGCTCCATGCGGCTGTAGACCTCCATGGCGATGCCCACCTGGCTGGCGACGTCGCCCTGGGTCAGGCCCTGCCGCTCCCGGGCCTGTCGCGCCGCGGTGCCCACCGTGATGGCCAGCTCCTCGTTCATTGCCGCTCACCACCCCTGGCCGGACCGTGTCTCCCATGAAGTCAGGTGTCCGGCATCCTACCTGACACGGCACCAACACTACCCCAAGGGGCGTCCGCCATGCTATGGACCTTGCAGGTCCCATCCATCCTTTCGCGAATGCATCCTCTCAGCCACGTCCTCCCTCTGAGATTCAACCCTCCACATCCCGAAGCACTCGGGCTTTCCTTCCGCGTAGGAGGCGCCACTCCATGAGCCTGGAGGGAGGACATCCGCTGTTGCTCCAACCCCAGGAGGTGGTGGGCAGCTTCCGGCTGCTGAAGCGCCTGGCCACGGGGGGCTACGGCACCGTGTTCCTGGCGGAGACCGGGGGCTTCCACGTGGCGCTGAAGTTCGCGCTCCAGGGGCCGCAGGACTCCGAGGAAGGCTCGCAGGTGGACGCGCGCACGCTCAAGGAGGTGAGCGTGCTGCACCGCATGACCCATCCCAACGTGGTGGCGTTGCGCGGCTACCACCGCTGGCCGCACCCGCGCACGGGCTACCTGTTCCTGGTCATGGACTACGTGGAGGGTCCCACGCTGTCGGACTGGGCGATGGAGGCGGAGCCCACGGCGCGGCAGGTGGCGCGGCTGTTCGCGGAGCTGGCGCTGACGCTGGACTTCATCCACCGCGCGGGCGTGCGCCACCGCGACATCAAGGGCAGCAACATCATCGTGCGCGCGTCGGACGAGCGGCCGGTGCTGGTGGACTTCGGCTCCAGCGACCACGCCTGCGCCCCGGCCATCACCGACGGGCGGCCGCCGCCGGGCACGCCCAGCTACCGCAGCCCGGAGCTCTTGCGCTACTGGCTGGACAACCCCATGGGCATGTCCCGCTACGTCTACCAGCCCACGGACGACCTCTATTCGCTGGGGCTCACGCTCTTCCAGGTGCTCACCGGGGACTTCCCCTATCCCCCGGGCCTGCCGGCCGCGGCGCTGCTGGGTGGCATCCAGAACATCAAGGGGCGGTCCGCGCGCGCGCTCAACGCGCGCGTGCCCCGCGCCCTCAATGACATCTGCGAGCGGCTGCTGCGCCAGGAGGCCAGCGAGCGCTACCAGATGGGCGCGGATCTCTACGCCGACCTGAGCGCGGCGCTGGAGCGCGCCCCGGACAGCTGGGACACGCCGCTGTTCAACACACCGCCGCCCCACGACGCCGTCACGGAGGAGTCCGACGCGTACTTCGACGGCAACGAGGAGGCCCGCGAGCTGCGCCGCTGGACCCGCGAGCAGGAGCGGCGCATCCCCGGCGCCGCGCCCCACTCCAGCGCGTCCACGCCGCCCGTGCCGCCTCCGCCCGGACCGTCACTGGGGCTGGCCGCGCCGCTGCCCCCGCCCATGCCCTGGTGGGTGGCCCGGCGGCTGGCGTGGCGGCGGCGGTGGGAGCGGTGGCTCCGGCGTCTGGGATTGCGCCGGGACAGGTGAACCTTCCGGGTCTACTGACTTCCACACGACCCTGGAGGTTTTCCCCACCACAGGGTTTGTGCTACCTGCGGGGTTGAGCGATTTCCGCTCCACCTCAGAGGTTGGAAGGCAGGACATGAAGACGCCCGATACGACGACGGAGGAGAACCCCGGCGTGCCCCGCCGGCCGCGCGTGCTGTTCACGGTGGGAGGCACGGCCTTCGAGTTCGTGCGCAAGCTGGAGGTGCGCTCCACTGGTGAGCTGCTGATGCTGGCGCGGCGGCGCTACCGGGGCGGGATGGGCGGCCCGGTGGTCATCAAGCGGCTGCGCAACCCGTCTGGCTTCGTGGAGCGGCGGCGGCTGGTGGAGGAGGTGGAGCTGACGTTCCGGCTCAACCACCCGGGCATCGCGAAGGTCTACCACCTGAAGGCGTACCGGGGCGTTCCGCACGTGGTGATGGAGTACGTGGAGGGCCGGTCGCTGGACACGGTGCTCAACCTGGTGGCCATGCGGCGCAAGCCCATGTCCCCGGCCTTCGGTGCGTGGGTGGTCTCCGAGGTGGCGGAGGCGCTGCACCACGCGCACACGCTGCGGGATGAGTGGAACCGGCCGCTGGGCATCGTGCACCGGGACGTGAGCCCCCGGAACCTGCGCCTGGGCGTGCATGGCGAGGTGAAGCTCACGAACTTCACCGCCGCGTTCTCCACGCTGCCGGGGCGGGAGATCACCAGCCGCCCGCTGGTGAAGGGGGACGTGGCGTACGCCTCGCCGGAGGCGCTGCGGCGCGAGCCCGTGGATGCGCGCAGCGACCTGTTCTCGCTGGGGCTGGTGCTGCTGGAGGTGCTGACGGGGACGCACCCGCTGGCGCAGGGGGACGCGGCGCCTCCGCCCCCGCCGGACCTGCCGCCGGTGCAGGCCCAGGGGCCCACGTGGATGCCCCTGACGGAGGTGGCGGCGCGGATGGCGCTGGTGGGGCCCGGGGAGGTGGAGCGCATGGCGCGCGACGTGCCGGAGGGCCTGCGCGCGGTGGTGGTGCGAGCGCTGCGCCAGTCCCCGGCGGACCGCTTCGGCACGGCGGCGGAGCTGGCGGCGGCACTGAGGGAGTGGCTGCGCGACCATGCGCCCGCGTACGGGCGGCAGGCCGCGGCGGAGGAGGTGGCGGAGGCGGCACGGGAGGCCACGGGCCGGCGCAACCAGGCGGAGCTGCTGGAGGGCGGGCTGCACCCGGAGGAGCTGACCGCGGAGGAGGCCGCGATGACGTCCGAGGCCACCGTCCCGGAGGGTCCGCCGCCGTTCCTCCAGGGCGACGACGTGACGCCGGACCTGAATGACGAGCCCCTGCCCGTGGAGGACCTGGACGAGCTGGCCGGCCCAGATGAAGAGGCACCGGGAGACGACCTCGAGGACGACGACGACGGCCACCAACCGGTGTGAGTTCGCGTCGGCACCGGGTCCCTGGGACGCGGGTCACCCGAGTCCCCCGGGACCAGCGGGGTGCCGCAGGAGGTCCGTGACTGTCTTTTCCTGATTTCGCGCGAGCCATGAAGCATTGCAGTGTTTGGCGAAGCTTCCGCGAGTTGCTTGATTCCTCTCACTCATCAACCCGGTGCGTCACCCCGCCGAGCCGCTCTTCCGGGTGAGGTTCCGAGGGGGATGACAAATCCTGTCACCGCGCGGGTCCGCCGCGACTGACACGCATTCTACCCGCCAGTCAGCGCAAACCCAGACATTGACACGCTTTCGCGAGAACCAATAAAAGACGTGACAGTCTTTTCACCCGCTGGCACTGTGATTTGCGTTTCCAGCTGTAGCCCAGACATACGCCGAGGGCCGGGAGGTCCCCCCGGGTCGGCGTAGGCCTGTCCAATCCCTCCGTTTTCCATGCCGTCCCCCGGCCGTGCTCGCTCCGAGCGCGGCACGGGAAACGTGTCTCCGGGCTTCGCCGGGGGCTCGTGAGGCCGGCGTGTGCCCGCTGTGAGTCATTGGCCTTCTTTCCTGTCTGTCTTCCCAAGGAGTGTCGAGTGAAGCGAACGTCCCCCCGTTGGTTCCGGTCGCGCGGCATGCTGGGCGCGCTCTTGCTGTCCCTGTCTTCGCCGTGGATGGCCGCGTGTAGCTCCGGCTCGAGTGCGCCGGAGCCCTCCGCGCCCGCCGAGCAGACGCAGTCCCAGGTCACCGTCTCCATCGGTGCGCAGGACATCTTCAGCCAGGCCGTGAAGGGCCGCGTCTCCGCCCAGGCCTTCTCCTACTCCGACGTCGCCAGCATCCGCGTCGACGTCTCCGAGCAGGGCACTGGCGGCCTGGTCATCTTCAAGAACTTCGACCTCTTCACCTCCGCTGGGGCGTGGACCGGGAAGCTCCCCTTCCTTCCGAAGGCCAAGGCCCTCAGCTTCTTCGCTCGCGCGCTCGACGCCTCCGGGAACCTCCTCTTCTCCGGCTCGCTTGACGCCACGCTGAACCTCGACTTCGAGACCGTCACCATCCCCCTGGCCCCCGCGAACAACAACGCGGTCATCTCCCTCCCTCGCATCCGAAAGATCAGCATCCCCAGTGCCTTCGCCTCTTCGCAGTCGGGCAACATCACCTTCGCGGTGGAAGCAACGAATGGCGAAGCGCTGCGCTACGCCATCACCTCCGCCGTCGCGGGCAGCGGCAGCTTCTCGCCTCTCAACGGCGCCATCACGCTGCAGAACACCGCGGGCGCCTTCGTCTCCCAGTACACGCCTCCCACGGTGTCTTCCGAGACGGTCTTCACCCACACCGTCACGGTGACCAACCCCGCGGGCCACTCCATCAGCACGACCTTCACCACGAAGGTGAAGCCTCCGGAGACCTCCAGCGGCGTCATCGACACCTCCGTCGCCGTCCTCTTCAACCCCGTCATCAACGGCCTCAACGGCCTGCGGGTCCGTGACACCCAGAACGTCATCTTCACGGCGGACGTGAGTGACGACGGTGCCCAGGACGCGCTCACCTACGCGTGGAGCTTCACGCCCGCCACGGGCACCACCTTCGACCCCGTGCCCGCGTTCACCGGGGACACCAACCCCTCCACGCTCCAGAACTACACCACCACCGTGCAGGGCGACCTGAAGCTCGCCGTGACGGACGGCAACAACGGCACCACCACGCTCACCTACAAGCTCACCCCGGATCAGTTCCCGGACAACCCCGTCGCCGAAGGGCCGCTGGATGGCATCAACAGCATCCGCAACGGCACCGCCCACACGTGTGCCTTGCTGAATGACGGCTCGGTGCGGTGCTGGGGCTACGGGGCCTACGGTCAGCTGGGCTACGAGAACACCCAGAACATCGGTGACAACGAACTGCCGTACACGGCCGGCGCGGTGAAGCTCCTCGGCAAGGCCACGAAGCTGGCGGCGGGTGGCAACCACTCCTGCGTGGTGCTGGACACGGGCCTGGTGCGCTGCTGGGGCCAGAACAACTTCGGACAGCTCGGCTACAACAGCACGCAGAACCTGGGCGACGGCGAGCCGGTGGCCAGCTTCGGCTACGTCAACCTGGGCGGTCCGGCCACGCGCATCGCGGTGGGCGCGGAGCACTCCTGCGCGGTGATGGCCACGGGCAAGGTGCGCTGCTGGGGCCGCAACCAGTACGGCCAGCTGGGCTACGGCCACGTCAACAGCATCGGTGATGACGAGCAGCCCTGGAGCGCGGGCGATGTGAACCTGGGCGGCGTCACCGCCACGGATGTCGTCGCGGGTGGCAACCACACCTGCGCGCTGCTCTCCAACGACAAGATGCTCTGCTGGGGCCTCAACAACTACGGTCAGCTTGGGCAGATCCACTACAACGACATCGGCGACAACGAGCTGCCCAACAGCCAGCCCGCGTTCGAGCCGGCCGGTCCGGTCTCACAAATCTCCGCCGGTGGGACCCACACCTGCGCCCTGCTGAAGACGGGGACCGTGCGGTGCTGGGGCCTCAACAACTCAGGGCAGCTGGGCACGGGACAGGCCCTCAGCTACTCCCTGTTCAGGGACTCCGGGAGCATCGACCTGGGCACCAGCGCATTGCAGATCTCCGCCGGTTCCACCCACACCTGCGCCCTGCTCTCCACGGGCAGCGTGCGGTGCTGGGGCGCCAATGCCTCCGGCCAGCTCGGCGACGGCAAAACCGCGCTCCGGTCCACGCCGGGCCCGGCCGTGGACCTGGATGGCGCCACCGCGTACCAGGTGACGGCCTCGTCCGGAACCCACACCTGCGCGCTGCTCTCCACGGGCAAGGCGCGGTGCTGGGGCCAGGGCAACTACGGTCAGCTCGGCTACGGCAACACCAACAACATCGGTGACAACGAGCAGCCGAGCGCAGCGGGCGACATCAAGCTCCTGCCTCCCGCGCCGTAGTCGCTGACGTCCTCGCGGGCGCCCGCAGGACCGGGGCGCCCGCTTCTTTTTCCGGCCGCAATCCCTTCCGCCTTCAGGAGTGTTCCGTGCAGAGGTCATCCCCCCGTTGGTTCCGGTCGCGCGGCATGTTGGGCGCGCTGCTGCTGTCGCTGTCCTCGCCGTGGATCGCCGCATGTAGTTCCGGTTCGAGCGCGCCCGAGCCTTCCGCGCCCGCCGAGCAGACCCAGTCCCAGGTCACCGTCTCGATCGGTGCGCAGGACATCTTCAGCCAGGCCGTGAAGGGCCGTGTCTCCGCCCAGGCCTTCAGCTACTCCGATGTCGCCAGCATCCGCGTCGATGTCTCCGAGCAGGGCGCGGGCGGCCTGGTCATCTTCAAGAACTTCGACCTCTTCACCTCCGCCGGGGCGTGGACCGGGAAGCTCCCCTTCCTTCCGAAGGCCAAGGCCCTCACCTTCTTCGCTCGGGCGCTCGATGCCTCCGGGAACCTCCTGTTCTCCGGCTCGCTCGATGCCACGCTGAATCTCGACTTCGAGACCGTCACCGTCCCGCTGGCCCCGGCCAACAACAACGCGGTCATCTCCCTGCCCCGCATCCGGAAGATCAGCATCCCCAGTGCGTTCGCCTCCTCCCAGTCGGGCAACATCACCTTCGCGGTGGAAGCCACGAACGGTGAGGCGCTGCGCTACGCCATCACCTCCGCCGTCGCGGGCAGTGGCACCTTCTCGCCTCTCAACGGCTCCATCACGCTGCAGAACACGGCGGGCGCCTTCGTCTCCCAGTACACGCCGCCTACCGTGAGCACGGAGACGGTCTTCACCCATACCGTCACGGTGACCAACCCCGCGGGCCACTCCATCAGCACGACCTTCACCACGAAGGTGAAGCCTCCGGAGACCTCCAGCGGCGTCATCGACACCTCCGTCGCAGTGCTCTTCAACCCCGTTATCAACGGCCTCAACGGCCTGCGGGTCCGCGACACGCAGAACGTCATCTTCACCGCGGACGTGAGCGACGACGGAGCGAAGGAGGCGCTCACCTACGCGTGGAGCTTCACGCCCGCCACGGGCACCACCTTCGACCCCGTGCCCGCGTTCACCGGGGACACCAATCCCTCCACGCTCCAGAACTACACCACCGCCGTGCAGGGTGACCTGAAGCTCGCTGTCACGGATGGCGACAACGGCACCACCACGCTCACCTACAAGCTCACCCCGGATCAGTTCCCGGACAACCCCGTCGCCGAAGGGCCGCTGGATGGCATCAACAGCATCCGCACGGGTTGGGACCATGCGTGCGCGCTGCTGAATGACGGCTCCGTGCGCTGCTGGGGCTACGGTGCCTTCGGTCAGCTGGGCTACGAGAACACCCAGAACATCGGTGACAACGAACTGCCGCACACGGCCGGCGCGGTGAAGATCCTTGGCAAGGGGACGAAGCTCGCGGCGGGTGGCAACCACTCCTGCATGGTGCTGGACACGGGCCTGGTGCGGTGCTGGGGCCAGAACACGTACGGGCAGCTCGGTTACAACAACAAGGACAACCTGGGTGACGGCGAGCCGGTGGCCAGCTTCGGCTACGTCAACCTGGGTGGCCCGGCCACGCGCATCACGGTGGGCGCGGAGCACTCCTGCGCGGTGATGGCCACGGGCAAGGTGCGCTGCTGGGGCCGCAACCAGTACGGCCAGCTCGGTTACGGGCACACGAACAGCATCGGTGACGACGAGCAGCCCTGGAGCGCGGGCGACGTGGACCTGGGCAACGTCACCGCCACGGATGTCGTCGCGGGCGACAACCACACCTGCGCGCTGCTCTCCAACGACAAGATGCTCTGCTGGGGCCGCAACGGCCTGGGACAGCTCGGGTACTCACACGTCAACCACATTGGTGACAACGAGCTGCCCAGCAGCCAGACCGCGTTCGAGCCCAAGGGGCCTGTCGCCCAGATCTCCGCCAGCCGGAGCAACACCTGTGCCCTGCTGAAGACGGGCAGCGTCATCTGCTGGGGCGACAACCTCAACGGACAGACGGGCAACAACCTCTACGGTGACTACATCTGGTACTGCGCCGAGCACCCGTCGACCCGCTGCTACTTCAACTACCTCGCCAACTCGACGACGGTGAACCTGGGCGGAACGACCGCCTTGCAGGTGACCTCCGGTGGCGAGCACGCCTGCGTCCTGCTCTCCACGGGCGCCACGCGGTGCTGGGGAAGCAACACCTACGGCCAGCTGGGTTACAGCAACACGACGGACCTGGCGGTCCCTGGAGGTCCCGTGAACCTCGGGGGTGCGACCGCCTATCAGATCAGCGCCTCGGGCAACGGCAGCACCTGCGCGCTGCTCTCCACGGGTAAGGCGCGGTGCTGGGGCAAGAACAACGCCGGGCAGTTGGGCCAGGGCAACACCACGGTCATCGGGGACAACGAGCTGCCGTCCACCGTGGGCGACATCCAGCTCCTGCCGCCCACGCCGTAGTTCCTGGATACTCGCGGGCGCCCGGTATCCTCCGGGCGCCCGCTTCGCTTTCCTTCCGTGTGAGCCATGACGAAGCCTGCCGCCCTCGCGCTCCTCCTGCTGTGCACCGTCGCCGCGTGCACCGCTCCGTCCTCCACGGGTGACACACCTCCGGGGTCCACGTCCGCCGTGACGTTCAACATCACGGCGGATGCCGTCGGCTCCGAATCCCAGACACGGCGTGCCCTGGCGGGCAGCACCTTCGCGGACGTGGCGCGCATCCGCGTCGACGTGGAGGACGCGGCCAGTCACAGCGCGCTGTTCTCCAACTTCGACCTGGTGCCCTCTCCCTCCGGGTGGTCCGGCACCATGCCGTCCCTGCCGCGCCACCAATCCCTCACCTTCATCGCGCGGGCCTACAACGGAAACAGCGCGCTCCTCTTCCAGGGCAGCACCACCCAGACGCTCATCGCGGACCGGGAGTCGGTGGCCATCACGCTGGCGCCCACCAACGACGGCGCGCCCATCACCCTGCCGCGCATCCCTCGCATCCAGCTTCCCGGCGAGCTCGTCTTCGGCCAGCCCGCCACCGTCACCTTCTTCGTCGAGGCCACCTCCGGCGAGTCCCTCACCTTCGCCCTCACCGCCGCGAACAACGGTGGTTCCTTCGTTCCCTCCAGCGGGACGTTCACGCTCACCGGGACCTCCGGCGCCTTCGTCGCCCGCTACCTGCCGCCCTTCGGCATTCCCAGCCCCACCGACTACACGCACTCGCTCACCGTCACGAACCCGGCGGGGCACTCGGTCAGCACCACGTTCGTGACGCGCGTCCTTCCCGCGGATCAATCCACGGACTCGCTGGGCACCACCGTGCGCATCCTCTTCGCGCCCGTCGTCCAGGGCCTGGCCGCGTCCCGCCTCGCGGGCTCCTCCGACGTCGCGTGGTCCGCCACCGTGTCGGATGATCAACCCGCCCTCACGCTCGACTACGCGTGGAGCTTCATCCCGGACGCGCCCGTGACTCCCGCCCCCGGCTTCACGACGCAGGCGAACCCCACCGTCCTCCAGCACTACGCGCCCTCGCTCCAGGGCCGGCTGTCCCTCCAGGTCACCGACGCCGCCGGGGCCCGAACCACCGCCACCTACCGTCTGGGCGCGCAGCAGTTCCCCGATGCCCCCGTGCAGACCGGCGGCCGCACCGACGTCGCCCAGCTCCGCGCTGGGGACAACCACACCTGCGCCCTGCTCAACGACGGCTCCGTGCGCTGCTTCGGCAGCGGCGCGCAGGGCCGGCTCGGCTACACCGGCACCGCCAACATCGGTGACGACGAGACGCCCGCGTCGAAGGGCCCCGTGCCCCTCGCTCCCGGTGAGAAGGCCGTGCAGCTGGCCACCGGCCTGGGCCACACCTGCGCCCTGCTCTCCACCGGCCGCGTGCGCTGCTGGGGCGCCAATGCCTCCGGCCAGCTCGGCCTGGGCCACTCACGCACCATCGGTGACGACGAACCCATCGCCAGCGTGGGCACCGTCGACCTGGGCGGTGCCCGCGCGCTGCGCATCACCGCGGGCGACCGCCACACCTGCGCGCTGCTCACCTCCGGCCACGTGCGCTGCTGGGGCGACAACACCCACGGCCAGCTGGGCCTGGGCCACACCGACACCCTGGGCGACAACGAGCCTCCGCCCACCACCGACGTCCCTGTCGGCGCCCCCGTGCAGGACCTGTTCGCGGGCGGCGACCACACGTGCGCCCTGCTCTTCTCCGGCCGCCCACGCTGCTGGGGCGCCAACGCCTACGGACAACTGGGTTACAACCGTGACGACGATGTCGGTGACACCGAGTTGCCGTCGTCAGCGGGTGACGTGGACGTGGGCGGCACCGCCGTGCAGCTGGCCCTGGGCACCCAGCACACCTGCGCCCTGCTGGACACCGGCGCCCTGCGCTGCTGGGGCGCCAATGCCTACGGCCAGGTGGGCAATGGCAACCCCGACTACGCCACGCCCCTCACTCCCGTGGCCCTGGGCTCGGGCCTTCGCGCCGTCCAGGTCGCCGCTGGCGCACAGCACACCTGCGCCCTGCTCGAATCCGGCCAACTCCAGTGCTGGGGCAACGGCGCCCGGGGCCGGCTGGGGTACGCCAACACACGCTCCCTGTCCGCGCCCGGCACCGCCGTCATCGACGTGGGCGGCGCCCCCGTCACTTCCGTCACCGCGGGCGGCCAGCACACGTGCGCCGTGCTCTCCTCTGGCCGTGCGCTGTGCTGGGGCTTCAACACCTCCGGACAGCTTGGCTACGGCCACGTGCGTGCCATCGGCGATGACGAGGCACCCGCGCTCGCCGGGGGCATCCTCCTCGTGTCGCCCTGACACCGCGCACAGGAGGGCCCTGATGCCTGGCTGCCTGCCCTCCAGGCCCGGGCGGGCGCTTCCGGAGCGGGTTGCCGGACACAGGGGACGATGACGAACCTCCTCCGACGGAGGGAATCCTTCATGGCCAGCAACGACAAGCGTCCCGCACCCACGCAGCCCGCCGAGGATTTCTACGGGCGTCCGACAACTCCGCGACAAGACAGCGAACCCCAGCGCGAAGGCCAGGGCTCCACACCCTCCACGCCTCGCGAGGAGGAGAGGCCCCAGCGCCCCGACACCGAAGAGGAAGACGACGAGCGCGAGCCCCGCCGCGAGCTGACCGAGGCCGACGAGAAGGGCATCCACCCGCGCGCCGAGGACGACGACGACGACAACCGCGACTTGCGCCTCCACGACGCCAGCGGCCTGCGTCCGTATGACCCTCGCGAGCGCGCCCCGGGGGCATCGCTCGACGACATGCCGGACGGCGACGGTCCTCGCAGCGACGCGGGCACCAACCCGGTGTCCGACGTGTACCGCTACGGCCACCCGGACCGCATGCCCGACCGCGAGCGCTGAAGCGCTCCGTCGCTCCCGGCCCTGTCCAAACCTGTCCGACAGTCGGACAGGTTTCCCAGGGCGCGCCCGGAAACACCGAGGGCCAGGAACCGGGCTTTGCGCCCCGTCCTGGCCCTTCGTCACGTCCGGATGCCCGCGGCCCTGGGGCCTGTCAGCCCACTCGGCGCGGGGCGTGATCCAACCGGTGCGCGTCCACCCACGCATCCGCCTGCGCCATCGTGTCCACGAAGACCGTGTCGAAGCTGGCCGCGTGGCCGGTGAGCAGCATGGCCACGGACATGGCCTTGCCCACCACGCGCTGTGACAGGTCGGACCCCACGTACACCACCGAGCGCATCCACTCCGCGCGCACGTTGTTGGCCAGGTACTTGCGCGACTCGGCCGGCAGCTCCGAGCCCGGCACCTCCGCCACCAGGTAGAACGGCCCCTGCGCCGCCATCTCCTCGTAGACGCGCAGCGCCCACTTCGCGTCCTGCAGCCCCACGACGCCCGTGTACTTCGTGTGCAACACGTCTGGCGCCGTCATGCGGATCCGGTGCGCGCCACACGTCCACTCGCGAATCTGTTGCTCCATGCGGTCCTCCCCCCGGCTACTGGAAAGAACCCTACGCCTGAGCCCTCCGGTCCAGGGAAGCGCCCCTGCCCTTCCGTACAAGCTCCGGCTGTCCATTGGATGTCAGACCCCCTCTGTACTGTGTACCCATTCCGACAGCCATTCAGAGGGGGAAACACCATGACGGAAACCCGTGAACTGCCGCGAGTCTCGGTGAACAAGCTGGGCGAGTACCTGGTCGCCACGCCCGCCCGCCGCAAGCGCATCATCCACGACCAGAAGCACCCGCCGGATGCCCAGTACCTGCGCTATCCGGAGGCGTCCCATGCCATCACGGACTTCCTCTGCCGGGGCCTGGACCTGAACGTGCTGCGGGAGTCCCAGCGCCGGTTCGCCTGCGCGGTGCCGCAGACGGAGTTCGAGGCGCAGCGCATGCAACTGTGCTCGGAAGCGCTGGAGCGCTTCGCGGACCTGGTGCCCTGGTTGGATTTGGACGACGCCATCATCAGCGCGGTGGGCGCGGAGCCGCCCGTGCTGGAGATGGCCGGCGTCACCATCAGCGTGCGCCCGGAGGTGGTGGTGCAGCGGCTGGACAAACACGGCAACCCGCGCGTGGGGTTGATGAAGCTCTACTTCTCCAAGACGCACCCGCTGGACGAGCGCAGCGGCCAGTACATCGGCACGCTCTTGCAGCGCTTCGCGGAGCAGCACCTGTGCCGGCTGGGCCCGGCGGACCACCGGCTGATGACCGTGGTGGACGTGTTCGCGGGCTCGCTGTTCGTCGCGCCGCGCGCGCACATCCGCCGGCTGGGCGACGTGGTGCTCGCGTGCGAGGAGATCGCCGAGCGCTGGGCCGTCCACTGAAGGACGCCCGAGCGCGCCTTCAGCGCGGCGCCGGTGCCTGACGGCGCCGGTGGGACTCCAGCCACGCGCGGGCCTGGGCCTCCGAGTCCACGAACTCCGCCTCCACCTTCGTGTCGCCGACGAAGTTGACGACCGCCACGAGCGCGCGCAGCACCTCGCGATGCGTGCGCTTGGCGCCGAAGAAGCAGACCGCGCGGAACCACGCGGGGCGCACGTGTTTGGCCAGGTACTTGCGCGGCGCGACCGACAGTCCCTCGGAGCTGCTCAGGTCCACGACGAGGTACAGGGGCTTGTCCGGGCCCGCCCCCAGCTCGTGGAACACGTCCACCAGCTCCCGCACATCCGTCTCTGAAAACGCTCCCCGGACCTTGGTCCAGAGGATGTCGGAGGCCTCCAGCGAGACACGCTGTGTCCCGAAGACCCACTCCCGCAGCACCGCCATGCCCTCTCCCACGCAGAGGGCAGCAGGGTACCCAAAACCCAGGGCCCGTCACCAGTCCGTGACCCCTTCTTTCCGAGGGAATCCGCCCGTCCAACCCTCCGGGTCACGCGCACGCGTACGCCACGTGTCCTTCCGGGCCGGGTCATTCCTCGCACGTCGCGTCATGGCGATGGAATGTGGCCGTTGTGTCACGGGCGGGTCAGCGCGAAGCAGGGCCCCGGCGGGGCGTGGGCGGAAAGCCGCTATGCTCGTGGAGCGGACGGCCAGACGAACGGCCGCCCCTGGGCGCATCCCCGGCCGGTTGTCGGGACGCGCTTCCTTGCTCACCGTGAAGGGTCGCGCCGCTGGCGCGGAGGATGGGAGCGTGGTGCTGGAGTCCTTGTGGAGCAGACGCGCCGTGCTCGTGTCGGGCAAGGGCGGCGTGGGCAAGACGACGCTCTCCGCGACGCTGGCGGTGGCGGCGGCGCGCGCGGGCCGGCCGGTGCTGCTGGCGGAGCTGTCCCCGGACGAGGGCGGCCCGTCCACGCTCGCGGGGCTGGTGGGCGCGAAGGAGGCCGGGCCGCGCGTGGTGCCGGTGGGGCCGAACCTGTCCTTCGTGCGCCTGTCCGCGCAGGAGGGGCACCGGCTGTTCCTGGAGGAGACGCTGCCCGTGAAGTGGCTGGCGGAGGCCGCGCTGCGCTCCCGGGCGCTGCGGCGCTTCCTGGAGGCGGGCCCCGCGCTCAAGGAGATGGGGCTGATGTTCCAGCTCCTGGCGCTCCTGCGTCTCACGCACCCGGACGGCCGCAGGGTGCACCCGCTCACGGTGGTGGACCTGCCCGCCACGGGCCACGCGCTGGCGCTGGCCACGCTGCCGCGGAGCATCCTGTCGCTGATGCCGGGCGGGCCCGTGGGACGCGCGGTGCGTGAAGGGCTGGACCTGCTCCAGGACCCCGTGCGCACGGGCGTGGTGCTCACCACGCTGCCGGAGCCCCTGCCGGTGAGCGAGACGCTGGCGCTGGTGGGCGAGCTGAAGGAGGTGGGCCTGCCCCTGTCCGCCGCGGTGCTCAACCGCATGCCGGAGGACCCCTTCACGCCGGAGTCGCGCGCGGCGCTGGAGCGGCTGCTGGAGACGCACGGGCCGCACCGGGGGCAGCGGGCGCTGGAGCGGCTGGAGCGCGCGCGGCTGGCCCGGCAGCGGCTGGCGGCGGGCGTGAGCGTGCCCCACTGGGGCCTGCCGGAGCTGGCGTTGACGGGCGCGGCGCTGGTGGAGCGGCTGGCGGAGCTCCTGGAGTCCTCACTCGAAGGAGCCGCGTCCCGCGGCGGCCGGGAGGCCACGCCATGAACCTGGACGGCATGCTGCGCGACAAGCGGATCCTCGTGCTGTGCGGCGCGGGCGGCGTGGGCAAGACGACGACGGCGGCGGCGCTGGGCGTGGCCGCGGCGCGCTCGGGGCGCAAGGTGCTGGTGCTCACCATCGACCCGGCACGGCGGCTGGCGGAGGCCATGGGGTTGAAGGAGAACGGCGCGGAGCCCACCTCCGTGCCTCCGGAGCGCCTGTACGCGGACGGAAAACGCGGCGAGGGCCGGCTGGACGTGTGGATGCTGGAGCCGCGCATCGTCTTCGAGCGCATGGTGCGCCGGATGTCCGCCACGGAGAGCGCCGCGCGCACCATCCTGGAGCACCGCCTGTACCGCTTCCTGTCGGAGCTGGTCGCGGGCGTGCAGGAGTACGCCGCCGCGGAGGCACTGGACGGCTTCATCGCGGAGGGCCACTACGACCTCATCGTCCTGGACACCCCGCCCAGCCGCCACGCGCTGGACTTCCTGGACGCCCCGGGCCGGCTGTCGCGCTTCCTGGACGAGCGGATCATCTCCCTCTTCGGTCCGGACTCAGGCCGCACGGGCCGGCTGTGGCAGGGCGCGCAGGCGCTGGTGGGCAAGGTGCTGGACGGCATCTTCGGCGGCGGCTTCGCGCAGGAGATGCGCACCTTCGTCGCCGCCTTCGGAGGCCTGTTCGCCGGCATCCGCATGCACTCGGACCGGCTGCGTGAGCACCTGTCGTCGAAGGACGCGGCGTTCCTGCTCGTCACGTCGCCGGAGGCCGCCGCGCTGCGCGAGGCCACCTTCTTCCAGGAGGCGCTCCAGGCCAAGGGGCTGCCCTTCGCGGGCTACGTGCTCAACCGCAGCTGGGCGCGGGATGACGGCCTGGCCCCGGCCGCCGCGCTGAAGCCGCACGCGAGCAACGCCGCGGACACGGACGCCGTCAGCGCGCTGGAGCACCTGGCGGGCGTGGAGGACGCGCGCGCGACGGCCCACCGCTCGGTCCTGGCGAGGCTGGCCGAAGGGCTGCCCCGGGGCGCGCTGGCCATCGCCGCGCCGGACGCGGGCGCGGACCTGGAGGACTTCCGGGGGCTGGTGCACCTGGGAGACGCGCTCACCGTCGTCTGATGTCCCGCTCGGGCTGCATTTCGCGCCAGGGCGGACGGGCGAGCGGCGCCGCACCTGGCCGGCTGGAGCTTTGCGCGTCCGGGCCCGCTTCCCATGTTCGCAAGTCGAGGAGGCTTGCGACGCACATGGGCACCAAGGACTACAGCAACGGAAACGGCAGGCATGACCTGGGGCGCGCGGACATCTCCACGCCTCCCACCGACGCCATGGCCACGCACCGCTCACCGGACGTGGCGCCGCCGGGCTCGCGCGAGCGCTCGGAGTCCGACGTGAGCGGCTGGAGCCCCGGGCGCGACGAGTTGCCCGCCGACCGCCAGGGGCGCTTCCACCGCGCCGCCGCGTGGCGCCTGGGCCGCGTGCGCACGGACGTGGACGACACCGGGATGTGGCGCAAGGACCGCGAGGGCGAGCGCGACGGCGGCACCACCGGCCCCTACGGCCGCGACGACCGGGACGTGCGCTACGCCAACGGCGCGGGCCCCCGGCGCACCCAGGGCGAGGACACCGTCCAGGAGATGCCCCCCGAGCGCGCCGACTACCGCGAGTGGGACCGCAGCGGCTACGGCGGGGAGGAGCCCCTGTTGCGCGACCGCCCGCGCCGCGCGTCACCGGCGCCGCGCGAGGACCCGAACCTGCGCGAACGGCTGGCCCCAAGGCGGGAGGAGACCTTCCCCCTGGATCCGAGGCTCCGCGCCTCCCGCGACACGTCCACCGCGTCCGACCCTTCACGCCGCCGCTGGAGGCGCGAGCCGCTCACCGCGCGCGACATCATGACCCGCCAGGTGCGCACCGCCCGCCGCGACAGCTCCCTGCGCGAGGTGGCGCAGTTGATGCGGGACGAGGACTGCGGCGTGGTGCCCATCGTGGACGCGGAGGGGCAGCTCCTGGGGCTGGTCACGGACCGCGACCTGGCGCTGCGCGCCTTCACCGGTCAGCGCGCCGTGGACGGCCTGCGCGCCGCGGACGTGATGACGGAGGAGCTGGAGGCGGTGCTGCCGGAGGAGGACCTGCACGGCGTCATCGAGCTGATGGGCCGCCGCCAGGTGCGCCGCATCCCCGTGGTGGAGCCCGACGACCGGCTCGTGGGCATCATCGCGCTGGGGGACATCGCCAGCCGCGCGGACCAGGACGAGGAGCTGCAGGAGGCGCTGGAGCGCATCTCGTCCCGGCGCTCGTTCTGGAGCCGGCTGCGCTGAAGGCTGACCCGTGAGGACGGGAGGCGAGCATGGCCTCCCGTCCCGCGACACGTGCTTCAGGCGAAGCTGACGACCACGCCGGACGCGTCCGCCGTCGCGGTGAACGTCTTCAGGTTCACCGTCGCCGCGCCCCCGGGGTCGACCACGCCCGTCTTGCTGAACGTGGACGCGTGGCACGGGCAGAGCAGCTCGTCGATGCTCGCCTCGAAGTCCACGGTGCAGCCCTGGTGCGTGCAGACGGAGTCCACGGCGGAGTAGGTCCCGTCCTCCAGCTTGAAGACGAAGATGCGCTTGCCGTAGCCCCTGGGCCGGCCGCTCACCATGCCCCCTGTGTTCTGGAGGTCCGGGAACTCCTCGAAGGTCAGCGCCAACTTGCCGCCCACCACTGCGGGGAAGTTGGGATCACCGTCCAAGATGTTGATGCTCAGCACCTGCGTGCCCGCGTTGTACGTGCACACGTACTGAGTGAGCGGCACCGTCGCGGGCGCCTGCGTCACCGTGCCGTCGAGCGCGAACTTCGACAGGTGGCAGGGGCACACGGCCTCCTTCCCGTCGAAGCCCATGGGGCAGCCCACGTGGGTGCACGTGGCGGACAGCACCGCGTAGGTGCCCGCCGTGGGGTGCATCACCAGCAGGTTCTCCTGCCCGGACTCCTTCGGGAAGCGCAGCGTCACCGCGCCGCCCTCGCGGGACAGGTCCGGGTAGCGCTGCACCACCAGCGACACGAGGCCGTCCTCGCCGGGCATGGGCACGTCCAGCACCGGCGCGGGGTCGATGTTGGGCGCGCACGCGGGCGGAATGCCCGCGACCACCACGCCCGTTCCCAGCAGCTTCTTGAAGAAGTCCCGACGCGACGAGCTCACGTGCCCTCCGTGAAGACGAGGTGCGGCTCCAGCACCAGCTCGTCTTCCACCTTCACGAGCAGCAGCGTGGGCCGTTCGATGTTGTAGCCCTCCAGGCTGATCTTGAAGGACCCGTCCGCCGTCACCTGCTTCTCGGAGTCGAACTTCACCGTCATGGGGATTTCGACGTCCTTCGTCACGCCGTGGAAGGTCAGCTTGCCCTTGAGGGTCACCGGCACGCTGCCCGGGAAGGTGGCGGGCGGCTTCACGCCGGTGCCCACGGCCTTCACCTCCACCAGCGGGTACTTGGCGGCCTCCGTCACCTCCAGCATGTGCGTGTCGCGGTTGGAGTTCTGCGAGTCGAAGTCCTTCACCTGCGCGCGCACTGCCACCTGGATGGTGCCGTCCGGCTTCAGCACGGCCTTGCCCTCACTGGGCGGCGCCTTGCCGGACACGGTGTGCATCTTGTGGATGAGCTTGTAGGTGAGAGAGCTGGCGTCCTTCTTCACCGAGTACATCTTCGCGTTCTGCGCGGCGGCGGGCAGCGCGAGCAGCAGGGCAGCGGAAAGAACGAGTCGTCGAGCAATCACGGCGTCCTCCAGAGGGGGATACGTCTTGTCTCCGCACAACGGCCGGCGCACGGAGACATTCACGACAGGGGGGTCGGGTCAGAAAGTGAGCGTGACGATGCCCGCGGCGACGCAGCCCAACGTGGCATAACCCACCACCTGGTGCGCGGTGGCGTACTTCGGCTCCGTGATCTCGCCGTAGCTGTGGGTGGCCAGGATGCCCAGCACCGCCTGGGCAATCATCCCGGCGGTCGCCAGGCTCATGAAGATCTTGTGGAACGTCACCGTGTCCCACTGGAACGGACGCTCCACCGGATCCGGAGCCAGCAGGCCCAGCGTGCCCACGGTGGCGAACAGCACCGACGTGCCGATGACGACGCCCCGGTGCCAGGCAAGCAGCGTGCGATCATCCCCGCCGCCCCGGAACGACTCGTTGAACTGGAGCTGCCCCAGCACGGTGGCCGCGGTGAGGCCTCCCGCCATGGCCAGGCCCAGGCCCTGGTGCAGCTTGAGCATGGTGCGGCGCGTCTCCAGGTCCTTCTGGAGGTCCGGGTCCAAGAGGCCCGCGGACGCCTCCGCCTCCGGGGTGAGCAGGTCGAAGTCCAGGCTGGGCTCGGAGGACGGCGTGGTGCCGGAGTCCTGCGGCGCGGCGGAGCCCGTCGAACCAGACTCCGGCGTGGCGGACACGGGCGGCGTGACGTCCGGCGTCACCGGCGCCGCGGGCGCGGCTTGCTGCGGGGGAGGCGGTGCCGGCGGGGGCTGGCGCTTCGCGGGTTTGCGCTTCGCCGCGGCGACCATCACGGGGGCGTCCGGCGCGAGGGCCGCGCCTGCGGGGGAGGCCGCCAGGAGCATGACGGCCAGGAGGGGAGAAATGACGCGAGTCATCATGGGGTTCCCGGGGGACGACGCGGCCCGTCGAAAAAAGGGGGGGCCATGCCTTCCCAGGCTACTCCGGCTCGCGGTTTGGGTGCACGGAAGTGCACACAGGGTCCGGGTGAACCTTGAGCTGTCGGCATGTCCCTGTATGGCCACAGCCATAAGAACCCCAGGGACCGCCAGAAGTCGCGTCTGTGTCAGGCCGGTGTCGTCGAGGGCACCTGCGAGCGGGGCGCGGTGCCGTGCGCGAGCTCCTGGCCCAGGGCGTGCGGGTCGAAGTAGGCGAAGAAGCGGCGCACCCGGTCTCCGTCCCACTCGATGATGGAGACGCCCTCGTAGGCGATGGCGGCCCCGTTGCGCCCGGTGCCCTGCGTCTCCCATTCGAGGGCCACGCGGTCACCGGATTCGATCATGTTGCGGAAGGTGGACTTCACCTGGCCAAGGGTGCCCTTGTATTCGGTCCAGAAGCGGCGGGCGCCGTCGAGGCCGGAGAAGACGTTGGGTGAAGCGACGTTGCTCACCTGCGCATCGTCGGCGAAGAGGGCGACCATCGGCTCGATGTCGCCGTGCTCCTCCAGTTTCAACAGTGCGTCCACGAACCGCTGCGCTCGTTCCATCGGCATCGGGTGTCCTCGCTCGTCGCGAAAGAGAAATCAGGGGTGTGCCCGGGAAGGGTGCGCACGCGAGGGGGAGGTGGCCTGTCATCGGCGGCCGCTCCCTCGTCCTCCGGACGGAGGCACCACCCCCTTGCTCCCGGGTGGCCCGGTGATGGAAGACGGACGCCGTCATGTCGCAGGACGCACACCGCCCCGAGCCGCCGTCCAACGCTCCAAGGAAGCAGTCCTGGCAGGAGGCCGAGGCAGCCCTGCTGGCCCTGGTTCCCCCCGTGGCGGTGGAGGGTGAGGCAGAGGGAGCGGCCAACGCCCCGGCTCCCCAGGCCGTGGAGCACTCGCCGCCTGGCTGGGGCACGGCGGTCTTCGTCGCGCTGTGCGCGCTGTACCAGCTGCGCCGGGTGATGCCGCTGGCGAACGTGACGCCGTGGGACTTCGAGGCGCTGTTCTCCAAGGGCTCCGGCACCGTGGCGTTCCTGGTGCTGTTCCCCTCACTGGTGTCGCTGTGGGGCATCGCGAGGGGCGACCTGAAGCGTCAGGCCAGCGGGTCGGTGTGGCTCGTGCTCCAGGCGGTGGTCTGGGCGTTGATGGCCGTGGTGGCCCTGTTCAAGGGGGAGTTCGTCACGGCGCTCCTGATGCCGTGGCACCTGGCGCTGGTGTGCGCCATCCAGATGTACACGTTGGATCCGCCGCCGCTGGAGGCCCCGGTGCCCGCGCGCGCGCCGCCGCCCCCGCCCACCGTGCGGCCCGCCACGCCCGAGGACCGGGACGCCATCGCGGGCCTCCAGGACGCGGCGCTCGCGCGGCGGCCCACGACCTTCGAGTCTCCGCTCGAAGGCGAGGAGGACGGACGGCACCCGGTGCTGGTGGCGGAGGAGGACGGGCGCGTCGTCGCGTGTGCGGCCACCCGCGCCTACAGCTCGCGCGAGTGCTACGCGGGCGTGGCGGACTTCAGCCTCTTCGTGGCGAAGGACGCCCGGGGCCGGGGCGTGGACGCGCTGCTGCTGGAGGCGCTGCTGAAGGCCGCGGAAGGCGCGGGCTTCCACAAGCTCACCACCTGCGTCCTCGCGGACCAGGAGCACACCCGGAAGCTGTTCGAACACCAGGGGTTCACCACGGTGGGCACCCACGCGAAACACGCGCGAGTGGACGGCGCGTGGCACGACGTGGTGGTGGTGGAGAAGGTCCTGCGCTGACACGTCCGGGGGGCCACGGACACTGTCTCCTCATGGCACCCGAGGACAGGGGGGTGCCCCTCTTGCTCGCGGGCCTCCCGCCGGAGGATGACTGTCCTCCAGGAGCACCCATGTCCCAGGAAGCCCTCCGTTCCGCGCCGTCACCCTCCTCCGTCGACGAGGCGCCCGCGGACGTTCCCGAGTCCATCGCGGCGGAGTCGTTCCCGCCGCTGACGTTCCTGCTGGAAGAGGTGCGCTCGCCGGGGATGGTGCGCGCGGACATCGACGCGCTCATCGTGGGTCTGGGCCGTCCGCCCGCGCCGGACGAACCACCGCGGGAGCGGGCGGATCTGCTGCTGGGGCTCCTGGACCGGAGCAACCCGGTGGGGGACTACACGGGTTCGGGCGGGATGAAGGTGCGGCACGCGGCGAAGGAGTCCCTGCTCGCCATGGGCTATCCGTACGCGATGGAGCTGCCGCCCGACCTGCTGGAGGCGAAGGGAGCTGACGGCAGGGCGGCGGGGCTGACCGCGGGCAACGTCACCCTGGCGGTGGGGAGTGCGCTGTACCAGTCGGCGGGCCTGGTGACGGTGTGGTTCTTCCTCGAGTACTTCGGGATGCCGGCGGCGCCCGAGGTGACGTTCGGCATCGGCGCGGTCCTCTGGCTCTTCACCGTGGCCTCCCTGGTGGGCCACCACTCACGGTCGCGGGACCTGCAGTCCATCAGTTCGGTGGTGTTGTGGGCGGCGGCGGTGGTGTGGACCCTCGTCGCCCTCCCGTTGGCCCTGTTCACGAATGGCGTGGCCCTGCTCTTCGTCCCGTGGCACCTCTCGCTGTGGACCGCCATCGCCCTGCGCCCGGAGGCCGAGGCGGAGGAGGCGCCGGCGAAGAGCTCGACGCGGTCCTCGCCATGACCGTGCGGTAGTCAGCGCCGGGCGTCCTGGGCCCACTCCTCGCGCGTCCAGCCCTGCCGTTCATAGAGGGCCCGGCGCTCCGAGGGCAGGGCCTCCCAGGCGACGCCGGGGTCCAGGTCCTTGGGGCGGCTGAAGAGGCCGGGGATGTCGTCGCGGACGGCCTGGGCGGCACGCTCGGGGGTGAGGCCGCGAATGCCGTAGCTCAGCTTGAGGCCGGCGTGGCTCTGGCTTTCCTTGTGGGAGGCTTCGAAGGAGACACCGCCGCCGAACTCCGCGGTGCGAGGGTTGAGGGACGCATGGGCACGGGCATGCGGGCCCGCCTTCAGGGACAGCTCCACCTTGCCCTCCGAGTCGCGGCTCACGCTGGCGATACCCAGCTCCAGTTGGAGTTGGGCCTCCGCCTTGCCGTGAGCGTCCATCATCACCTCCAGGCCCAGGGGGCCAGCCTTCGAGGCGATGCCCGCCTGTGTCTGGAAGTCGGTGGTGCCGCGCGCGGAGGCATGGGCCGTGCGCTTGAAGTGGAGCATCTCGTGGGATGCGCTCGCTTCCGCGGAGACGAAGGCCCCGGCGGGACGAGCGCCGGAGAGGACCTGCGCGCGGGCGGTGACGGTCTCGTAGGCCTGGACGAGCGAGTGTTGGGGGCGTCCCAGGCCGGCCTTCCATTCGGACTCGTAGCGTTCGCGCTGGGGGTCGGACCAGGAGAGGCCGAGCGACGTCTCACGCAGGTCCAGAGACTGAGGAGGCCCGAGCGTGCGAAGGGCCTGGAGACTGCCGGCCTGGGCCACGGCGTCGCCGTAGCGTTGCAGGTAGGCGTCGTAGGCGACGACAGCGGCACGGCCCGTGTCGGTGGCGTGGGCGTTCACCGCGTCGCGAAGGGCAGCGGGCAGCTTCGGATCATTGACGAAGGTCTCCGGGCGTCCAGGCATGCCGAGCGGTCCCTCCACACCGCCCGGGCGCAGTGAGAGGACGCCGTTGGACGCAGCCTGTTCGAGGAAGGCCTGGCGCGACGGAGCATCCATCCGGGACACGTAGGTGGAGAGCAGCCCGTCACGATCCATGCGCTCCAGCGTGGCGCGGTACGCATCGCGAGGCACGGAGCCGAGCGCATCGTGCGTGGTCTTCACATCGCTGTCGGTGAGGAAGGGGTTGGACAGGCTGCGCGTCAGGTGCGAGCGGACCGAGGCATAGACGTCCTCGGGAACGGGAGCGGAGGGGGAACGCAGCCGGCCGCCCATGGCCGCGAGCTCGCGCGCGGATACGGCGGGACCTTCCGCGTGCGTGGAGGGACGGGGTACGGAAGGGGCAACGGAGGGGCCGTCATAGGGCCGCAGCTCGTTGCGCGAGGGCGAGGACGCACTGCTCTCACTGACGGAGGTCCTGCGGGACGCGGTCGTGCCCACGCGGAGTTCGGGCGTGGGTGCATCGGGTTCGGGAAGCGTGGGCTCAGGGGACAGGGGACTGCTACCGGGCGCATCGATTCGGGACATCAGGCTCGCTCCGAGGAAGGAGGAGCCCGTGCCCTGTGCAGTTGGTGCGCCACGGTCAGGTGCCCGGAATCACAGGCACCCGTTCGCCTCCATGCGCCCGGGCATGGGACCCGGGTCCCGCGCCCCAGACGGGCTCAGCCCAGCACGTCCTGCGCGCGGCGGTAGTACATCTCGCGGCTCGCGAGTCCGTTGTAGCCGCCGTTGATGCGGCGGGTGACTTCACGGAAGTTGCCCGCGTCCGCGTAGCTGTTCAGGTTGCGCGACTGCCAGTACCAACCCGCGATGCGGAACGCGACGTCCGGATCCTTCGCGCGCTCCGGGTTCCCTTCCAGGTCGATACCCAACGCCTTGCCCGCCGCACGGTAGTTCGCGCGGCCCGTCAGCTGGATGGGACCCCGGCCCTTGTAGCGCTTGCCGTCTCCAGGCTGCGTGTTGCCCAGGTCCTTGCGGCCCTCGTACGCGGCGCCGGAGGCGATCTCCTCCATGTAGCGCAGCTCGCCGCTCTCATGCGCCAGCTGCGCCAGGAACATCTCCTTGCGCCGGGGCGTGTTGATGTTCGCCTCCGCCATCGCCTTGTTCAGGTGCGGTAGGTACTGCTCCGCCTTCGCCTGCGACAGGTTCGGCATGATCCGCCGCAACTGCGCCACCGTCACCCCACCCTTCCCACCCGACGTGCCCGGCGTCCCACCCACGCCCCCCGTCGACGGAGGCGGCTTCGACGTCCCGCCCGTGCCTCCCGTGCGGCCCGGAATCGTCAGCTTCTGCCCGACGTAGATCTTGTTCGGATCCGCGATGTGGTTCGCCTGCTGCAACGCCCCCACCGTCGTGCCGTACCGCCCCGCGATGCCGCTCAGCGTGTCCCCGCTGCGCACCGTGTACGAAGCGCCCCCGGACGACGGCGGCTTCGACGTCACCGGCGCCGCGCCCCCACCCGCGCCCGGAATCGTCAGCCGCTGGCCCACGTAGATCTTGTTCGGGTTCGCGATGTGGTTCGCCTTCGCCAGCGCGCCCACCGTCGTGCCGTGCCGCCCCGCGATGCCGCTCAGCGTGTCCCCGCTGCGCACCGTGTAGCTGCCCGCCTTCGACGGCGCCGCCTGGAACCCGTCCGGGACCGTCAGCCTCTGGCCCACGCGGATGAGGTTCGCGTTCGCGATGTGGTTCGTCTTCTGGAGCGAAGCCACCGACGTGTTGTAGCGCTGCGCGAGGCCGCTCAACGTGTCGCCGCTGCGAACGGAATAGGTCGTCACGAATGGAACTCCGGGAAAAGATGGAATCAGTGCCCGGATTTTCGCGACGCCTGGGAATTAGTTTCCCAGGAAGACCTACTTTTCAGGTTACTGCATCTATCCGCTATTGCTGCGCCTTCGAGTCACGCAACCGTTGCTGAAGGTCGCGGGCGGCGCCGGTGTCGTGCATCACGACGAGGCTCTGCACGTAGTACGCGAGCGCCCAGAGGTTCTCCTCCGGGATGGCGCCCTTCCACGACGGCATGGCGGCGCCGCCGACGCCCGCGGCCATCACGCGGTAGAGGTCCTCGCGCTGGGCCTGCGCGGTGTACGGCTGGCCCTCCACTCGGGTGTCCTGCGGCCACACGGTGCGCAGGCGGTGGAAGAGGAAGTCTGGCGGCAGCACCTTGGCGAACTGCGTGGCCTCGCCCTTCGCGTCCACGGTGAGCGAGTAGTCCGAATCCCGCTGCAGCGCGGTGTACGGATCCGCGTTCGCCAGGTTCACCTTGCGGCCGGTGACGCTCTCCATGAGCGCGGCGAGCTCTGCTCGGGGCAGGTACGCGACGTGGCAGCTGGCGCAGCCCGCGTTGCCCTTGCCGGCCACGTGGTAGACGGTGCGGCCGCGCGCCACGGCCTCGGCTTCACGGCCCTTCCACGGGTCGTCGGACAGGGCGATGGCCGCGCCGGGCGACTCCTGCTTCCAGCGCGGGCTGAAGGTCTTGAGGTACTGCACCACGGCGTCCACGTCCGCCGGAGGCACGTCCCACGCGAACATGGGCGTGCCGTGCAGGCCCCGGCGCAGCGTGCGCTTCAGCGCGTCGTCGGTGGGCAGCTCTCCCGCGGCCACGCCGCCGAACTTGTAGAGGCCCTGGAGGAAGTTGCGCGGAGGGGGCCGCATCCCGGTGCCCGCAGGGCCCTGGCCGTCGCCCTTCTCACCGTGACAGGACGCGCAGTAGTGCGTGTAGACGTCATATCCGCGAGCCAGCGTCGCGGCGGGGATGACGGTGCCATCCGCGAGCTTCAGGGGCTCGAAGGAGGGCGTCTCCTTGCGGCACGCGGGAGCGAGCGCCCCCAACGCGAGCACGGCGAGCACACGGAACGAGAAGCAGGGAGTGGGCTTCATGGGAGGTACACCACCGCGAAGAGGACGCCGTACATCACCGTCGAACACCACCAGCCAGGCAGGGCGCGCCGCAACGGAGCGCTTGCGTCCTGACCGCGAAGAACGCGAAGTCCCGCGCGCAGCAAGCCCACGAGCACGACCGCCAGATGCACGGCCTGCACCGCCGACAAGCCATACAGCGCGGAGGCGAAGACGCCGCTGTCGGGGATGCGCAGGTCCCGGTACCAGAACAGCACGTGCAGCCAGGCCGCCTGCGTCGCGAGGAACGCCGCCCCGGTGCCCAGCACGCCCGCCAACGTGAGCCGGCCCGGCCGCGGCTGCCGAAGCGCGACGTGCAGCAGCACGACCCCGATGACGAGGAGCCCACCGGCCAGCGCGGGGACGAGGACGCCGGGGCGCGCGGACGCGGGAGGCCAGAAGCCGCGCAGCCGGTAGAAGCCCGCGGTGAAGGCCATCGCGCAGAAGAGCATCGCCGCCGCGCCATGCGCGATGACGACCCCGAACCAGAGGTTCGCTTCGTCGCGCTGGGGGGACGTGGAGGCCAGCGTCCCGGCGGGGTCGTTCGTGCTCACAGGGCTGGACTCTCGCATGCCTGGGCCCGGCGGAAAGCACCAGGAAGCCGGGCGGCCCCCCGTCCCTCGGAGCGGCGCCCATCGACCGAATCACCTCCGCGCATCGCACCCGTGCCCGGAGCGGGCATCCGCGTGAGGCACGGCGCAACGCACGAGGCCAGTCCGGGCAGTGCCCACGAGCATCCAGGCAGCGTGGCATGGAAACCCGGTGCTAACGGCCCCGCGCCTCCGGGACTGCCAACGCACGAGGCCAGCCCGGGGAGTGCCCACGGGCTTCCAGGCTTCGTGGCATGGAAACCCAGCGCCAACGGCCCCGCGCCTCCGGGCCTGCCAACGTACGAAGCCAGCTCGAGCGGGGCCCACGCGCCTCCATGCATCGTGGCATGGAAACCCGGCGCTGACGGCCCCGCACCTCCGGGATGCGATGTGTCCCTGGCTCGGCCGTGCCTCCCCCGACGCAAGAACCCCGCGTGTGTCCCGGCCCGCCGGTAGTAGCCTGTCGCGCTGACTCCGATGGAACCCGCGCCCACTCCGCTCGCAGCGCCGTCCCCGTCCGTTCCTCCTCGCGCTTCGAGGGGCCTGGATGTCTGGCCGTTGATCATCGTGGCGCTGGGCGCCTGGGTGCTGCGCGCACTGGCGTTCTTCCATCGCTCCGGCGCCATGGGCTACCCCATGGACTACGACGAGGGCGTGTACTTCTCCGCCGCGTCGCTCCTGCTGCGCGGGGACCTGCCCTACCGCGACTTCATCTTCGTCCACCCGCCCGGCAGCCTCCTGCTCTGGGCTCCCGGCGCCGCGCTCACACTGGGGCTCGACGCGGCCACCGCCTACGGCATCACCCGATACCTCGCCGCCGCCGTGGGCGCCCTGTGCGTGTTCCTCGCCGGCCGGGTGGCCTGGCGCGCCTGGGGTCCGCTCGCGGGCTGCGTGGCCGCGCTCGCCTACGCCGCGTATCCGGAGGCCGCCCTCGTGGAGCGCGGCACCTTCCTCGAGCCCCTGCTCAACGTCCTGTGCCTGGGCTTCGCGAACCTCTGGCTCGCCTCCGGCCCCCACTCCCGAGCACGCCGCATCGGCGCGGGCGTGCTCCTGGGGCTCGCCATCTCCGTGAAGCTTCCGGGTGGACTATGGCTCATCGCCGCGCTGCTCGCGCGCCCGGGGAAGGAGTCCTGGCGTCACGCGCTCCTGCCCGTGCTCGTCGCGTTCGCCACCTTCGTCGTCGTCGTGGGCCCCCTGGCCGCGCTCGCCCCGTCCGAGTTCCTCCGCGACGTCATCACCTTCCAGGCCGCGCGTCCTCCGGATGGTGAACTGGACCGTTGGCTGCGCCTGCACGAGATCTTCCACGAGCGCCGGTGGGGCGGAGTCCTCCTCGCCCTCGTGGGCCTGGGCACCGCGTGCGTGCGCGCCTTCCGAGCCGCTCCGGAGCACCGCCCCGCCGCGCGCTTCTTCGCCTGCGCGTTCGTCCTCAGCGTGGTCCTGTTCCTCGCGTCACGGACCTACTGGAACCAGTACAACGCGCACCTCGCCGCTTCGGAGGCCGTGCTCGCGGGCCTGGGCGCTTCCGTGCTCCACGCCTTCAGCACCCGCTGGGGCCGCACGGCCTCACACGCCGTGGCCGCGCTCCTGCTCGCCGCCGCGTTCATTCCCGGCGCCCGGCACGTCTACCAGAGCGCCCAACTGCAGGCCCCGGACGTGGTGGCGCTCGCGAAGCACATCCGCGCGGACGTGCCTCCCAATGCGTGCCTCTTCTCCTTCGAGCCCGGCTGGGCGCTCGCGGCGGGCCGGCTCCCCATGGGCGCCACGCCCATCGTGGATGGCTACGCCACCATGCTCCAGGACGCCATGAGCACCGGCGACCGCTTCGAGACCACCGACGAGGCCCTCTCCTCCTCCGATGCCCAGCAGGCCCTGCGCATCACGCTGGGCGCCTGCCGCTTCGTCGTCCTCGGCTGGCGGGGCACCTGGCAGCTCACGCCGGAGAGCCGCCCCTGGTTCAAGCAGCGCTTCATCCGCCGCTTCCCCGAAGGCGGCGCCGGCGGCGTGGACCTCTGGGAGCACCGCTAGCCGGCGCCCTCCACCCCGGGCACCGGCGGAACCACCGGCTCCGCCACGGACACGCCCGAGGGCATCGGCTCCGCCTGACCAATCCAATCGCGACCCAGTTGCTCCTGTACTTCCGGTTGCGACAGCGCATGCGGCCCGCGCAGCACCACGGCGCCAGGGCCCGCGTCCATCCACTCCAGCGTGCCCACCTGCCACGGGTTCGGCTCCGCGGCCCGGCCCCACTTGAGCGTCCGCACCAGGTTCACCACGAACACCAGCTGCACCGCGCCCAACGCGAACGCGGCCCAGCTGGTCCACCGGTTCAACGTGAGCAGGTGCGCGAGGAACGTGTACTGGTACGGGTCATAGAGCCGCCGCAACTGCCCCGCGTAGCCCGCCACCAGCTGTCCACCGAAGACGGCGATGAACAGCACCGCGCTCAAGAGCACGTGCACCTTGGCCATGCGCTCGTCCAACGCGCGCCCGTACATGCGGGGGAACCAGAAGTAGAGCCCCGCGAACACCGCGAGGAAGCTGGCCGCGCCCATCGTCAGGTGGAAGTGGCCCACCACCCACATCGTCCCGTGCAGCGGCACGTCCGTCGCCACCGCTCCCAGCGCCAGTCCCGTGATGCCGCCCAGGCCGAAGACCACCATCGTCGCCAGCGCCGCGAGCATGGGCGACGTGAGCCGCACGCTGCCCCGCCACAGCGTCATCAGCCAGTTGAGGAACATCACCTGCGCCGGCAATGAAATCAGCAGCGTCAGCACCATGAACGTGCGCCCCAGCACCGGCGCCATCCCGCTGGTGAACAGGTGGTGCGCGTACACCGCGCCGCTCAGCGCCGTCACCACGCCCATGGACCCTGCCGTCAGCCGGTAGCCGTGCGCGGGCTTGCGGCTGAAGAACGCCACGAAGTCCCCCACCATGCCCCACGCGGGCAGGATGAGGATGTAGACCTCCGGGTGGCCGAACAGCCAGAACAGGTGCTGGTACACCACCGGGTCGCCGCCCCCGCCCACCGCCGCCGCGCCCGCGATGAAGAACTGCGTGCCCGCCACCCGGTCCAACAGCAGCAGCACCGTGGCCGCCGCCAGCACCGGCACGAACAGCACGTTGAGCACCGCGCCGTAGAACAGCCCCCACACCACCAGCGGCAGCCGGTCCCACGTCATCCCCGGCGCGCGGCAGCGCACCACCGTGACGACGAAGTTGAGCCCGTACAGGAACGCGGACACGCCCACGCACAGCACCGCCACCGTCACCAGCGTCTGCCCCAGCCCTGGCGTGAACGCGGGCGTCGCCAGAGGGGGATACGACGTCCACCCCGCGCTCGCCGGTCCCAGCCGCACCACGAACGACACCAGCATCAGCGCGCCGCCCACCGCGTAGGCCCAGAAGCCGAACGGCGACAGCCGGGGGAACGCCATCTGCTTCGACCCGATGGCCAGCGGAAGCACGAAGTGCCCCAGCGCGCCGAAGAGCAGCGGCGTCACCGCGAAGAAGATCATCAGGAGGCCGTGCATCGTGAACACGGCCGTATACGTGGGCGGCGTCAGCGCGCCCTTCGACTCGGGCAGCACCCACGCGAGCCCCGGCACCGGCTGCCCGGGCCACGCCCACTGGAAGCGGATGAGCATGGCCAAGAGGCCACCTATCAGCAGGAACAGGAACCCGCCCCACAGGTACTGCCGCGCCACGCGCTGGGGGTCCGTCGTCCAGAGCGACTTCAGCAGCGCCCCCGCCTTCATGGCGTCCTCCACACCCAGCCCCAGTGGGCCGCCGTGTCATCCGGGTCGTAGCCCTGCTCCGCCTTGAGGCTCGCCTCGCGCAGCCACGCCGCGTACGCCTCCGGGGACAGCGCCGTCAGCATGCCGCGCATCCGGTAGTGGCTGGTGCCGCAGTGCTGGTAGCAGGCCACCTCCCACGCGCCCTCGCGAGCGGCCTGGAACCACGTCTGGTTCACGCGGCCCGGAATGGCGTCCAGCTTCACGCGGAAGGCCGGCAGCGCGAACCCGTGCACCACGTCCGTGGAGACCAACTGCACCCAGACGGGCACGTCCGCCGGCACGCGCAGGTCGTTCCACGTGACCACGTCGTCCTTCGTGCCAAACGCCCCGTCCGCGCCCGCGTACCGCGCCTCCCACGACCACTGGTGCGCGTTGATCTGGATGCGCACCGTGCGCGGATCCTCCGTGGGGACGCGGAAGTTCCAGAGCACGTCGTCCAGGTAGCCCTGGGAGCCCAGGAACAGCGTCCCATCCACCACGGCGAACACGCCCACGGCCAGCCCCAGCACCCACGCCCGCGAGCGCCGCGTGCCCCCGTCCGGCGCCACCTTCCGGGCACCCCGGAAGCGCGCCACCGCCAGCAACATCCACCCGAGCATCACCGCCGCCAGCGCCATGTCGAAGCCGTGGCTCGTGGCCAGCAGCGCGTCGATGCGGTCGCCCGTCGCGCTCGCGTTCTCCGGCGGCGCCAGGCTCCAGGCGCCACGCGCGGGCGGCACCGCCAGGGGCGCCTGCGCATCCGGCGGCGCGACGTCGCTCGCGGACGACGGGGACAACGCCGGGGACTCCGCCATCACGGATGCTCCTGTTCCACGGGGGCCGAAGCCCGCTCCACTCGCCCCGCCCGCCAGGCCGCCCAGAGCCCCACGCCCACCAGCGCGAAGGGCACCAGCATCAGCGCCAGCAGCAGTTCGCCTGCCCCACCCGGAGACTCCGGCGCCCGGGCCGTGCACGAGGGGCACGCTAGCGCCGCCGCCGGCACCAGCCCCCCGACGAGCCCGAGCCACGGCCCGGACTTCCGGAAGAGCCTCCCCGCCAGCGACCGGAAGCCTCCCCACCCGCCCGGCGAAGTGCGTCCACCCAGGGGCTGGAAGAGGGCATGGGGCATGGCCTCCGGGCTAGCACGCACCCAACGTCCCCTCAAGCAGCACCCCGTCCGCCCTGAAGCGGCCACTCTCCCTCATGCCTCGCATGCGGCCAGCCCCTACCCCGGCCGGCCCGGCGCTTGTGCGCCCCCCGCTGATGCCGTACGTGCCGACGCATGTCCGTCGAATCGCCCACCACTCCGTCCGCCCCCCGCTCCCGTCCCGTCCGCCGCTCGTGGCTCTGGGCGGGCATCGCCGTGGCGTCGCTCGGCTTCATGGGGGTGGCGGTCCACGACCTGGTGCAGGGCCGTTCCCAGCCGCCGCCCCGCCTGGGCGCGCTGCCGGACTTCACCTTCACGCGGCAGGACGGACAGCCCTTCGGGTCGAAGCAGCTCCGCGGCCACCCGTTCATCGCCAACTTCATCTTCACCCGCTGCCCCACCGTCTGCCCCGTCTTCACGCAGAAGATGGCGCGCGTGCAGGAGCACACCGCGAAGCTGGGGACGGATCTCCAGCTGGTGTCCTTCTCCGTGGATCCGGCCTACGACACCCCGGAGCGGCTGGCCGAGTACGGGCAGAAGTACAAAGCGGACTTCACCCGCTGGAACTTCCTCACCGGCGACTACGCCACCCTCAAGGACACCATCGTCCAGGGCTTCAAGATCAGCATGGGCCGCGAGGCCGGCGCCCCCGAGGACGACCTGCTCTCCATCTTCCACGGCACCCACTTCGTGCTGGTGGACGGCACCGGGGAGATCCGCGGCTACTACGACAGCGCTGACCCCGAGGCGACCCAGAAGCTGGAGACCGACGCCTTCCGCATCACCCGCGAAGAAGGCTGAGCCCCGCCACTTCCTGATCGCGCCCATACTCCGGGTGCGACACTCCGGGTCGCGTTCCACCCCGGCGCCGTGCCCGTAACGGAGCCGAAACCGGAGCCCGTAACGGAGCCGGCATCGAAGCCGGCACCGGAGCCCTCAACGCCGAAGGGCCGGCGCCCCGCCCATGACGGACGGGGACCGGCCCTGGTGCCTCGCGCGGCGTTGGCCCGCAAAGCCGAAGGGCCGGCTCCCACCTCGCGGTGAGTACCGGCCCTCGTGCCTGAGTCACGCCAGCTTCAGCGGGAAACTCAGTTGATGAGCGCCGCCTGGGCGTGGGCGAACAGGTTCTGCACGTTCTGCTGCGCGGGCTGGGAGGCCAGCGCGCCGACCTGGTCCGCGCCCTGCTTCACGGTGGTCGCGATGTCCGCGATGGACTTCACGGTGGGGGCGAACTTGGTCAGCTGGGACAGACCGGCCAGGGGGCCCTTGGCGAGCAGGGACGCGCCGGAGTCGATGAACTTGTCGACGAACGGCTTCGCCAGGTTGCCCAGGCCGAACGGGAGCTTGTCCAGGAGGCCGCCCGCGATGCCCTTCAGGCCGCCGGCGATGGCGCCCATGGGGTTCTGCACGAAGTTCAGCGCCTTGCCCGCGATGTTCGCGACGCCGCCCGCGATCTTGCCGACCGTCTTCGCGACGCTGCTGACAACCTTGCCGATGCCGCCCATGGTGATACCCCCTGCTTAAAGTGGTTTGGAGAGTGTGTGCCGGAGTGAAGCTTCAAAAGGATTCTCGGAGGGGGGAGGAAAATGTTTCCTCCTCATTTTCCGATCTATTTCACGGGGATTCCGGGCGAGCTTCAGCTGCGGGTTCCGCCGCCGCCCTTCTTCAGCTGGTCCATCAGCTCCTGGCGCTTCGCCTCGTCCTGGGGCGCCTTGGGGGCCTCGCCCGTGGGGTTCAGGCTGGGCTTGCCGGCGCCGGCGCCGGCGCCCTTGCCGGCCTCGAACTCGGACTTGGCGAAGGGGTTGCCCTGGCCGGGCAGCTCACCCTTGGCGCCCGCGACCAGGAACTCACCGACCTCATCCACCGTGTGCACGGGGAAGCCGTTCGCCTTCAGCTCCTCGTCGGACACGACGTTGAGCATGGGCTCCTTGTCCTTGTCCTGCGCGTACTCGAGCACCAGCTCGACGTAGTCCTCCAGCTTCATGCCCACGGCATCCGCGATGCGCTTCGTCTCGGGATCCTTGAGGAGCTCCGCGCGAACGACTTCCACGGGACGGGACAGACCACGCTTCTTGCCAGGGGCTTGCTGGGACATTGCGGTTTCGCTCCGGAGAGGAGAGGAAAGACGGCTGGGAACAACTCTAGCCCATCTTTCCAGTAGTACCCATTCCCCGCCCCGGGCGGCCCCACGCCCTACCCTGGGAAGCCCCGGGGTTCAGCGGACCGCGTTGCGGGGCGCGCCCTTGCGAACGGGGGCCGCGGCCTTGCGCTTGGGCAGGATGCGGGTGACGGAGCCGGGGCGGCGGGCCGCGGCGGCGGCGCGCTCCTTCTCCTCGGCGGCCTTCAGCGCCGCGGCGCGCACGGCCAGCTGCTCCGCCTGCTGCGCCCAGCGGCGCTTGAGCGCGTCCCGCAGGCCGTCCGTCTGCAGGTCCACCTGCGCCTGGTTCAGCCGGTAGTGCAGGTCCTCGCGCAGCGTGCCCCGGGTGAGGGCGGCCATCGCCGTGCCGGACACGCCCACCACCACCTTGGGCCGCTCCTCCTGCATCTGCAGGCAGCGCAGGATGAGGCCCTGGGCGTCCAGCGGCAGCTTCCCCGCGTCCGCGATGAACACCACGCCGTTGGGCTGACGGAGCGCTCCGGCCAGCTCCGGGGCCTGGCGCACCTCCGTGAGCGGAACGCCGAAGTTGCGCGCGGCTTCCTCCGCCCAGGCCCTGCGCTCATCCTCGGTGCCTCCGTGGATGAGCAGCGATGCACGGTTGGAGACGAGGTCCTCTTCTCGATAACCGCGAAGAGCCACGGGATGCCCTACCCTTCTGGGAAAGCGGGTCCTCCCAAAGTCTAACGCCCTCCAGGGTCGCCTGTTCAATCCCTTACGCGTGGGAAAAAACCAGGGACCCGTTCCGCGAGGAGCCCCTCCACTGGACGCCCGTTCCCGGGTCAAACCGAAGGCACCACCATCACGGGCCGGCGGCAGCGCAGCACCAGCTCGCGCGCCACCGCCTCCTCGAGCACGTCCGGAACCACTTCGCGGTGGGCGGACGTGCCCACGCACACCAGGTCCACGCCCTCGCGCTCCGTGGCCTGGCAGATGGCGACGGCGACGTCGTCCCCGCTGACCCCCTCCACGCTCCAGTGCACCGCCTGCGCGACCGTGTCCCCGGGCACCTGCGCCCAGAGCCGCCGCAGCACCCGGTCCTGCTCGCCGTTGGGCTCCGGGAGCACGCCGTGGAAGTCCCGGGGGCCCCGCTCGCGGCCCCGGAGCCGGTGCACGTGCAAGAGGTGCACGCGGCCTCCCGGCCCCACCAGCGAGCACGCCTGCGCGATGGCCTGTCCGGAGGCGAGGGTGAAGTCCACCGGCACCAGCGCGCTCCGGGGCGGAGGAAACCGGCGCGGCTCGCGCGCCCCAGGAGGGATGCACGCGACGGAGCGCTCCGCGCGGCGCAGCACGCCTTCCGACACGGAGCCGTGCCACAGCCGCTGCACGCCGCCGCGCAGGTGCATGCCCACCACCGTCAGCTCCGCGCTGCGCGCGTGGGCCACGTGCAGCAGGTGGTCCGCCGGGCGGCCATAGCCGGGCTCCAGCACCACCTCCACGCTGCCCTCGCCCTCCAGGTCGCCCAGGCGCTCGCGCACCTCGCGATGGAGCACGCGCTCCACCAGCGGCTCCAGCCCCTCCATGGTGCGCTCGCGCGCGTCCAGCCGCTCCACGTGCACGGGGGTGTGGATGCCCAGCCGCTCGCGCTCCTCCAGCGGCGAGCACACGTAAGCGGCCAGCACGTCACACCCGCCCACGCGCCGCAGCTCCCGCAGGAAGGTGATGGCCGCGTCGGACGTGGCGGAGCGGGGGTCCACGCCCACCATCACCAGCAGCCGGCGCCGGCCGCGGGCCCAGTCCAGGAGCGCCGTGTCCCGGCGCACCGCCAGCACCGGGGCGCAGCCGTGGCGGGCCAGGCGCTCCGCCAGGGACGTCTTGCGCCAGGGGGACGTGCGCCAGCCCTCCGCGGCCACCACCACCAGCCGGGCGCTGCGGCACTCCTCGTCCCCCAGCAGCGTCTCCACGGAGGCGCCCCGCTGCATGCGCGGCTCCACCATGCGCGCGAGCGGCCTCAGGCGCGCGGCCTCCGCGGCCAGCCCCCCTTCCGCCGCGGACAGGGCGTCCGGGGACTCCGCGTCCGGCACTTCGTCATCCACCCCCAGGAGCAGCAGCGGCTCTCCCAGGCGGCCGGCGAGCGCCGCCGCGACGGTGGCCGCGTGCGCGGCGTCGGCGGACAGGTTGGTTGCGCAGATGATGGCCATGGCGGGGCCCCCCGAGGAGGCGATGCCCGCTGGAGCCTCCCCCGTCACCAAGGATGCGCACGCCGGACACCCGGTGACGCGCGGCCCGCGCATGCCGGCCTGCCTGCCTGGCGGGGTGGGGCGTCCCGGCGGCGGGGCCCTCCCTAGCGCAGGAGCTGCTGGTGCCCGTCGTGGTTGGTGTGGTCCTGGTTGTCGCCCGCGCCGCCGCGCTGGTTCTCGCGGCCGAAGGAGGACAGGAACACGCCCTGCGAGCTGCTCGCGTACTGGTAGGGCCGGCCCCAGGGGTCCCGCGGCACGGCGTTCAGGTAGCGGGGCACCAGCATCTCGTCCAGGCTCCCCTCCTCCGGCAGCTGCCCCCCGTGGTCGGCCTGGTAGCGCTCCAGCGCTCCCAGGATGAGGGTGAAGTCGGCGTGGATCTGCTGGGCCTGCTCGGGGTCGCGGCGGCGGAAGGCGGTGAGCACCAGGGCCACGACGAGCGCCAGCCCGAACACCACCGCCACCCAGGGCAGCGGGGAGCGGCGGGACTTCTCGGGGACAGCGGACGAGGAGGAGGTGGCGGCCATGGCCCGCCCACCCTACCGCGTCAGAGGGCGCGGTAAAGCGGCACCGGCTGCTGCTTGCCCTTCAAGCGCACCGGCGGCAGGTCCTCGAAGGCGGTCTCGTTCGCGTCCACCAGCTCGCGCGTGCGCTCGCCCACCAGGATTTCCCCCGGCCCGGCCAGCGCGCACAGCCGCGCGGCCACGTTCACCGCGTCGCCAATGCAGGTGTACTCGGCCCGCATCGCGCCGCCGATGTTGCCGGACACCACCACGCCCGAGTTCAACCCCACGCCCAGCTCCAGCACCAGGGGCCGGCCCTCGCGGCCGTGGGCCACCCATTCGGCCTCCGCCACGGCGCGCAGCTCCGCCACGGCCTCCATCATCATCTTCGCGCACTGCAGGCCCCGGAGCGCGTCGTCCGGGCGGCCCACCGGCGCGCCAAAGACGGCCATCAGCCCGTCCCCCAGGAACTTGTCCAGCGTGCCGCCGCAGGTGAGCACCGCGTCCGACAGCCGGCCCAGCACCTGGTTGAGCACCGCCACCACCTGTTCGGGAGGCAGGCTCTCCGCCAGGCCGGTGAAGTTGCGGATGTCCGCGAACAGCACCGTCACCTCGCGCTTCTCTCCGGCGAGCACCGCCGCGTCCGCGCTCTTGAGGATCTCCTCCACCACCGCGTCGGACGTGTAGCGCGCGAACAGCTTGCGCATGCGCTCCGTCTCGTCCGTGCGGCGCACCACGCTCTCGATGCGCGCCGCCAGCTCGTCCAGGGACGCGGACTTGTTCACGTAGTCGTCCGCGCCCGCGCGCAGGCCGCGCACGCGCTCCGCTTCCCGGTCGTTGGCGGTGAGCATGATGACGGGGATGGCGCTGCGCGGGCCCTCCTTCAGCCGCCGGCACAGCTCCACGCCGTCCAGCCCCGGCATCTCCAGGTCGCTCAGCACGATGGCGGGCTGCAGCCGCCCCATGCCCTCCAGCGCCTCGTACGGGTCCTGGAAGCAGAGGACCTCGTAGCCCAGGGCCACCAGCCCCTCCTGCACGAACGCGCACGCCAGGGGGCTGTCGTCCACCACCACCACGCGGCGGCGCCCCTCCGTCGCGGGACGTGGCAGGTCCTGCCGGCCGACGATGCGGTTCTGCACGCCCAGCGCTTCGTAGATCTGCTTGTACGTGCAGTGGCCCAGCTCGACGAGAATCTCTCCCAGCCGCCGCCCGTCGCGCCGCTGCCGCGCCAGCGCTTCGTCCAGCTGCGCGAGCGTCACGTACTTGAGCCCCACCAGCAGCTCGCCCAGGGGCGGCTGCGCGGGCCCCTTCTCGTGGTTCAAGCCCAGGGCCTCTCCCAATGCGTCCTGAATCTGCTCGCGCGACACGTAGCCCAGGGAGATGAGCGCCTCTCCCACGCGCTGGCCGGTGAGGGCCTGCAGCGCGAGCGCCTCCTGAACCTGACCCGGTGTGACGACGCCCAGCTTGAGCAACAAATCACCGAAGAGGGGGTTTGATGCACTCACGCGGAAGCCTCCGTCACACACCCGTCCGCGGAGCGTAGCGCAACCCCGGCCGCCGCGAACCCCTCACCCCGTCTTCTCCCCTCCCTCACGTCCCCCATCCGACGGGACCGTCGTCCCTTCGGACGGTCCAAAGAGAGCACCGCGCGGCGTCCCGGGCCGGCTCGCCGTCAGTGCTGGAACACGCGGCCGAAGGCGAGGACGATCTCCAGGATGATCAACGCGACGATCATCACCTCCAGGACGTGCGAGCGGTCGATGTCCACCTCGCCCTTGAGCAGGCCATAGGTCTGCGCGAGCAGCTGTTGCTTGCGCGTGACGGAGGCCTGCCACGCGGGGATGCGCAGGCGGCGCACGGCGCCCTCGTAGACCTTGGCCAGGTAGAAGTCGCCAATGATTTTCAGGCTGTTCTCCACCCGCTCCACGAACTCGTTGAGGTCCACGAGCGTGCCCAGCGTCTCGCGCGCCAGGTTGCGGTACGGGCTGCGGAACAGGGTGAGCCAGCCGGGCTTGCGCGCCTGCACCTCGTCGTGGATGCGCGCGATGTGCTTGTCCAACCGCTCGTCGTAGTAGCGGAACTCCAGGAGCTGCGCGTTGGCGATCTCCAACAGGTCCGGGATGTCGCGCGAGCCGGACGGCTCGTAGACGAAGGCGCTGTTCCAGTCCACGACGACCAGGTCATGGGCGGTGTAGCTGAAGCGCACCTGGGTGACGGCCTCGCGCTCGCGCGGCGCGAGCGGCGCGGCGGTGCTCTCTCCCAAGAGGAGCCGCGCGATGTCCGCGCTCTGGAACAGCTCCTCCGCGGAAGGATTGCCCTGGATGCGCTCGGCGAAGATGACGGTGTAGCTCTCGCTCTGGTCCCAGAGGTGCGGCCCCTGCACGGCGGAGGCGATGGTGCGGCGCACGCCCTCCACCAGCTCCCGCGCCAGGTCCTCCAGGGCCTGGCTGTCATAGAGCTCGTCCGCGACCTGGGTGAGCGTCTCCCAGGTGGTGCCGGACGCGACGGGGACGCGCAGGATGATGGACGCGGCGCCATGGTCGAACAGGCGCGCGGTGGCGTCCACGGTGACGGGACCGTCACGCAGCGCGAGCGGCCGGCGGCCCAGCTCATAGGCCACGGGCGGGTTGGGCAGCTGGATGTACTGGCTGTTCTCGCGCGACAGCTTCAAGCGGCGCGAGTCCTCCGTGAGCGCCTTGCGCGCGCGCTCCAGGTCGATCTCCTCCGCGATGTCGAACGTGCGGTAGCAGAGGATGTGGGCCTGTTCGAAGAGCAGCGTCATTCCGGCGGGCGCGGACATGGTGCGGAAGAGCCTACTCCGCGATGTCCTCCCACAAGACGCGAAGTTCCAGCGCGAGCGCCTCGAATGGCTCCGCGTGGACGATCTCCTCGTCTACGTAGGTCCCCAGCAGCAGGTAGTGGCCGCTCTCCAGCCGGAAGACCTCCAGCGTGTGCTCAAGCGGGTCCACCAACCAGACGTGTCCGACCCCTTCGCGGGCGTAGATGGGCAGCTTCCGGAAGCGGTCCAACCGGGACGTGGACGGGGACAGCACCTCGCACAGCCAATCCGGCGCCATCGTGAAGCCTACGACGTCGGGCACCCTGGGCATCCGCTCCCGGCGCCAACCCGCGAGGTCCGGCACCAGGACGTCCTTGCCCAGGTGCAGCTCCGGCTCGGTGAGGATGATCCACCCTCCGGGTCCTCCACGGCCCCGGTCGAAGGGACCGTGGAGTTCCCCCTGCAGATGCGACGCCGCGAGCACATGCCGCGACGCCGGCCGGGGGCTCGCGTACAGCTCCCCATTGACGATCTCCCCCACCTGATTCGAGGGGAGCGCTTCCAGGTCGGCGTAGGTGGCGGGCTTTCGGGTCATCTCTGGGACGAGCAACCTAGCAGGTAGGGACATGCCCGGACACTCTCATGCCCGTCTGACACGTGTACCCCGGCGGCCGGGAGCCCCGGAAGGGCCCCCGGGCCTGAAACATTTCCGAATGTTTCACTCAGTCGCCGCCGCCCTCGGGCAGCTTGATGCCAATGCCACCCGGGCCCTCGCCGTTGTCCGGCAGGTTGCCAATGTGGCCGGGCGTGGGGACAGGGCGGTCTCCCGCCTGACGCTTGTTCTTCTGTTCGTCTTCCGGAAGCTGCGGTTCCTTCCGGGGGCTTTCGTGCTCACCCATGGTGGCTCCTTCGCACGTTGAGAGGATTTGACCTCTCCCAAGCTAGGGAGCCCGCGCCCCGGCTGGCACCCCGCCCCTGCCGGTCCGCGGAGCATGCGGGGGCACGAGCGGGGCGGATGGAGCCCTCAGACGCCCCGGGGCTTCGCGGGCGGCGTCAGGGCCGTGCGCACATCCCACAGCTCCGGGAAGAAGCGCAGGTCCAGCGCCTTGCGCAGGAAGCCCACGCCCGACGAGCCGCCCGTGCCCTGCTTGAAGCCGATGATGCGCATCACCGTCATCATGTGCCGGTAGCGCCAGAGCTGGAACCGCTCCTCCGTGTCCACCAGCTTCTCGCACATCTCATACGCGTCCCAGTGCTTCTCGGTGTCCTCGTAGATGCGCCGGAACGCCTCCATCACCTGGGGGCTCTTCTCATACGGCTGACGCCAGTCGCGCTCCACGTGGCTTCTGGGAATGTCGTGGCCCATGCGCGCCAGGTGACGCAGGAACTCGTCGTAGATGCCTGGCGACTCCAGCAGGCGGTCCAGCTCCGCGTGCACGCCCTGCACGTGCTTGAAGGGCCCCAGCGCCGCGTCGTCCTTGTTGCCCAAAAGGAACTCCAGCGCCCGGTACTGGAAGCTCTGGAAGCCTGACGCGTGTCCCAGCGTGTCGCGGAACTCCAGGTACTCGTTGGGCGTGAGCGTCTCCAGCACGCTCCACTGCTCGAAGAGCATCCGCTGGATGTGCGCGACGCGCGCGAAGATCTTGAACGACGGCTCCAGCCGGTCCGCCTGGATGTAACGGATGCAGGCGGACAGCTCGTGGATGAGCAGCTTCATCCACAGCTCGCTCGTCTGGTGCTGGACGATGAACAACAACTCGTCGTGATGGGGAGGCTGGGAACGGGGCACCTGCGCGGACAAGAGGCGGTCCAACTGCAGGTAATCGCCATAGGTCGTCCGGCCCGCGAGGTCCGTGACGATTCCAGGCTCCAGGTCGCGTTTGTTCATGGCCCGGGCACTCATGCACACCAACCCCCTCGCGGCGCAAGCACATCCTCCGCGCGGTCAATCCAGCCACGTACTCCCAGACGGAAGGACGCGGTCCACCTGTATGCCCGGGCCGGGGCGACTGAAACTGCTTAAGCGTTCTTCTGAGCGGCTTCCGCGAGCGCCTTGGAGGCAGCGCGGCCACGGGGCAGCTTGATGTCCTCCACGCTGTTGGGGTTGGCGTAGTCCGACCACTCGGAAGGACGGCGGTTGGTCTTCTCCAGCATGCGCAGCTTCTGGTAGTGCGCCGCGCAGTAGCCCTTGGTGCGGCTGGGCTTGCCGCAGCCCTTGATGGCGCACTCACGGGCGCCGCCTTCCACCGCCGCCGGCTTGCGGCCCCGGCGCTTGCCACCCACCGCCGCCACCGGCGCGCTCACCGCCGCACGGCCCGCGGGACGACCCACGGGACGACGACCGGGCTTGCCGGCCGCGGGCGCGTTCGCGCCGAAGAGGGGGCCCACCACCTGAGCCAGGGGCGCCAGCCGCTCGGCCACGCTGCGCAGCGCATCCAGGTCCGCCGTGCCCGACTCCAGACGAGACACCACGTCGCGCAGGGGCTTGAGCTGGACTTCAATCTCGTTGCGAATCATCTCGCGGAACGCCTTGTCAACTGACATTTCGACCAATCCTCGGTTTAAGGGGGGAGCATTGCCTTGGCGTGAACCGGCACGCCGGACTACCAATACCTTCCAGAAAGGCAATTGTCGAAGGAAGCGATAAAAAGTTGTGACGCCACTGCGTATCAGCAGGCGAGAAAGGCCCGGGAAATGGGTCTCGGCGACGCTTTCAGGCGCTTCTCACGCATCCCAATGCAGGGGTTCCAACAACGCTCCCCGACCGGGGGCGGGGGGCTGCTGCGAGCGATCCAGCAGTTCCTCGTACGTCAGTGCGAGGTCGTGTCCCAGTTCGTCCAATTCCTCCGCGTCTAGAGACGCGGAGAGGCGGGGGAGCACCCCGTGTTCGGTGGCCTGCACATGCGCCACGACCTGATCCTCCAGCGTGAAAAGGCGCGCCTGCCACTCGACGCCGCGAGGCGTCAGTTCCTGCAATTCCTCCATCAGCTCACGCAGGGTGAGGTGGTCCTCGGCCTCCTCCCGGGCGCGGGTGCGGCCCTCCACGCGTGTCAGCAGCGGCTGGACGCAGCGCTCCTCCAGGCGGGAGTGCAGGCGAAGGAGGCGGGCCAGGGCCTCCTGACCGTGAGTCACCTCCTCTGTGTCCGCCTCCGAAGCCAGCCGCGCCAGCAGCTCCTCCAGTTCGCGGTGTTGATGAAGGAGGATGTCGAACGGGCCGGCCATGCCCCCAAGCATCAGCACGGCTCCGGGAGCAGACAACCGCACCCATCCCCCCGCCGCGAAAGGCAGCCTGCTGGCGTGCATGCCCTTTTCCGGTGATGGCGGCGGTGGAGCCCCTGCCCGGCCGCCTGGTGTCGGGGTGCCGGCATGCGAGGGCGGCTGCATCTTGGCTCCACCGTGGAAAACCCACTCACCCGCGTCCGGCAGGCCGTCTTCCGTTTCGCGGAGGGCGGCGCCGCCCTGTCCGCGCGCTATCACCGCGCCCGGCTGGTGGGAGCTGAACATTTGCCCAGACATGGGCCGCTGCTGCTCGTGGGCAATCACGGTGTCTGGGGATACGAGACCCCCGCCTTCTTCCACCTCTTGCACCGGGCCACGGGGCGCTATCCGCTGGGGCTCGCGGAGCGGGGATTCTTCAAGATTCCCCTCGTGCGCACGGTGTTGCCCTGGCTGGGCGGGGTGGAGGGGACGCGGGAGAACGCGCTCCGGTCGCTCCGGGAGGGGCAGCTGGTCGTCTGTTATCCGGGCGGCGCGCGGGAGACCTTCAAACGCAGTCAGGGCCGCTACCAGCTCCGGTGGGAGAGCGCGCTGGGCTTCGTCCGGCTGGCCATGCAGGCCGGGGTGCCGGTGGTGCCCTTCGCCGGCTTCGGGGTGGATGACACCTTCTTCTGGCCTCCGGACGAGGACCGGTGGTGTGTGCGCCTGGCCGCGGAGGACAAATACCGCATGCCGTTGGTGATGGGATTGGGCCCCCTGCCGCTGCCAGTTCAACTAACCTTCGCCGTGGGTGAACCCCATGAACCGCCGCCGTCGGGTGCGTCGGAGTCACGCGTGCGAGCCTTCCGGGACCGCGTGGCCGCCAGCGTCCGGCGCCTGCTGCTGAGAGCCTGTCATGCTTGATACCGCCGCCACTCCCGTCCCCTCCCCGCCCCGCACGCCGCCGCTGGTGCCGGACGTGGAAGACATCCAGCGCGGCTATGAGCGGCTGGACTGCGAGGAGCGCGCCGTCCGGGGCACGCCGGTACGCCTGTTCACCTTTCCCGGGGGCAACAGGGATGTATCACGCACGGTGGTCTGTCTTCCGGGGCTGGGCGCCAGTGGCCGGTCCTTCGCGCCCATGGAGCCGCTGGCCCAGGCGTGGAACCTGCTGTTGTGGACGCCGCCGCTGAAGACGCCCGCGACGCATACACCGCTGCAGTGGAACCTGTCGGTGCTCAACCACCCGGAGGCGGGGCTGCCGGAGCGCTTCGCGTTGATGGGGTCCTCCTACGGCAGCCTGCTGTCCATCGCGTATGCGTTGGAGCACCCCCAGCGGGTGAAGGCGCTGGTGCTGGTGTCGCCGGTGGCCAGCGTGCGCAAGGTGCGGCGGCTGGCGTTGTCGCTGTCCACGCTGGTGCGGGCGCCCCGGCCGCTGGCGTATGTGTTCGCGCCCACGGTGGCGCGGGTCATGGGAGGCCGGTGGCTGCCGGCGGAGGGGCGGGCGGAAATCGTGCGCGAGGCCCGGCGCATTTCGCCGCTGGAGCTGATGCGGCGGCTGCGCGACATCCTGGCCGCGGACTTCCTGCACCGGCTGCGGGAGCTGCGCGTGCCCACGCTCATCATCGAGGGCGGCCGGGACCTGCTGGTGCCGCCCGCGGCCGCGCGCGACGTGGCGGAGCACGTGCCAGGCGCCCGGCTGGAGTTCCTGGAGGCGGCCAGTCACCTGCCGTACATGAGCCACCCGGAAGCGTTCAATGAACGCGTGTCCGACTTCCTGTCGCGGCACCCTGACTGAGCAGGCGTTATTTCTAGTCGCGGGGGAACACATCCAGATGACCACCGCCGCAGACCAGCTGTCCCGCTCCGCGCTGCTGTTCCTGTCGCGTCAGTCCAACCTGAAGGACGTGGCCACGCGGCTCAAACCCTTTCGACAGCTGGCGTCCCGCTTCATCGCGGGAGAGACGCTGGAGGAAGCCGTGGACGCGGTGAAGGCCCTCACGGCGAAGGGGCTGATGGCCAGCTTCGACCACCTCAACGAAGCGGTGCGCTCACCTCCGGAGACTCGCGACGAGGTGAAGCAGTACCTGCGGCTGCTGGCGCGCATCGACCAGGTGGGCGTGCGGGCCAACGTGTCGCTGAAGCTCACGCAGTGCGGTCTGTTGTTCGACCGGAACCTGGCGCTGCAGAACGCGCGGGCGGTGGTGGCGGACGCGACGGCGCGGGACTCGTTCGTGCGCGTGGACATGGAGGAGAGCGCCGTCACCCAGACGACCCTGGACATCGTGCGGGATCTGCACGCGGAGTTCGGCGAGCGGCACGTGGGCGCGGTGCTCCAGAGCTACCTCAAGCGCACGGAGGAGGACACGAAGGCCCTGTGCGCCGAGCGCGTCCGCATCCGGCTGTGCAAGGGGGCCTACCTGGAGGGTCCCGACGTGGCCTTCCCGGACAAGAAGGACGTGGACGCGAACTTCGTGCGCTGCATGCGCATCCTCCTGGACAGCGGCGTGTATCACGGCATCGCCACGCATGATGAGCGGATGATTGACGCCACGCTGGAGTACGCCGCGCGTCAGCATCTGCCCAAGGGCGCCTTCGAATTCCAGATGCTGTATGGCATCCGGCGCGACCTCCAGGAGCAGCTGGCGAGGGACGGCCATCCGGTGCGTGTCTACGTCCCGTATGGGAAGCACTGGTATCCCTATTTCATGCGCCGGCTGGCGGAGCGTCCGGCCAACCTGTGGTTCGTGATGCGCAACCTGATGAAGGGGTAGGCCATGAGGAATCCATACGCCGCGGCCTATGTCGCCGGGGCCGTGGGCACCGGTGCCCTGGGCATGCTGGTCGCCGTGCGCAATGCCTCGCTGGGCCATCCGCCGCCCTACTCCGCGCGCAACATCGCGCGGCACGTGCTGAGCCGGCTGTTCGGCCGGAAGCTGTCCCGGCGGGAGGCCGCGAACTGGGCGTTCGCGCTGCGCGCGGGCTATGGCCCGCTGCTGGGGATGGGCTGGGGCCTGGTGCGGATGCGCACGTCGAAGTGGGCCCTGCCGCACAGCGGTGTGCTGCTGGGCCTGGGGGTGCTCGCGTTCGAGCGCATGGCCTTTCCCCTCTTCAAGGCGACGGCCGCGGAGAGCACCTGGACGCGCGAGGAGCACGCCTGGCTGTTCGCGCAGACGGCCCTGTTCGGCGTGGTCACCGAGGCGACGATGCGCTGGCTCACGAAGTAGGCCGTTTCGCGGAAGTGGGACGGCCGTTCCCAATTCCGGTCGGCATCCGGGGCCGGGTGAGCCGCCCGGCAGGGGAAGGCCGTGCGTGGCATCCTCGTTGCTACACGCGCGTCCTCGTCCCCCACCCCTGACACAGGTCCATGCTCTTGCTCGAAGTCCGGCGCACGTTGCGCTCGATGGCCCGGGAGAAGCTCTTCACCGCGGTCGTCGTGTTGACGCTGGCGCTCACCATCGGTGCGACCACCGCGGTCTTCAGTGTCGTGTACCCGGTGCTCTGGCAACCCCTGCCGTATCCGGAGGCAGCGCAGCTGGTCCGCCTCTTCCAGGCGACGACGCCGGGCGCGGGGGCCGGGCCGCACAAGGACCGCACCCGCGTGAGCCTGCCCGTGTGGAACACGTGGCGCGAGGGGGCCCGGAGCTTCTCCGGCATCGAGGGCGTGCGGGTGGCGAAGCAGCTCCTGGGCGGAGCGGGGCTGGAGGCGCGGCTGACCGTGGGACGCGCCTCCGCGGGGCTGATGCCCCTGCTGGGCGTCCGGCCCGCCCTGGGGCGGCTCTGGGGGACGGAAGGAGAGGTTCCCGGCCGCGACCGCGAGCTGGTGCTGACCCATGCGCTGTGGCAGCGGCTGTATGGGGCGGACCCCGCCGTCCTGGGCCGGAGCGTCCTGCTGGACGGCCTGTCTCACGTCATCGTGGGCGTGCTGCCGGAGGACTTCCGCTTCGAGCCGGAGGTGGAGGCGTGGAAGCCCCTGGCGATGGATGCGCTCCACGACGGAGGCAATGCGCTGCGCGTCGTGGGCCGGATGCGTCCGGGCGTCTCCCTGGAGCAGGCCCGGGGGGAATTGCTTCCGCTCACGCTCGCCGCGGAGGCCGTCCCGGGCGAGCCTCGGGTGGGGGTGCACGTGGAGCCCCTCCACGCGTACTTCGTCGAGCAATCCCTGTCCCAGCTGCGGATCGCGGCCGGGGCGGCGGTGCTGCTGTTGCTGTTGGGGTGCTCGAACCTCGCGAACCTGCTGCTCGCGCGGGGCAGCGCGCGGATGCACGAGCTGTCGGTGCGCCTGGCGCTGGGAGCGACCCGGTGGCAGCTGGTCCGGCAGGTGTTCGTGGAGAGCGCGGTCCGGGCCGCGTTCGGGGGCGTGGGCGGGTTGCTGCTCGCGCTCTGGGGGAGGGGACTGCTCACCCTCTTCATTCCAGGCTGGTTCGTGTCCGGCGGCCCGGGGCTGGAGCCCTCCTTGCTCGGCATCGCGGCGGCCGTGTCGCTGGCGACAGCGGTGCTGGTGGGGGTGCTGCCCGCGCTCCACGCCTCGCGCGGAGAGGCCCGGGCCGTGCTCGCGCCGATGATGCGCGGTGGGCGCGGCGCGACGTCCCTGGGCTGGGCGCGCTCGGCGCTGGTCGTCGCGCAGCTGTCCCTGGCGCTGGTGCCGCTGGTGGGCGCGGGGCTCATGCTGCGCACGCTGTGGAAGCTCCAGGCCGTGCCGCTGGGCTTCGAGCCCGAGCGCGTCACGGTCGCGGAGGTGTTCTTCCCGCTGGAGCAGTTCCCCGACGAGGCCCGGGCCTCGGCCCTGGCCCAGGCGCTCACCGCGCGGCTGGAGACGCTCCCCGGCGTGGACGCGGCCGGGCTCACCGCGGCGCTCCCCTTCTCCGGTGAAGTCTGGCGCGAGACGGCGGGCTTCCACGTCGCGGGGGCGCCCCCTCCGTCCGGGATGCCGCCCCGAGCCGGCTACGTGCCGGCCAGCGCGGGCGCGTTCCAGGCCATGGGCATCGCGTTGAAGCAGGGCCGCCTCATGGACGCGGGCGACACAGCGGACCATCCCCCCGTGGTGGTCGTCAGCGAGGCCTTCGCGCGCCGGTACCTCCCGGGCCGGAACCCGGTGGGTGTCCGGCTCCAACTGGACAGGGACGCGGCGCCCCGGGAAGTCATTGGCGTCGTTGGGGACGTGCCCATGGAGCGCGTCTCGGTGGCGCCAGCCGGGGACCTCTACGTCCCGCTGGGCCAGGACATGCGCAAGAGCCTGAACCTGGCGGTGAAGTCCTCGCTGCCGGCGCCCCGGTTGCTGGCGCTGCTACAGGAGGAGGTCCGCGCGGCGGAGCCGAACCTGCGGCTGCTCAACGTCCGCCCGTTGGAGCGCGTGGTGGAGGCCGGCTCCGCCCGGGTGCGTGTGCTGGGCGGGCTGCTGGCGGCGTTCGCGCTGCTGGGCGCGGTCCTGGCCTCGGTGGGGCTGTATGGATTGCTGGCCTTCTGGGTGACGCAGCGGACCCGGGAGCTGGGCATCCGGAGCGCTCTGGGTGCGGCGCCTCGGGGACTGCTCCGGCTGGTCGTGACCCAGGGACTGCGGCTCACAAGCCTGGGCCTCGCCGTGGGGCTGCTGGGCGCGGGGCTGCTGGCCCGCGCGCTCTCCGCGATGCTGTATGGCATCACGCCCCACGACCCGCTCATCTTCGTGGGAGCCCCCGCGCTGCTCTTCCTCACCGCGCTGGCGGCCAGCTGGATTCCCGCGCTCTCCGCCACCCGCATCTCTCCGGCCGAGGCCCTCAAGCAGGACGCCTGAGGGCCCCTGCCCCACCTCAGGACTTGTTGCCCTTGTGGGGGAGGAGGGTCTCCACCACCTCCTTCATGGACTGCTTGAGGAAGCCGCCCGCGTCCGCGTCGCCCTTCACGACGGCGGAGGCGAACATCTTCGCCTGCTCCACGGTGATGTGCGGCGGCAGGGGCGGCACGTCCGGGTCCGTATAGGCCTCGAAGACGACGGGCCGGTCCGCGGCCAGCGCCTCATCCCACGCGGCGGCGAGCCGGTCCGGCCGGTCCACGCGGAGGCCCTTGAGGCCCAGGGACTCGGCGTACTTCGCGTAGGGGAAGTCCGGCAGGTCCTGGGACGCGGCGTACTTCGGGTCGCCCGCCATCACCCGCTGCTCCCACGTCACCTGGTTCAGGTCGCGGTTGTTGAGCACCAGGACGATGAGGCGCGGGTCCTTCCACTCCTTCCAGTACTTCGCCACGGTGATGAGCTCCGCGTTGCCATTCATCTGCATGGCGCCGTCGCCCACCACCGCGAGCACCGGGCGGTGCGGGAAGGCGAACTTCGCCCCCAGCGCGTACGGCATGCCGCAGCCCATGGTGGCCAGGTTGCCGGACAGGGACGCCATCATCCCCTGGCGCACCTTCAGGTCGCGCGCGAACCAGTTGGTGGAGCTGCCCGAGTCCGCCGCGAGGATGACGTCCGCGGGCAGCTTCGGGGACAGCTCCCAGAACACGCGCTGCGGGTTGAGGGGGTTCGCGTCGGTCATGGCGCGCGCCTCCAGCACCTTCCACCAGCGCGCCACGCCCTTCTCCACGCCCTCGCGCCAGCTCCGGTCCTCCTTGCGCTTCAGCTGGGGGATGAGCGCGCGCAGCGTCTCCTTCGCGTCGCCCACCAGCCCCACCTCCATGGGGTAGCGGATGGAGAGCATCCGGCCGTCCAGGTCGATTTGAACGCCGCGCGCCTGGCCCTCCGGTGGCAGGAACTCCGAGTAGGGGAAGCTGGTCCCCACCATCAGCAACGTGTCGCAGTCCTGCATCAGGTCCCAGCTGGGCTTCGTGCCCAGCAGGCCGATGGGGCCCGTCACGAAGGGCAGCGCGTCCGGCAGCACCGCCTTGCCCAGCAGCGCCTTGGACACGCCCGCGCCCAGCCGGTCCGCGACCTCCATCACCTCGTCCGCCGCGCCCAGTGCGCCCGCGCCCACCAGCATCGCCACCTTCTTGCCGGCGTTGAGGACGTCCGCGGCGCGGCGCAGGTCCGCGTCCTGGGGAATCACTCGCGGGGACGCGTAGCCCACGCTGGAGTGCACGGTGCCGTGCTTGCGCGGGGGCGGCTCATAGGGCTGCTCCTGCAAGTCGTTGGGCAACACCAGACACGTCACGGTGCGCTCGCACCGGGCGATTCTCACGGCCCGGTCCAGCGCGTGGCGGACGGCGGAGGGCACGGTCACCATGGTGATGTACTCGCTGGCCACGTCCTTGAAGAGCGTGGTGAGGTCCACCTCCTGCTGGTAGTGGCCACCCAGGGCCGTGCGGGCCTGCTGGCCGACGATGGCCACCACGGGCTGGTGGTCCAGCTTCGCGTCGTAGAGGCCATTGAGCAGGTGGACGGCGCCCGGGCCGGAGGTGGCCATGCACACGCCCACCTCGCCGGTGAACTTCGCGTGCGCGCAGGCGGCGAAGGCGGCCATCTCCTCGTGGCGGACCTGCACGAACTTCATCTCGGAGTTGCGTCCCAGCGCGCCCATCACCCCGTTGATGCCGTCGCCCGGGTATCCGTAGATGCGGCGCACACCCCACTGGATGAGGCGGTAGACGAGGTAGTCGCTGACGGTGGCGCTCATGCGCGAGGCTCCTGGACAGGGGCGGGTGGAGGTCCCTCGCGCATCAAGCTAGTGACCGCGATGCCCCCTGGAGTCCGGGGGCATCCGGGTGCCCGTTCCACCCGCCCGTGAGCGGGCCTGCGTGCGGGCGGCTACCGCCGCTCGTGGCCTTCCGGTTCGTGCCGGTGCCGCCGGCCCTTGTCGTGGGCGAGCTCCGGGCGCTTCTCCGCCAGCCAGGCGATGGCGTGGGCGGAGCTGGGGATGGTGAGCATCAGGAACGCGGCGACGAGCAGCCCTCGCAGGATGAGCCAGCCGTCCGCCGTCGCCAGCGTGGCGCCGATGATGACCAGCGCTCCGCCAAAGGGCACCGCGCCCGCCGCGTGCACGCGCGTGAGCACCGACGGCAGCCGGTACATGCCGATGATGGCGGCGGTGATGAAGCACAGGCCCAGTGCCACCAGGCCGTCGGCCACCCACTGCACCCCGGCGGACATCATCGGCTGTCCTCCTCATCGTGGAAGGTGCGGCCGTGGTGCAGGAAGCGGGCGCCGGCCACGGTCTGCACGTAGGAGAGCAGGGCCAGCACCAGGGCCGCGTCCAGGTAGCCGGCCTCGCCGCGTGTCGCGCCGTACAGCGCCAGCACCGCGCAGATGGCCAGTCCCAGGGTGTCCACGGACATGAGCATGTCCGCCGAGGAGCGCTGGCGCGAGGCCAGCAGCACCAGGGCGCCCAGGAGGCCCACCATCCACACGATGGCCAGGGTGAAGAAGGTCTCGTGCATCCAGGCCGCCTCCCTACGGAAACACCGCGCGCTGGTAGCGCTGGTAGAAGTTGTCCTGCTGCCGGATCAACCTGTCTGGATCCGACGCGTCCAGCGCGTGCATGCGCATCACGCGCTTCTTCCAGTCCAGCTCCAGCAGCACCGTGCCCGGGGCCAGGGACATGGCCCACGAGGACACCTGCACGCCGCGCGCGGTGCGCTCGCCCATGGGGACCTCCACGACGCCCGCGTGATTCGCACGGTCGGCGGGGCCGAAGATGACCGTGAGCACATGCAAACAACTCCGCGTCACCAGCACGACCAGGGCCCAGCCGAAGCGGGGCAGGTGCAGCGTGCGGCGCCAGTGCTCGCGAGCACTCAGGACCGGCGGCAGGGCGGCCAGGGGGAACAGGCGCATCACCCCCAGGGACAGCACCGCGCCCAGCGCGAGGTCCACCGGATGGAAGCTGCCCACCATCAGCGCGTACAGCAGCGTCAGGGACAGCATGTGCACCAGGGTGAGCGGGCTCATGGCAGCGTCCCCAGGCCCTGGATGGCGTCGCGTCCGGCGCGCAGGAGCGGCTCCGGCCAGAGGCCCGCGGCGATGAGCGCGAGGGACAGCGCGTACACCACGGCTCCCGTGCCCCGGTGCAAGGCCGCGCCCTCCCTCAACCACCGCTCGCGCTGGTAGGCGCGGAAGAGGGCCAGGAGCGACAGGGCGCTCGCCAGCACCACCAGCCCCGCGAGCCAGGCATGCCCCTGCTCCAGCGCCGCTCGCAGCAGCCAGGCCTTGGACCAGAAGCCCGCGGTGGGCGGCACTCCCGCCGTGCTGAAGGCCGCCACCGAGTAGGCCCTGCGCGCCCGCTCGCCGCCCCGGTCCTGCGCCAGGAACAGCGCCGTCTTGTCCACGGAGCCCGCCAGCGCCAGCGCCACCGCCGCGCACAGGCCTTCCCGGCCCGCCAGGCTCAGCGCGGCGATGATGAGCCCCGCCTGCGAGATGGACGCGTACGCGAGCACCTCGCGCGTGTCCCGCCGGGAGAGCGCCAGCACGGAGCCGTAGAGGATGCTCGCCGCGCCCAATATCTCCAGCAGCGGCCGGGCCTGCGCCAGCACCTGCGGCATCACGTCCACGCCGAAGCGCAAGAGCCCATAGCTGCCGATGTTCGCCAGCGCTCCCGCGAGCAGCGCCGCCACCGTGGGGCCCGCGTCCCGGTACACCGCGGGCGCCCAGAAGTGGAACGGGAAGAAGCCCAGCTTCACGCCGAACGCGCACAGCAGCAGCGTGCCCGGCACCAGCAACGCGAACGGTTCCCGCGCCTGTCCCCACGCGATGATGGACAGCATGTCCAGCGTGCCGGTGGTCAGGTACAGCATCACCACCGCCGTGAGGAACAGCGTGGACCCCATCAGGTTCACCACCACGAAGGTGAACGCCGCGTGCAGGTTCCGGGGCCTCTCTCCATACGACGCCAGCCCGAACGCGGCCGTCATCGCCAGCTCGAAGAAGACGTAGAAGTTGAACGCGTCCGACGTGAAGAACACCCCCGTGAGCCCCGCGCCCATGAAGACCACCAGGGCGGGGAAGCTGCGCGACGTGATGCCTCCGGCCACGTGCTCGTACACGAGCGTGCCCAGCAGCACCGACGTGGACACCAGCGCGAACACGATGGACAGCTGATCCGCTCGCAGGCGGATGCCCACGCCCACCGGCCAGTCCCCCGTGACGAACTGGGGCGCCTGCGAGCCCCAGGCCTGGGGCAACAGCCACACCGTGCACACGAGCGTGCCCGCGAGCCCCGCGATGGCCAACCACGCCACCCACGCGCGGCGTCCATCCAGGAACGCCAGCACCGTGCCCAGCACCCACGGCAGGAGCAGAGGACCCCAGAGCGGCATCAGGAGTCCTCCTCCTTCTCCACTGCGTGCACGCGCCGGAGCTCCGCTTCCACCAACCGGTCCGTGCGCAACGAGCCGTGCGCCCGCTGCGTGCGGTGCACCAGCGTGAGCAGCAGCGCGGACACCGCGAAGCCGATGACGATGGCCGTGAGCGCCAGCGACTGGAGCACCGGGTCCGTCACCGGCCAGCCAGCCTGCACGCTCAGCGCCTCGCCCCGCTCCGGGAAGGAGCCCGCGAGGATGAGCAGGACACTGGAGTTGGTGATGAGCACCGTGCCGCACGCCACGCGCACCAGCTCGCGCTCCAGCACCATGCGCACGCCGCACGCGAACAGCAGGCCCACCACCAGGGACGCGATGAGGATCATGGTCCGGACTCCTCCTCCGCTCCGGTGCGCAGGGCGAAGCGGTCGATGACGGTGACCACCAGCCCGAAGACGATGAGCATCAGTCCTCCCTCGAAGATGAGCGCGGTGTGCAGGTGGAGCGCTCCCATGCCCAGCTCCGGCTGGTCCGGGCGGGGGAAGAGGCTCATGGGGGTGTAGCCCGCGAGCACGGGCAGGAACGCGGTGCCCACCACGAGCAAGAGCCCCACGCCCGCCAGCGGGGCCGCGTACCGCACCGCCACGTAGCGCCGGGCCTGGTCGCGGCCCACCACCACGTACTGGAGCAGCACCGCGAGGCCGGCGAGCGCCCCGGCCGGGAAGCCGCCGCCCACCGACGCGCCGCCCTTCAGCCAGAACGAGAGCGCGATGATCAACGACGGCCACAGCAGGAGGCGCGACAGGGGCGGGACGAAGGAGATCATGGCTTCAGCGCTTCCCCTTCAGGGTCAGGAGGCTGGTGACGCCGAGCAGCGCCGCCACCACGACGGTCATCTCCCCCACCGTGTCCAGGCCCCGGAAGTCCGTGAGCACCGCGGCCACGACGTTGGGCGAGTGCGCCGCTTCCGCCAACTGCACCGTGCGCGCGCCCACGCGGTCGGCATGCAGATGGGACAAGGCGCTCCAGCTCAGGAGGAAGGCGCTCGCGCCCGCGACACTGGCCGCCAGGCGGTCGCGTCCGCGTGGGTTCTGGGACTCGTGCTGGGCGCGCGCGAGGCGGCCGCGGGGCAGCAGGGCCAGCAGGCCCGCGAAGAGCAACGTGAAGGTGGTCTCCACCAGCACGGAGGTGAGGGCCACGTCGGGCGCGGCGGCGAAGGCGAACACCATGGCCAGGCTGAAGCCCACGCAGGAGATGAGCAGCACCAGCCGCAAATGGCCCTTCGCGCGCAGCGTGGCCAGCGCGGCGGCGGACGCGAAGGCCAGCGCCATCACCAGCGTGATATCCGCCCAGCCCACGGTGCCCACCTTGAAGCGGTCGCGCAGCGGCGTCACGCCCAGCACCGCCAGGCCCAGGAGGCCCGTGGGCACCAGCACGGACGCCACGCGGTCGCGCAGGTCGCGCACCTCCTTCTCGTGCAGCCACGTGGACAGCCGGTCCAGCTGGTGCAGCAGCAGGCGGTAGCCTCGCTCGGCGCCCACGTGGGACGCGCCTTCCAGCACGCGGGAGAGCGCGGGCGTCCACGCGCGGCGGGTGGCGAACAGCGCCGCGCCCAGGACCCAGGCCCCCACGGCGAGCAGGTTCTCCGCGCGCGCGTCCAGGTGATACGCGAACTCCAGCGTGGAGGGCTCGCCGCGCATCGCCTCCGCGGCGGCGCGGGAGGGCGCGACCAGGAGCCCCGGCAGCACGCCGCCCAGGAGGATGGCCGCGGCGAGCACGACCACGGGGGCCACGAGCAGGCGCGGTGCCGCGGGCACGTCCTGGCGCGGGCCGCCGAAGAGGCCCCACCACAGGCGCAGCGTATACGCGAGCGTCATGCCCGCGCCCACGAGCCCGGCCGCCATGAACGCGGGGCCCTCTTTCGCGAGCGCGTGGAAGAAGACCTCGTCCTTGAAGAAGCCCACGGTGAGGGGCAGCGCGGCGAGCCCCGCCGCCGCGACGGCGCTGGCGCCCGCGAGCAGGGGGAGCGAGTGGCGCAGGCCTCCGACCTCGGACAGCTTCTTCTTCCCGGTGACCTGGGTGACGGCGCCCGCGGTGAGGAACAGGGCGGCCTTGCACGGCGCGTGGGCCGCCACGTAGAGCGGCGCGCCTTCGGAGCCCAGCGCCACCAGCACCAGCGCGTAGCCGTACTGCGCGATGGTGGAGTACGCGAGCACGCGCTTGAACGGATCCGCCACCAGGGCCATCAGGCTGCCCATGCCCATGGACAGGAAGCCGATGACGAGCAGGCCGTGGCGCACGTCCGTGGCGGGGGCGAACAGGGGGTAGAGGCGCTGGAGGAGGAAGACGCCCGCGGCGACCATCGCGGCCGAGTGCAGGTACGAGGACACGGGCGTGGGCGCGGCCATGGCGCGAGGCAGCCAGAAGTGGAACGGCACCTGCGCGCTCTTGCCCAGCGCGCCCACGGCCAGGCACACCAGGGCGCCGGTGGACGCGGGGGACTGCGCGGCGCGCTCGAAGACGAGCGGCAGGGAGAAGGTGCCGTACTGGAGGCCCAGCGTCATGGCGCCCGCGAAGAAGACGACGGAGGTGGCGCCGGTGAGGACCAGGGACAGGAGCGCGGCGGCGCGCGACTCGGGGTCCTCGCGGTCGAAGCCGATGAGCAGGTAGGAGATGATGGTGGTGAGGTCCAGCGCCACGAAGAGCAGCAGCAGGTCATCCACGGTGACGAGCAGCACCATGGCGGCCATGAACGCGAGGAGCAGCCCCTGGAAGCGCACCTCGTCGCCCGGGGGCCGCTTCTCCTCCGCCAGGTGGTGCGGCATGTACGCGCGCGAGTACAGGACGACGAGCGCGCCGATTCCGAGCGCCAACGCGGCATAGAGGCCGGACAGGCCGTCGCGCGTGAACTCCAGCGACAGGCCCCAGGAGGGGGCCCAGGGGAGCACGAGGCGCGTGGTCCCCTGCATCCACTCGTTGACCAGCGCCCCCATCGCGGCGAGCGCGCCCAGGGCGCCCATCCAGGCCGCGGCGCCCGGACGCCACCGGCCCGCGACATAGGCGAGCGGCGCGCACGCCAGGGCCAGGAGGATGGGCAGGAGGAGGGGCATGGGCGAAGAGGCCCACGTTAGGAGTGGCCCGCCGGTGCAGGCACACAACCGTCAGCCCTTCGCGCGGAGCGTCACCCCCAGGTCACTCGTGGAGCCGGAGCCGTGCGCTGGTGGACACAGCTCAGGACAGCAAGCCTTCCAGCACGGTGAACAACCGCTCGCAGTGCGCTGAACGGGCGCGGACGAGCACGGGGTCCACCTTTCCCAACAAATCCGAGCAGTGCTCGATCTTGTGGTACCGGCCCTTCTGCGTCCCCTGGGTTGCCTTGTCCAGGGCGCCTTCGAGGATGGGCTTGGGAATGGCCTCGACGTTGTTCGTCTTGGGAAGGCTCCCGAGCGCGAAGCCCTTTCCGTAGTAACCCTGGAGCGCTTCGGGGTCCGCCATGAGCCATGCCTCGGCGGTCTGGACCATCAGCTGGCAGGAGTCGTCCGAAGCCTTCTCGGGACGCTGCCATGGGTCGCGCGTCGCGAGATGGGCCCAGGGCGGCTTGCTCACCGGGCCTTCTGAATCGACGAGCAGGATGTTGAAGGCGGAAGGGTGATCCTTGAGTGCGTGCCTGAATCCATCAAAAGCGGCATCGCGCGGACCGCACAGGATGAGCTGCCAGCGGACATTTCTTCTCCTCGCGCGCTGGACGATTTCCTCGAAGAACTGACCGAATCCAGCCCTCAGTCGCGCCTTGCCGTAGTTGGTATTTCCGCCTCCTTCAATGTAGAGCCGGATCTCCTTCACCATCGGGTTCCCCCCAACTCGCCCATCCGCCAGACCTCCCCCAGGCTGTACCGCGACAACCACTCCGAAAGCTTTTCCTTCTCCAGGCGCCGCAGCACCGTTCCGCCCTGCTCCTGCTCGCAGACGACGACGGATTCTGGAACCTCGGAGAGCGCGGAGACCAGCGTGTCCGAGTGGGTCGTCACGATGAGCTGCGTGCGCGTGCTCGCTTCGATGAGCAGGCGCCCGATCACCGGCAAGATGTCGGGATGCAATCCGAGTTCCGGCTCCTCGATGCAGACCAGGGGCGGAGGCGTCGGGTGGCACAGCAGAGTGAGCAGGCAGAGATAGCGCAGCGTCCCGTCGGACAGACGCGTCGCTGGGATGGGGGCGCTCAGGCCTTCCTCATGGAAGAACACCTGCACTGTTCCACCAGAGATCCTGACCGAGAGACCCTCCACGCGCGCATAGAGAAGACGAAGGTTCTCCAGCAGGGCCTTCTTCACACCTGGCCGGAACTCGAGGTCGTTGAGTACGAGCCCCAGGTTGCTTGCGTCCTCCAGCAGGAAGTCTCCAGGGAGGTCCGTTCGCTGAGGCAGCCGTGGGGGCGTGTATCTGCCCAGGTTCCACTCCCGGTGCAGGGAGATCCGGCCAAACTGAGCGCCCACATAGGTCAATTCGGGATACGCATCCTCATCCCGCCGCTGAGACAAGATGGATTGGTCTGGGCTCACCTGCTGGACGGCTCTCCACATGCGTCCATCCGCCGATCCGGGCGGGCTCGCCATCGACATACGGGCATTCAGCACGGGAGAGCCCGAATGATATCGGTAGAAATCCGTGGAGGACCGATTCGACTCTTTTGGCCTCTCGTTCTGGATGGCCTCGTTAACAAGGTCCAGCCGCTGGCCTTCTACCGTGAAGGCCAGTTGGTAGCGCAGCGGCATGACCCCTTTCGGGTACTCCAGAACGACGTCCAACTCCGCGACCGGCGCTGACGAACCCGGTCCGCCCTTCCACAACCACTCCGACACGCCCCCGCCCTCACGGATGGGCGCCAGCAGATTGCTCGGTGTCGCCCGCAGCAAGCCCAGCGCCTCGATGAGGTTGGACTTTCCGGACGCATTCGGACCAATCAGGACGTTGAGCGCCTGAAGGGGGAAGGCTTCGGAGTCAGGTCCGAACGAAAGGAGGTTCCGGAGGCGGATGCTGCGCAGCATCCCGCCACTCTACCCGGGACCGGACGGCGCCGGACTCAATCCGACTACAGCGTGTCCAGCAGCTCCCGGCACTCGCGCCGCCAGTGGAGCGCGGTGGCGGGCACGGGGCTCACGCGCACGGAGCCGTCCGTGGGCTCTCGCGACAACAGGCGCACCTCTTCCGGACGCACGTGCTCCAGCAGGTCCGGCGAGTGCGTGGCCAGCACCACCTGCACCGGCTGGCCTCCCGTGGACTCGCCTCGCGTCATGGCGCGCAGCAGCTCCAGCACCTCGCGCACCAGACCCGGGTGCAGGGCGCGCTCCGGCTCGTCCAGCGTGAGCAGCTCCGGCAACGGGCGCTGATAGGGCAACACCAGGAACGCGAGCAGCCACAGCACCCCGTCCGACACGTAGTCGGGGCCGAACCACACGTCCGGACTCCAGCGGTCTCGGAAGCGCAGCCGGAAGGAGCGGTCCTCCAGGTCGCGCGCCACGTCCACCTCCGACAGCGACGGCACCCGCATGGCCAGCTCCTTGGAGATGACGTCCCGCGTGGACATGGGCAGCGCCGCGAAGACGCTCGCGAGGTTGCCGCCCTTGCGCTCCAGCCATGTCGCCTTCGCGGACGAGCCCCCACCGCGCAGCGCCTCCATGCTCAGCGACAGCTGCTGCGTGGAGTGCCCCTGGCCAGGCAGCGTGTCCATCACGCTGAACGGGTACTCCACGCGCGTGCGGTCGCCGTGCGCGTACGTCCATTCGATGGAGAGCGGGCGGGACTCATCCCGCCGCCAGAAGTCCGAAGGCTCGTACGCGAGCTGGTGCTGGAGCCCCTCCAGCATGGCGGTCTTCCCCGACGCCGAGGGCCCCACCAGGACGGTCAATGGCTCCAGGGCGAGCTGTACGTGAAGCAGGCACCGGTAGTGCTCGAAGCGGACGGAGGCAATCACAGCCGGAAATCTAACGGCCTCCCCCCAGGGGCCGTCCATGGCTCCAGTCGGACCCATGTCCCTGTGTGGGGCCTTCAGGCCCTCCAGGAGACCAGGCCCGCCGCCATCAACACCCCGCCCACCACCAGGGCCGCGGGCAGGCGCGGCCGGGCAGGGGCTGACTCCGGCGCGTCCTCGCCCCGCCGCAGCGCCTTCTGGAGCACCTGCGCCAGGTGCCGCGGCTTGCGCCCCGTGGCCTGGCGTATCTGCTCCCGGCAGCTGAACCCGTCCGCGATGAGCAGCGTGTCCCTGGACGCCCCTCGCACCTTCGGAAGGATGACCCTCTCGCCGCAGGCCTGCGACACGTCGTACCTGCCGCGCTCGTAGCCGAACGAGCCCGCCATGCCGCAGCAGCCCGAGTCCGGCTTCTCCCAGTCCAACCCCGTGCGGTCCAACCACCTCTGCTCGTCGTGGAACTTCATCACCGCCTGGTGATGGCAGTGCCCCTGCACCAGCGCCTTTCCCTCCAGCCTCGGGACCTCGAAGTCCGGCGCCCGCTTCTGCAACAGCTCGCTCAACACATATGTCTGCGCCGCCAGCCGCTTCGCGTCCTCGTCGTGCGGGAAGAGGTTGAGCAGCTCGTCGCGGAAGACCGCCGCGCAGCTGAGCTCCAGCATCACGAAGGGGATGCCCGCCCTGATTTCCTCGCGGAAGCGCGCCAGCGTGTGCCGCAACAGCGCCTTCGCCGTGTCCAGCATCCCGTAGTCGTAGAGCGGCCGGCCGCAGCAGACGAAGCCCTGGGGCACGTGCACCTCGAAGCCCGCCGCCTCCAGCACCTCCAACGCCGCGGAGGCCGTGTCCGCCTGGAAGAAGTTGTTGAAGGTGTCCGGGAAGAGCACCACCGGGCCTCGCGGCCCCTGCTGCACGCGCCGGCCGCGCACGCGCCGCTGGAAGGGCGTCGCGTCGAAGCGGGGAATGTCCCGCGCGGGATGCACACCCGCGGCCGCCTTCGCCAGCGCGCGCAGCCCCGGCGCGTGCGTGACGAGGTTCGCCAGCCACGGCATGCGCCCACCCACGCGCGCCCAGAACATCACCAGGCCAAAGGCATACGCCTGCCGGGGACGCAGCCGGCCCCGGTAGTGGTGGCTGAGGAACTCCGCCTTGTACGTGGCCATGTCCACGTTCACCGGGCAGTCGGACTTGCAGCCCTTGCACGCCAGGCACAAATCCAACGCCTCCTTCACGTGCGGGCTCCTCCAGCCCTGCTCCACCACGTCGCCGCGCAGCATCTCGAAGAGCAGGTGCGCGCGGCCACGAGTGGAGTGCATCTCCTCGCGCGTGACCATGTAGCTGGGACACATGGTGCCGCCGTCCGTGCGCCGGCACTTGCCCACGCCCACGCAGCGCGTGGTGGCGCGCGAGAAGCTCCCCTGGTCCTCCGGGAACTGGAAGTGCGTGCGCGGTTCGGGAGGCGCGTAGCGCGTGCCCATGCGCAGGTTCTCGTCCAGGCGGTACGGGTCCACCACCTTGCGTGGGTTCATCCCGCCGTCCGGGTCCCACAGCCGCTTGAAGTCCCCGAAGGCCCGCACCAGTTCCCCACCGAACATCTTCGGCAGCAGCTCCGCGCGGGACTGGCCGTCGCCGTGCTCGCCGGACAGCGAGCCGCCGTGGCTCACCACCAGGTCCGCCGCCTCCTCCACGAAGCGGCGGTAGCGCGCGACGCCCTCGCGCGTGTGCAATTCGAAGCTGATGCGGCAGTGCAGGCAGCCCTGGCCGAAGTGGCCGTAGAGCGACGCCTGGTAGCCGAAGCGGTCCAGCAGCTTGCGGAAGTCCCGCAGGTACTGGCCCATGCGCTCCGGCGGCACCGCCGAGTCCTCCCATCCCGGCCAGTTGTCCGGCTCCCCCGGGATGCGCGCGGTGGCGCCCAGGCCGGACTCGCGGACCTCCCAGATGAGCTGCTCCTGCTTCTTGTCGTCATGGAGGCGCATGGACGGCGCGTGTCCCCTCTTCTCCAGCCGGGCCATCAGCGCGTGCGCCTTCGCGTCCGACTCCTCCCTGGAGTCCCCGCCGAACTCCACCACCAGCCAGCCCCCGCCGTCCGAAAGCAGCGGCAGGTCCTCGGTGTGCAGGTGCTTGCGCTTCATCCCGTCGATGAGATTCTGGTCCATGCCCTCCAGGCCGATGGGCCCCGCCTCCACCACCTCCGGGATGTCGTCCGCGGCGCGGTACACGTCCGGGTAACCGAGCACCAGCAGCGAACGGGACTTCGGCTCCGGGACCAGTTGGAGCGTGGCCTCCAGCACGGTGACGCAGGTGCCCTCGGTGCCCACCAGGGCGCGCGCGACGTGGAAGCCGTTCTCCGGGAGCAGCTCGTCCAGGTTGTAGCCGGACACGCGGCGGGGGATGCGCGGGTATCTGGCGCGGATGAGGTCCGCGTAGCGGTCTCGCAGGACCTTCATGCCCCGGTAGAGCTCGCCCACGCGGCCGGGCTCGCGCATCAGGCGCTCCAGCTCCGCGTCGGACGTGCGGCCCACGCGCAGGCGCACGCCGTCGTAGGTGAGCACGTCCAGGGACTCGGTGTTGTCCGCCACCCGGCCGGCCATCTGCGCGTGCACGCCGCAGGAGTTGTTGCCCACCATTCCCCCCAGCGTGCAGCGGTTGTGGGTGGCGGGGTCCGGGCCGAAGGTGAGGCCGTAACGCTTCACGGCTTCCGTGCGGAGCACATCCAGCACCGTGCCGGGCTGCACGCGGGCGAGCCGCCGCTCGGGGTCGATGTGCAGCACGCGGTCCAGGTACCGGGAGAAGTCCATCACCACGGCCACGTTGCACGTCTGGCCCGCGAGCGCGGTGCCGCCGCCCCGGGACGTCAGCGGCGCGCCGTACTTGCGGCACAGGCGTACCGTCTCCACCACGTCCTCCACGGTGCGGGGACACACCACGCCCAGCGGCACCTGCCGGTAGTTGGATGCGTCCGTGGCGTACAGCGCGCGTCCGCCCGCGTCGAACTGCACGTCGCCTCGCAGCCGGCGGCGCAGCTCGCGCCCCAGGCCCGCCACATCCACGTCCCTGCGCACGCGCGCGGTGGCCGCACGGGGGCGGCGCACGTGGCGCAGGGTGTCCAGGAAGGTCGTTGTCATGTGGAGGTCCCCACGGCGAAGCGGGCGGCGTCCGCCCGTTTGAGCTCCAGCCCGAGTCCGGGCCGGGACAGGTCCGGCGCCATCGCGCCATCCACGGGCGGCGCGACGCCGTCGAAGAGCATCCGTTCCAGCCGCGCGTGGTCGTGGAAGTACTCCACGTGCACCAACCGCCGCGCGGCGCAGGCCACGTGCAGGTGCAGGGCCGGAGCGCAGTGCGCGGAAAGGGGAACGTGGAAGGCCTCCGCCAGCGCGTCCGCCTGGAGGAAGCCGGTGAAGCCCAGACAGCGCGACGCGTCCGCCTGGAGCACGTCCACCGCGCCCGCCTCCAGCATGCGGCGGAAGTACAGGCCGCTGTCGCCGTACTCGCCCGCGGCGACGTCCAGGCCCGCGGGCCCGCCGTCGCGCACGCGGCGCAGGCCGGCCAGGTCGTCACTGGAGACGGGCTCCTCGAACCACGACACGCCGGCCTCGCGGAAGTCCCGCGCCAACGCCAGCGCCTGCTTCACGGTGTACGCGCCATTGGCGTCCACGAAGAGGGCGGGTCCGGGGCCCAGGGCCTCGCGCGCACCGCGCACGCGGGCGGGGTCGGCGTCCGCCTGGGTGCCGACCTTCATCTTCACACGAGGGATGCCCGCGTCCGCCCAGCCCGTGAGCTGCGTCTGGAGTTGCCGGTCCGTGTAGCTGGTGAAGCCGCCGCTGCCGTAGAGGGGCGCGGCGGGGCGGGCCTGGCCGAACAGCCGGGCGAGCGGCACGCCCAGCAGCTTCGCCTTCAGGTCCCAGAGTGAGGTGTCCACGGCGGACAGCGCCCGGGCCGCGAGCCCGCCGGAGCCCATGTTGCGCACCCGGCGCAGCAGGGACGCCATCCGCGCCGGGAGGTCCCAGGCGTCCTCGCTCACGAGCAGCGGGCCGAACGTGTCGCGGATCAACGCGGCGCCGGCCGCGGCTGCGTAGGTGTAGCCCAGCCCGCGCTGGCCGCCGGCCACGGGCTCCACGAGCAGCAGCGTGGTGGACGTCCAGGCGAAGGTGCCATCGGACTCCGGCTGGTCCGTGGGCACGGTGTACGCGGAGACATCGACCCGCTCGATGGGCGCGGCGCTGTCACGGCGGGTGGACGAGGGCATCGTGTTCCTTCGGGCCCCGAGGGCCTGACGGCTTCACGATGAAGCTAGGCGCTGGGTGCGGGATGGCAGCACGGCGAGGCCTCTCGCATGCACGCTGTCCGGGACATCCACCGGGCGCCCCGTGCGTCCTGCGCGTCTCCACGATGGGCCGTTCCTAGAATGAAGGAGGAGCCCCGGACCGCTCGCCGGAGGGGCAGATTGGGAGGCGGGGCATGCACAATCGGAAGAGGACTCGGGTCGCGGACCTCGCGGTGGCGCGGTGGAACCCCGTGCGCGATGTCGTGCTCCCCGGCGCGCTCGCGGGAACACTGGGCGCCTTCGCGATGGCGGTGCTCGCCTGCGCGTTCTCAGGCGTGCTCCACGGCGAGCCCTGGAGGCCAGCGCTCCTCGTGGCGGGGCTGTTCTTTCGCGACGGCACGGCCCAGGGAGTTGGCGGGGTACTGCTCGGACTGTTCATCCACTTCAGCATGGCGGGCGGACTGGCCACGGGCTTCGCGTTCCTGCTGCCACGCCAGGGGACCGCCGTCGCGGCGCTCTGCCTGGGGGTGCTCTACGGCATGGGCCTGTGGACGGTGATGACCCGGCTGATGATTCCGTTCGCGTCGCCACCGCTCTCGCGCGAAGCCCCAACCTCGATGCTGTTCCTCCTGCACCTCGCGTTCGGCGCGGCGCTCGGAACGGTGCCCGCCGCGCGCGACGTCCTCACCCGCCTGGACCGGCTGCGCCGTCAACTCCAGCGCTTGAAGGCCACCCCAGCCTGACACTCAAGGCTCCCGAGGCCCCGCGGGCTCCGGTGGCCTCGCGCTCCTCGGGTCCTCCAGCGCTCCCGGCAAAGCCTCCACCGCGAACGGACCCGGCGGAATCGTGGGCCGGAAGCGCGTGTGCGTCTCCAGCACGCACACCGCCAGCAGCACCGCCACGAACACCACCGACGTCACCAGCACCAGCCCGTTGCTCGCGCGCTGTTCGCGCAGGTGCATGTAGAACAGGGCAATCAGCAGCCCCTTCGCTCCCGCGATGAGCAGCGCCACCGGCAGCGACCATGCGCCGTGATGCAACTTGTGCAGCCCGTACGTCAGCGCCGTCAGCAAGAGCAGCACCACGCCCACGACGAGCACGCCGACCACACCCAGCTGACGCCCCGGCTTCTCCACCGCGTCCTCGGCCACGGGCCCGCTCCTCATGACAGGTACAGGATGGGATAGACGAACAACCAGATGACATCCACCAGGTGCCAGTACATGCCGCCCAGCTCCACCGGCGTCGCGTACGCCGGCCCGAACGTCCCCGACGCGGACCGCACGCCCAGCACCATCAGCACGCTCACGCCCACCGTCACGTGCAGCGCGTGGAGCCCCGTCAGCAGGTAGTACAGCGTGAAGAAGAGGCTCGCCCCCACGCGCGGCACCTCCGTGAACCGGTACGCGTCCCCCGGCAGCCCGCCGTCCTCCACGTGGTGCGCGTACTCCACGCCCTTCACCACCAGGAACATGATTCCCAACAGCGCCGCCACCAGCAGCAACGCGCCGCCCAACCCCGGCCTGTCCTCCCGCACCGCGTGCACCGCGAGCGCCACCACGATGCTGCTCGTCACCAGCAGGAACGTGTTCAGCGTGCCCAGCCCCACCTCCATCTTGAGCTGCGCGGCGCGGAACGCCTCCGGGTACACCGAGCGATACACGCCATAGGCCGTGAACAACCCCGCGAACAGCAACACCTCCGTCGCGATGAAGACCCACATGCCCAGGTACGCCGCCTGCTTGCGCGCGTCCTCGGAACCCCAGTGCTCCGTCACGGCATCAGGCGGCATGCGGCACCTCCTCCCGCGCGTACTGGTGCGGACCCGTGGGGTACTCGGGCGTGGTGGTGAAGTTGTGCGTGGGCGGCGGAGACGCGCTCCTCCACTCGAAGCCCTCACTTCCCCAGGGGTTGTCTCCCGCGGCCGCGCCGTAGCGGAGGCTCCACGCCAGGTACCCCGCGATGGCCAGGAACCCGAACGCCAGCAGGGACGCGCCCGCCGTGGACGCCACGTGCAGCGACTGGAAGTGCGGCGGATAGTCCGCGTACCGCCGGGGCATCCCCAGGTTCCCCAAGAGGAACTGCGGCACGAACGTGGCGATGAAGCCGAAGATGATCAGCAGCGCCGCGCCGTTGGCCAGCTTCGTGGGGAAGCACCTCCCGAACATCTTCGGGAACCAGTAGTGCAGCGCCGCCAGGAACGCCATCACCGTCGCCCCCACCATGATGAAGTGGAAGTGAGCCACCACCGAGTACGTGTCGTGCCAGTGCAGGTTCAGCGACGTGGTCGAGTACGCCACGCCAATCATCCCCCCGAAGAAGAGGAAGAACATGAACCCCAGCGTGTAGATAAGCGGCGACTCGATGGCGATGGAGCCCCGGTAGAGCGTGCCCAGCCAGGAGAAGATTTTTATCGCCGTGAAGATGGCCACCAGCATCGACATGGCGCCGAACGCGCCGGAGCCGAAGACGGACTGGCCGGACGCGAACATGTGGTGGCCCCAGGTGAAGAACCCCACGAACGCGATGCCCAGCGTGGAGTACACAATCATCCGGTAGCTGAAGGAGTTCTTGCGGCTGAAGGCGGACACCGCCTCGCTGATGACGCCCATGGACGGCAGCACCATGATGTAGACGGCCGGGTGGCTGTAGAACCAGAACAGGTGCTGGAAGAGGATGGGGTCTCCTCCGCGCGCGGGGTCGAAGATGCCCGCGCCCACCACCCGCTCCAGCGCCACCAGCAGCAGCACCATGCCCAGCACCGGCGTGGCCAGCACCTGGATGATGGCCGTGCCGTAGACGGCCCAGACGAACAGCGGCACCTTCATCCACGTGAGGCCCGGCGCGCGCAGCGTGTGCACCGTGGCGATGAAGTTGAGCCCGGTGAGGATGGTGGAGAACCCGATGATGAACACGCCCACCAGCACCGGCAGCACCGCCGTGCCCGTGGTCGTGCTGTAGGGCGTGTAGAAGGTCCAGCCCGTGTCCGCGCCGCCCTCGAACATGCCCCACAGCGCGACGCTTGCGCCCAGCACGTAGAGGTACACGGACGCCAGGTTGAGCCGGGGGAAGGCCACGTCCCGGGCCCCAATCATCAGCGGCACCAGGAAGTTGCCGAAGGCGGACGGGATGGCCGGAATCATGAACAGCCACACCATGGTGACGCCGTGGAGCGTGAACATCCGGTTGTACGCCAGGTGGCCCATGACGGTGCGGCCGGGCGTGAGCAACTCGATGCGCAGCGCCAGCGCGAACAGGCCGCCCACGAAGAAGAAGAAGAGCGTCAGCGCGAGGAACATCACCCCGATGCGCTTGTGGTCGTGCGTCGTGAGCCACGACCACAGGGTGCGCCCGTCCGACAGGTAGGACTCAGCGGCCGGTGGGGACATAGACGGGCTCCTCGGCCGCGGTGACACCCGGGCGCAGGGGACGCAGGGACTTGATGAACTCCACGAGCGCGCCGGTGTCCTCCGCGCTCAACCGGCGGTGGTAGCCCGGCATCACGGGCGCGTAGCCGGCCACCACCTTCGCCAGGGGGTCCATCATGGACTCGGTGAGGTACGCCTCGTCCGCGAGCACGGTGCCTCCGCCCTCCAGCGGCTCCATCCGGCCGTACAACCCCAGCCACGTGGGACCGATGTGCGGCGCGCCCGTCACCGTGTGGCATTGCAGGCAGCCCTGCGCGGCGGCGACGCGTTCTCCTCGGACGGCCATGGACTCCGGGGCGCGCGCGCCGGGCAGCGCGGCCACGGGGAGGTTGCGGCGCTGCGCGTCCTGCCACGCCTCGAAGTCCCCGGCTGACAGCACCACCACCTCGCCGCGCATCACCGAGTGGTCCAGCCCGCAGTACTCCGCGCACAGCACCAGGTGGCGGCCAGGCTTCGGCGCTTCGAACCAGATGTCGGTGTAGCGGCCGGGCACGGCGTCACGCTTCATGCGGAAGTCCGGCACGTAGAAGGAGTGGATGACGTCGCGCGAAGTGAGCAGCAGCCGCACGGGCCGGCCCGCGGGCACCACCAGCGTGTCGATGGCGCTGGGGCCTCCGGGATAGGTGAACTTCCACATCCACTGCTTGGCGGTGACGTACACGTCCAGCGAGTCCTGGGGCGGGCTCATCACCCAGACGAACTGCCTGAAGCCCAGGACGAACCAGAGCAGGAACAGCGACAGCGGCACGCCGATGAACAACCCCTCCATCCACGGGGCCGCCACCACATGCGGCGTGGCGTCCGACGCCGTGCGCCGGTGGTAGCGCACGAGGAAGAGGATGCCGACGGCGCCAATGCCCACCGCCACCGCGAACGTCGTGAGGAGCAGGACGAAGTGCAGGTGGTCCACCTTCACCGCGAAGGTGGAGCCCTGCTCCGGGAGGAAGAAGAGCCGGCGCAGCAGCTCGTTCATCGCGCGCCCCCTCCCGCTTCGGAGAGCAGCTGCCGCATGGCCGCGTCGATGGGCTGGTGGATGACGCCCGCGTCCATGTCCACCCAGCCGTAACCCTCCAGCCGCTCGCGCTGCCGGGCCTTCAGCGCGTCCGCTCTCCGGTCCAGCGAGAAGGGGGGCTGATCAATCATGCCGACCTGCTGGGTGCTCGGGGGCATGGGGAGGGGGCGCTCGGTTCCGGGGCGCCAGAGGACCCACAGGGCCCACGCCGCGACGCTGGCCGACGCGAGCAGCGCCAGCGCCGCGGCGCCAACGCGCACCAGCCACGCGGTGGGCAGCTTCTCCAGCTCTGGCGGCGGCGGACGGGTTTCGCTCATGGCGGGCGCACCTGGAGCGAGTGGACGAGGTAGGGGTCCGCCACGGGCACGGGATAGGCGCCGCGCGAGAGCCAGAGGGCCGCCGCCACGGACAGCCCGCCCACGCCCACCCACGCGGTGAATGCCGTCCACGGAATGACGACGTGCTCCGGGAAGAGCGCGGGGAACAGCAGCCACGCCACGTCCACGGCATGCATCAAGAGCATCCACAGCGACACGGCCGCCAGCGGCCGGGGCCGCGCCTTGAGCTCGCGCGACAAGAGGAGCCCGAAGGGGATGACGAAGTGGCCCAGGAGCAGCACGAGCGACAGCACCGCCCAACCGTCCTCCAGGCGGACGCGGTACCAGCTCACCTCCTCGGGCAGGCCCGCGACCCAGATGAGCATGAACTGCGAATAGCCGATGTAGGCCCAGAAGCAGACGAAGGCGAACAGCAGCGTGCCCATCCGGTGGTAGTGGCCGGGGGACAGCAGGCTGCCGAAGTGGCGCGTGTCACGCGTGGCCGCGCCCGCGACGATCATCAGGGCGAGCCCGCCCACGAAGGCGCCCGAGAAGACGTAGGCGGCGTAGACGGTGGACTGCCATGTCGCATCCAGCGACATCATCCAGTCCAGCGTCATGAAGGAGAACGTGAGGCCCAGCGCGGGCAGCGAGCCCCCGCCCAGCCGCCGCTGCCACAGCGTCCAGCGCACGTCGCCCGTCGAGTCCTGCTGCACGGACCAGCGGTACAGCAGGCACCCCACGACTCCCCAGGTGAGGAAGTACAGCACCGCGCGCACCAGGAAGAAGGGCACGTTGTTGTAGAGCCGCCGGTGGTCGAGCACATGCAACGTGTGCGCGCCCAGGTCCGCGGAAGGCTCGACCCACGGGAACAGGTGCCGCATCCCCAGCACGAGCGGCACGAAGAGCAGGAGGAACAGCGGTGCGATGGCGGCCGTGACCTCCAGGGCGCGGCGCAGCACCACGGGCCAGCGCGCCTTGGACGCGTGGAAGGAGGCGAGCAGCAACAGCGCCCCCAGGCTCAGCCCCAGCCAGTAGGTGAACCCGAAGAGGTACCCCGCCAGGGCATGGCGCACGTCGAGGAAGGCACCGATGGCGGTGGCCCCAAGGCCCAGGACTCCGAGCGCCGCGCTGATGACCCGCGCGCGCTGTCCGCCCTCGAAGCGTGGAAGCACGGGAGGCGTCATCGCGAAAGAACCTCCTGGCGCAGCCGCGCCTGGACGTCGGCCGGTGCGGCGGTGAGCGGTGCGCGCTGGCTGCGGCCCAGGGCTCGCAGGTACGCGACCACGGCCCAGCGCTCACGGGGCGTGAGCTGAGGGCCGTATGCGGGCATCACGCCGAAGCCGTGGGAGATGACCTCGAAGTAGAAGCCCGGCGGGTGCGGCAGGTCTCCCGCCGTGGAGCGCTCGGTGAGCCGCCCCTCCATCGCGATGCCTCGCGGCCCGATGAGCGCATGCTGGCGGGCAAGGGCCGCGTCCGCGGCGCTGACCGTCACCCCGTGGCCCGGCGTCCCGGCGGGCGGCCCCGCGCCGGCCGTGTCCCTCACGGCGCCCTCCCCGTCCACCCTCCTGGGCAGCGGGAACGCCTCCGGCCCCACCCTCGCGGTCACGGCCTGCGTCCCCGTGTACGGGGCTTCGCCCTCCACGACTCCGTAGACCACCTGGCCCGCGTGGTCGTGCGGCACGAACAGCCCGGGCGGCCGGCGCTGCGGCATCTTCCTGGCCACGATGGCGTCCCCATCCCCCGTCAGCCCGTGGCACACCGCGCACCAGGTCTCATAGGCCGTGCGCCCTTCCTCCAGCAGTCCCCGGGTGAGCGGCACCGGCACGGCCTGAAGCCACCGCCCGTCCGTCGTGAGGCCCTGCTTCAACGCGGGGTCCTCTTGCTTGCGCCACTCCTGCGCCACCGTCCCCGGCACCAGGGGCCGCATGGCGCGGCCGTCATCGAAGAACCCGCTCGGCGCGAACGCCCCCGCTCGCGGCTGCGACGCCATGGGGTCCGTGTCGTCGCACGCGGACATGCAGCCCAGCAGCACCATGAGCGCCCAGCGCTTCATCGCGCGCCCTCCTCCACCACCGACACCTGCCGCGCCCCCAGCTCGCGCAGCGCCGCCTCCACCTTCGGCGCGTCCTCGCCGTCCACCGCCACGCTCGCCCAGAAGCCGTCCACGGACGCGCTGCGGAAGGACTCCACGTCGAACACCGGGTGCGTCACGTGCGGGAAGCCGAAGAACAGCATCAGCGCGCCAAACACCGTCAGCGCCGCGCTCAGCACTCCCAGCTCGAAGGTGATGGGCAGGTTCGTGGGCGCGCTGTGCAGCGGCCGGCCTCCCACGTCCAACGGATAGTCCACCGCGTTCGTGAACCATTGCGTCACGTACGCGAACACCGCCCCGCTCAATCCCGCCACACAGGTCAGCAACGGCAACCACGAGCGCTTCAGCCCCAGCGCCTCGAACGTCTCATCCACCGGGAACGGCGTGTGCGCGTCCAGCTGCTCGAAGCCCCTCGCCCGCAGGTCCTTCAGCGCGTCCACCAGGGCCTCGCTGGACCCAAACTCTCCCAGCACCCAGTGGCGGCTCATGGCGCACCGCCTGGCCGCGTGCCCTGCTCACGCCGGAACTGGAGCGACGCGTCCACCTCGCGCTGGAGCTCCTTCATCTCGCTCACCGACACGGCTGGCACGAACTTCAGGAACAGCAGGAACGCCGTGCCGAAGAACGCCACCGAGCCACCCAGCAGGCTCCAGTCCACCCACGTGGGCCGGTACGCCGCCCAGGACGACGGCAGGAAGTCCATGCTCAACGACGCCACCACGATGAGGAAGCGCTCCGTCCACATCCCCACGTTGATGAGCAGCGCCGCCACCCACAGCACCCCCACGTTCGTGCGCAGCCGGGAGAACCAGAACAGCTGCGGCACCAGCACGTTGCAGAAGAGCTGCATCCAGAAGAGCGGCGCGTACGGCCCGAAGAACTCGGCCTCCGTGGCGTGCATCTCGAAGGGGTTCCCGCTGAACCAGGCGAAGAAGTGCTCCTGGATGTAGCCGTAGGCCACCATCCACCCCGTGGCCATCAGCACCTTCGCCATGTTGTCCAGGTGCAGCGGCGTCACCACGTGCTCGATGCCCAGCGCCTTGCGCGCCGGAATCAACAGCGTGATGACCAGCGCGAAGCCGCTGAACACCGCGCCCGCGACGAAGTAGGGCGGGAAGATGGTCGTGTGCCAGCCCGGCAGCTGCGCCACCGCGAAGTCGAAGGACACGATGGTGTGCACGCTCACCACCAGCGGCGTGGCCAGCCCCGCCAGCAGCAGGTATCCCGTGCGCCATTGCCGCCAGTGCTTCGCCGAGCCCCGCCACCCCAGGCTCGCCAGCCCGTACCAGAAGCGCGCCCGGGGCGTCTTCGCCGTGTCGCGCGCCGTGGCCAGGTCTGGAATCAACCCCACGAACCAGAACAGCAGCGACACCGTGAGGTACGTGCCCACCGCCGCGATGTCCCACGTCAGCGGCGAGCGGAACTGCGGCCACACCCGCAGGCTGCTGGGATAGGGGACCAGCCAGTAGAACTTCCACGGCCGCCCCAGGTGCAGCAGCGGGAAGAGCCCCGCGCACGTCACCGCGAAGAGCGTCATGGCCTCCGCGAAGCGGTTGATGGACCCGCGCCACTTCTCCTGGAACAGCAGCAGGATGGCGCTGATGAGCGTCCCCGCGTGGCCAATCCCAATCCACCACACGAAGTTCGTGATGCCGAACGCCCACGCCACCGGGATGTTGTTGCCCCACGTCCCCACGCCCACGAAGAGCGTGACGCATATCGCCACCACCAGCAGCGTGGTCCCGGCCAGCCCCAGCCCCAGCAGCGCCCACCAGGTCCGGCCCGCGGGGCGGTGCACGAAGGCCAGCAGCGACTCGCTGTAGGCGCGGTCGGAGTGGCGCCCCTCCAATATCGGGTGCTCGGTGAGCGGGTCCCCGGGCGCGGGCACCTGCGGGTCGGCCGTGCTCATGCGCCTCCCTTCGGCGCCGGGTTCTTCAGGCGCACCAGGTGCACCGTGCGCGGCTGGGTGCCCAGCGTGTTGAGCAGCTTGTAGTGCCTCGGGTCCTCGTGCTCGCGGCGCACGCGCGACTCCGGAGCGAGCAGGTCCCCGAAGGTGATGGCCTCCGTGGGGCAGGCCTGCTGGCAGGCGGTGCGGACCTCGCCGTCACGCACGTCCCGGTGCGCCGCGCGCGCGACGGTGCGGGCCCGTTCGATGCGCTGCACGCAGTACGTGCACTTCTCCATCACCCCGCGCGAGCGCACCGTCACGTCCGGGTTCTGGCGCAGCTTCGTGAGGGGTTCCCGCCGCTGGTACTCCAGGTAGTTGAAGCGGCGGACCTTGTAGGGGCAGTTGTTGGAGCAGTACCGCGTGCCGATGCAGCGGTTGTAGACCATCTGGTTGAGGCCCTCGTCCGAGTGGACGGTGGCGTTCACCGGGCACACGTATTCGCAGGGCGCGGCCTCGCAGTGCACACACGCCACGGGCTGGGAGATGAAGCCCGGGTCGTCCGGGTCGCCCAGGAAGTAGCGGTCGATGCGCAGCCAGTGCATCTCCCGGCTCTTGAGCACGCCTTCGCGCCCCACCACCTGCACGTTGTTCTCCGCCTGGCAGGCCACCATGCACGCGCTGCACCCCGTGCACCGGTGCAGGTCGATGGCCATGGCCCACTGGTGGCGGTCGCTCTTCAGCAGCGCGTTGGGCGGATAGAGCCGCTCCTGCTTCTCCTGGAGGAACTCGAGCGCCTGGGGCTTAGCGCTGAAGGCCGCCTGCGTGAACTGGAGCGCCAGGTCGCGCCCCTCCATGCTCCAGTGCTCCTGCGTGACCGCCAGCGCGTGGTGCCGTCCCGTGCGGGTGAGGCTCGTGAGGGTCCCTCCCCATGGCATCGACCTGGACCGCAGCCTGTACGCGTTGACGCCGACGCCCTGGCCCACCGGCCCCACGCGCTCGCGGCCGTGGCCCAGCGCCAGCGTCACCGTGTTGTCCGGCTGGCCGGGCAGCACCAGCACGGGCACCTCCACCACCTGGCCCAGCATCTCGATGCGCGCCACGTCGCCCTTCTCCAAATCCAGCGTCCGCGCGGTGGCGGGGGAGAGCAGCGCCGCGTTGTCCCAGGTGAGCTTCGTCACCGGCTCGGGCAGCTCCTGGAGCCACGCGTTGCCCGCGAAGCGGCCGTCGTACAGCCGCGCGTCCAGCACCAGGGACAGCTCCATGCCCTCGGGTGCTTTCGGCCCTGCGGCCTCCCGGACAGCCTTCAACACCGCGGCCTCGTCCAGCACCGCCCGCGCGGGCGCGGCCTGGGTCTCCGGGATGACACCGTCCGCGAGCCACGTCTCCCAGCGCGCCTCGAAGTCCGCCGGTGCGCCCGAGCGCTCACGCCACAAGGACTTGAGCAGCTCGTAAGGGCCCTGCGAGTCCAGGCCCGCGAAGACGGACAGGAGCTCCACCTCCGACACGGCGCCGGGGAACAGGGGTGCGATGAGCGGTTGCAGCACGGACGCGGTGCCGTCCGGTGCACGGCCATCGCGCCAGGACTCGAAGGCGTGTGTCGCGGGAACGAAGTGGGGGCAGCGAACCGCCGTCTCGTCCTCGTGGAGGCCGTGGTACAGGCGGAAGGGGACGCGCTCCAGACGGCGCGCGAAGTCCGAGTCCACCGTCGCCGTCCAGGCCGGGTTCCACGCCGTGATGAGCAGCGTGTCCACCTTCCCCTCGGACAGCTCCCCCAGGAGCGAACTCAGCGCCCCCGGGTCTCCGTCCGGGAGCGCCACGGGTTCGAGCAGCCGGGGTGTGTTGCCCAGCGCCTCGTCCAGCGCGAACGCCAGCGCATGCACCCGCGGTGGCTGACACGCGCCCACCGTCACCCGGCCCTGCCCCCGGTGCAGGAGCAGGTCCCTCGCGGCGCCGAGCGCCCAGGCGCGCTGTGCGTCCGTCAGCGCGGTGGGCGGAGCGCTCAGCCCCGCCAGCCCCGAGGCCAACGCCGGCGTGACTCCGCGCGAGGGGTTCGCGGGGGCAATCCCGCGCAGCCCCCTCCCCACCTCCGCCGCCAGCGCGAGCATCAGCGCGACGCCCTGCGACGGCCGCATCCGCAGCCGTTCGTCGGCGAAGCCGCCCGTGACGGTCAGCGTGCTCTCCGCGACCCACAGGCGGTTCATCGCCTCCGGCTTGCGCGCGTTCACGAAGTCCCGCGCCGCGCGCAGGTGCCCGGGTTGCGTGGTCGCGAGGAAGTCGTCGTCCAGCGCCACCACCACCTCGCGCCCCACGTCGTGCACCACGTCCAGCACCCTGCCGTACGCCAGCCGCGTGCCCTCGCGGCGCCCGTCCGCCAGGGCCACGCCCCAGGGGATGATCCGCGCCCGCGGGAAGCGCGCCTGGATGCGCGCGTACAGCGCCTGCACCAGCGGGCTGCCCGTGGGCTCCACCAGGAAGCGCAGCCCCGCGCCTCCGTCCTGGCGCTCGGCCTGCTTCCGCAGCGCGTCCCTCACGGTGCCCCACGCGGCCTCCACGCCTTGCAGCCGCGCCGCCTTCGCCCTCGCGGGGTCATAGAGCCCCAGCAGCGCCGCCTGCTCGAAGATGCCCGCCGCGCCCAGGCTCGCCGGGTGCAGCGGGTTGCCCTCCACCTTCGTGGGCCGCCCCTCGTGGCTCGCCACCACCAGGCCCACCGTGCGCCCGTTCCACTCCATCCCCGTGGCGAAGTGCAGCGGCACTCCCGGCGTCAGGCCCTCGGGTGGCGTCGAATACGGGAGGATCTTCTCCGGCGGCTGACGGAAGCACCCGCTGAAGCCCGCCGCCGCCAGCGACGCGGTCGCGAGCTGCAGGAAGGTGCGCCGGGCCACGCCCTCGGGTGGAGACATCGCGCCCGGGGGATGCTCGCGCGACACGGCCTCGCGGCCGGCTCCTCCCGCGTGCCACTCCTCCAGGCTCCTCCACGCGCGCACCGGCTCCGTCCCGTCCGTCGCGGGCGCGTCAGGGACATCCGTCCGTGCGGGGTCGGTCAGAAGTGGCATGTGTTGCAATCCGTCCTCGGGTTCACGTCGAGCGCGGCCTGCACCGCGCGGCCCGTCTCCCTCGGGTCTCCGGGAGGACGCCACGTGAGGTTCGCGACCTCGGACACGGGGCGCAGCCACGGCGTCGGGTCGCGGTGACAGCTCAGGCACCAGCCCATGGTGAGCGGCGCCACCTGATCCACCGCCGGCATGGTGTCCACGCGGCCGTGGCAGGTGACGCAGCCCACGCCCTTGTTCACGTGGATCTGATGGCTGAACCAGACGTAATCCGGCAGCGCGTGCACCCGGTTCCACGGAATCGCCGTGTCGTCGAAGCCGCTGGCGCGCACCGGCTCCAGCCGGGCGCTCTCGTTCCACACCTGCGCGTGGCACCCCAGGCAGCGCTGCGTGGGCGGCACTCCCGCCACCGGCGAGCGCCACGCGCCCTCATGGCAGTAGCCACACGGGATGCCCTCGTCGCCGACGTGGTGACGGTGGTCGAAGGGGAGCGGCTGCTCGCGGGGCGAGAACGAGCCCCGGCCCAGCGGGTTGCGCGCGAGGAGCAACAGGCCCGCCAGGGACACCGCGGGAACACCCAGAGCCAGGGCGATGATCGCCCGCAGCACCGAGTCGGTCCCCGGGCGGAACAACGGAGCCATGCCCTCCCCCCATCCAGCGTGGAGCCTCCGCGGATGCACGGGCCGGAGGCGCGCGCGACTGTGGGTGTCGCCTCACGCGACCACCAGCCTCCCGTTCGCGCCCCGTCGCGTTTCACACGCACCCGGCGCGCGACGTTCGTCAGTCCACACGAAGGCCACCCACCGGAACATCACGGGATGTCCGGCGCTCGCACGAAGTCTCCTGGCGTCTTCAGGACGGCAACGTGCGCCCGCGCACGGACGCGGAGGCCGTCATCACCGACGCCGCGCCCACGTACACGTCCACCGGCGACAGCGGCCCAGAGCCCGGCAGCGCCGCCAGCTCGCGCACCACCGCGTCCGGCCCGTGGCACTCCACGCCGCGCCCCATGCAGCCGCGCAGCGCCGCCTGGAGCCCCGCGGCGGAGTCCGTCACGCGCGCCTCCAGCAGCACCCCACGCAGCACGTCCCGCAGCGCGGGCGACACCCCACCCAGCGCCGCGTCCACCCCGGCCGCGTCCTCCGGAGCCACCGTGTTCCCGGAGACCAGCCCCAACAACACCCGCCCCAGCGCGCGCAGGTCCTCCCGCGCCTCCACCGACGAGCCCACCGCGTCCTCGCACACGGGCAGCTCCACCACGTCCGGCCGGGACGGCGACGTGAACCGGCGCAGCAGCGGACGCGCGGGCCTGAGCCCGAAGTCCGTCAGCGTCACCTCGCCCCGAGGACCCACGCGGATGCGGTGCGCATGCACGTCCCCGTGCACCACGCGCGCGCCATGCGCGGCCTGCAGCGCTCCCGCCACCTCCGCGCCCACGTGACACACGAACGCTTCCGACGGCCGTCCACCCCGCCCCAGCACCCGCCGGCGCGCCGTGGCCAGCGAACAGCCCGGGACGTAGTCCGACACCACCGTCAGCGTGTCGCGCACGTCCACCTGGAAGCCGTGGAGCCTCGCGATGCCCGGATGCCGCAGCGGCACCGCCCGCGTCAGCGACTCCTCCAGCGGACGCCGCGTCTCCGGCGCCAGGCCCGACGCCAACAGGAACGTCTTCACCACCAGCGGGCGCGCGTCCGCGGAGTCCTGCTCCAGCGGCCACACCAGGGACACCCACTCCCCCAGCGGGCCCCTCCCCAGCGGATGCAGGGGGGCGAACGTGGGCAGCCGAGAGGCGAACGGAAGCACGGACATGGCACCCTCCAACCCAACACATCCAACCCGTGACGTCAACGCACCGCGTCCTACGTCACGGGTCCTGCACTCCCCGACACCCGGGCACGAAGCCCAGGGTGCCGGGGAAGGCCCGAGGCTAGAAGTAGCCGCCGACCGTGGTGGTGATGCCCAGCGTCACGTCGTTGCCGGCGAAGTAGCCCTGCTCCGAGCCCAGGCTGCCCACGCTCTGGCTGATGACCGCGCGCACCTGCGGACCCGCGCCGATGAAGAAGTGCGGCGTGAGGTGGAACAGGACGGGGGCGTTGAAGTCCAGGACGAAGTTCACGTCGCTGGCGCCCGTCACGTGGGCGAACTGCACGCCGAAGCCCGCCTTGGGCCAGAGCGACACGCGCTCGCCCAGCGGCAGGTGGTAGCCCACGCGGCCCAGCACGCCCAGGCCCACGACGGTGCTGTCACCGAAGCCAAAGGCCACCAGCGCGGACGCGCCCACCGACAGGTTCTGCTGGAGGAAGTAGTCCGCGGACGGCTCCAGCCGGATCAGGAACACTTCGGAGGCGGTGTTGTAGCCCAGGAAGCCGTTGAGGTCCTGGCTGATGACCATCTGGCCCGCCTGGCCGAACGACGACGACTGGCCCGGGTTCGCGTTCAGGTTCGGCTGTTCCGCCGCCACCGCCTGCGCCGACACCGCGAGGCCCGCCACCAGCGCCAGGCCCGTCCACTTATTGCTTCCACGCATCGATGTTTCTCCCCTCGTTGGCGCCCGGCCGACCCTTCCCGGAGCGCATGCGGGGCCCCTTCTAGCCAAAGAGCGCCGCAACGCGAGGATGTTTTCTGACCCACCCAACACTTCGTTGACACCCCACCATCAGCGCCACGAACAGGAAAAATCCTGATCGCGGCCCCCTCGGCGCCGGTGCCGTCGGATGGCGCCGTCGCTTCAGCGCGCCGCGCGCAGCAGGCCGCGAGCGCCCAGCACCGCGCCGCCCACCACGCTCCCAGTCAGCGCCGCCAGGCCCAGCGTCGCGGTGAAGCGCTTCCACGCGGGTGTCGGCGGCACGCTGCCCCGGGGGCCCACGCCCTCCACCACGGGGGTGAAGAGGTTGCCCTCGGGCCTGTCCAGCGGCATGTCCGTCGTCTGCATCCGCACGCCGAAGCGGGAGAGCACCGCCTTGCCCACGAACGGCGCCAGGCCGTTGAGCCACAGCATCAACCGCCCCTGGAGGAACGCCGGCACCGACGTGTGGCCCGGCCGCTTCGCCAGCCGCACCACCGCGCGGGCCACCAGGTCCACGTCGTAGGTGGGCGGCACCGGCACGGGCTTCCATCCCAGCATCGTGGGCGCGTGGTCGAACATGGGCGTGGACACGGACGGCACCATCACGTTGGAGACGTGGATGCCCGTGCCGGCCAGTTCCACCTCCAGCGCCTGCGCCCACCCCAACGTCGCGTGCTTCGCGGACGCGTACGCGGACAGCAGCGGCGCGGCCCCCGACGCCAGCATGGACTGCACGTTGAGCAGGTGGCCGTGGCCCTGCTTGCGGAAGTGCGGCAGCACCGCGCGCGCGAAGCGGAAGTAGCCGAAGCACGACACGTCGAACACGCGCGTGATGTGCGCCCAGGGCAACTGGTCGAAGTAGCCGTAGGACTGCACCGCCGCCGCGTTCACCAGGAGGTCCACGCGGCCGTAGTGCGCCACGCACTCGCGCACCACGCGCTCCACGTCCTCGGCCACCGTCACGTCGCCGTCACTCACCAGGCACTCGCCGCCGCGCTGGAGCACCTCCACGCGCAGCCGCTCCAGGGCCGCCTGGCGCCGAGCGGTGACACACAGCCGCACGCCCGCCTCCGCCAGCCGCAGCGCGGACTGCCAGCCCACGCCACTCGACGCGCCCGTGACGATGGCCACCTGTCCCCTCAAGTCCTCGTGATGTGCCATGCGCTTTCGCCCCTCCTCGCCTGAGGTGGGCCCTCCGGCCGGGCTTCGCACGAGGCAAGCCCCCGGAATCCTCCGCGCGCGCACGCTCGCACGGCCGCCCTCCGGACCGGAGAGCAGGCCGCGCGCGGCTTACGACCAGGAGACCTCGTAGATGGCGTCCACCAGCGACTGGGCCTGCCCGCGCACCTGCACGTCGTGCACGCCCGCGACCTCCAACGCGGACTGGAGGATGCCCTCGTTGTAGGGCACCGGCATCAGCGAGCGCTTCATGATGACCCGGCCCGACCTGGGGCCAAGCCACTCCACGGAGCGCTCGCCGAAGTTCAGCGCCGTGCGGTAGCCGGAGTGCATCAGCTCCAGCAGCCGCTTCGGGTCGCCACCCGCCTGCTGCACGAAGTCGCGCGCGAACATGGAGTTGAGGAAGTCCAGCATCGCCTGCGTGCCAATCTGCCGCTGCGCCGCCGCATGGCCGCCGACGAGCGGCGCGAGCTGCTCCGCCGCCACGTAGGACAGCCGCAGGAAGCGCGGGAACGGATAGGTCTGCATGGGGATGAAGTCCGCGGTCTCCCCCACCTGCTCCAGACAGCGCTTCACCGCGTCCGCTCCGCCCAGAAAGCGCACCGCGTCCAACACCCCCAGGAAGAACAGGCCCCGGCTCGTATCCTCCGATGTCGTCGCGGCCAGGCGGGCTTCCAGGTCACGAGTGACGTCCTCGGGTAGATTCAGCATGCCAGCCGGCATCTGCGCCGTCCTTTGAATGAGGGGGAATGGACCAGGCGGGGACCTGACGGGGCGCGAGGATTCCACAGGTCCCACCCCATCGCGAGTCCTCGATGCGCACGCGGCACGCCATGCGACACATGTTTCACGACGTGTGAGGTCCTTCCGGGCCTTCCCCGGATGATGGAAGGAAGCGGCGCACCACTTCCATCATGGACCCCACCGCCACGGGCTTGCGCAGGTAGGCCACCGCGCCCGGTGGATGGAAGGGGCTGCCGGACAGCACGATGATGGGCACGCCTTCCAGCATGCGCTCCTGGGACAGCCTCGCGAGGAAGGCCTGTCCGTTCATCACCGGCATCATCAGGTCCAGCAGCACCAGGCCTGGACGGGGATGGGACGCCAGCCAGCTCCAGGCATCCTCGCCGTGGATGCACTGCGCGACGCGATAACCCTCCATCTCCAACAGCGTCGCGACCGCGTCCCGAAGGTCTTCCTCGTCCTCGATCAACAGGATGAGAGGGGCACTGTCTGTCATGCAGGTTCTCCACTCGCTCTCCGCCACGAATCCGGCCATCACGTGGCTGTGGGTCTTCCTGCTCCGCCTGAAGGCCCGAGGCCCCACAGGGAGGGAGGAGCCGGAAGAGGCGTTGGCACCGTGGAGAAATAACGATTCGAGCCCCCCGGTCTGATTTCGCGCGCCGCGCATTTTCGTGCCTGCCCGCCTGCTCTCGCGTCCGCTGTTGAACGCTGGCACGGGACCGGCGGCACTGGTCCGCCCCTCCGTGCGTCCCCATCTTGGGGACTGGATTCCACGTGCACGTCCTTGGGAGGAGCGGCCTTGAAGTTCCGCGACCTGATGAAGGGTTGGCCCGTGCTGCGGCAGTTCGCGCGGGGAGACAGCCGGGCCCTGGGCGACACGGCGATGTCGGCGCGAAGCCGTTCGCTGGCGCCGCGCACCAAGTCCGCTGATGCGGTCGTGAAGTCCATCTGCCCCTACTGCGCGGTGGGCTGCGGGCAAGAGGTGCACGTGCGCGACGGGCGCATCCTCGACATCGAGGGTGACCCGCATTCCCCCATCTCACGCGGACGGCTGTGTCCCAAGGGCGCCGCCACCTTCCAGTTGGTCACGGGAACGCAACGCGTGCAGCAGGTCCTCTACCGTCGCCCCGGCGGCACGGAGTGGGAGCCCATCCCGCTGGAAGAGGCGATGGAGAAGGTGGCCGAGCGCGTGAAGCGCACGCGCGACGCGACGTTCGAGGTGACGGACGCGAAGGGCCAGCGGCTGAACCGGACGCTGGGGATGGCGCACCTGGGCGGGGCGACGCTGGACAACGAGGAGAACTACCTCCTCAAGAAGCTCTTCAGCGCGCTGGGCGTCGTGCAGGTGGAGAACCAGGCTCGAATATGACACGCGTCCACGGTGCCCGGTCTGGGCATCACGTTTGGCCGCGGCGGAGCCACGACGTTCCAGCAGGACCTGCAGCACTCGGACTGCATCCTCATCCAGGGGTCCAACATGGCCGAGTGCCATCCGGTGGGCTTCCAGTGGGTGATGGAGGCGAAGGCCCGGGGCGCGAAGGTCATCCACGTGGACCCGCGCTACACGCGCACCAGCGCGGTGGCGGACGTGTACGCGCCCATCCGCGTGGGCTCGGACATCGCGTTCCTGGGCGGGCTCATCCACTACGTGCTGGAGCACGAGCGGTACTTCCGTGACTACGTGGTGCAGTACACCAACGCGGCCACGCTCATCCGCGAGGGCTTCCAGGACACGGAGGACCTGGAGGGGCTCTTCAGCGGCTACCAGCCGAAGGACAACCGCTACGACACCCACACCTGGCAGTACCAGGGCGTGTCCGGCGTGGTGCCGGCGGCGGGCCACAAGGAGCTGACGGACGAGCCGGGCGCGGGCGCGGGCGGGCATGACCACCGCGTGGACCTCCGCGACGAGCACCGGGACGAGACGCTCCAGCATCCCCGGTGCGTGTTCCAGCTCTTGAAGCGCCACTTCGCGCGCTACACGCCGAAGGTGGTGTCCCAGGTGTGCGGCGTGGACGAGGCGCTGTTCCTCCAGGTGGCCCAGACGCTGTGTGACAACTCCAACCCGGAGCGCACCAGCGCGTTCTGCTACGCGGTGGGCTGGACGCAGCACTCGGTGGGCGTGCAGTACATCCGCACGGCGGCCATCCTCCAGCTCCTGCTGGGCAACATCGGCCGGCCCGGCGGCGGCATCCTCGCCCTGCGCGGGCACGCGTCCATCCAGGGCTCCACGGACATCCCCACGCTCTACAACCTGCTGCCCGGCTACCTGCCCATGCCGCGCGCGAGCGGCACGGACGCGCTGGAGCACTACATCCGCAAGAACAAGTCCGGCAGCGGCTGGTGGTCGGAGTTCCCCAAGTACGCGGTGTCGCTGCTCAAGGCGTGGTTCGGGGACAAGGCGACGCAGGACAACGACTACCTGTTCGCGCACCTGCCGCGGCTGACGGGCAATCACTCGCACATGCAGACCGTGGCGGACATGGCGGACGGGAAGCTCCAGGGCTACTTCGTCATGGGGGAGAACCCCGCCGTGGGCAGCATGAACGGGGCGCTCCAGCGCAAGGGGCTGCGCAAGCTGGACTGGCTGGTGGTGCGCGACTTCACGCTCATCGAGACCGCGGAGTTCTGGCGCACGGCGCCGGAGGTCCAGTCTGGACAGGTGCGGCCGGAGGACATCCAGACCGAGGTGTTCTTCTTCCCGGCCGCCGCGCACACGGAGAAGGACGGCACCTTCACCAACACGCAGCGGCTGCTGCAATGGCATCACAAGGCGGTGGAGCCGGCGGGGGACACGCGCAGCGAGCTGCACTTCACCTACCACCTGGGGCGCAAGCTGCGTGAGCGCTACGCGGGCTCCACGGACCCGAAGGACGCGCCGCTGTTGGATTTGACGTGGGACTACCCCACGCTCGGGCCGCACGCGGAGCCCTCCGCGGAGGCGGTGCTGAAGGAGATCAACGGCTGCACGGTGGCGGACGGGAAGCTGGTGGATGGATTCACGGCGCTGAAGGACGACGGCTCCACGGCGTGCGGCTGTTGGATCTACTCGGGTTGTTACAAGGACGGAGTCAACCAGACGGCGCGGCGCAAGCCGGGGCAGGAGCAGACGTGGGTGGCGCCCGAGTGGGGCTGGGCGTGGCCGTCCAACCGGCGCATCCTCTACAACCGCGCGTCGGCGGACGCGAACGGCAAGCCCTGGAGCGAGCGCAAGCGCTACGTGTGGTGGGACGCTGGCGAGAAGAAGTGGACCGGCGAGGACGTGCCGGACTTCATCGCGGACCGTCCGCCGGAGTACCGCCCGCCCGAGGGCGCGACGGGGCTGGCGACCATCGCCGGCAATGATCCGTTCCTCTTGCAGGCGGACGGCAAGGGTTGGCTCTTCGCGCCCAGCGGGATGATGGACGGGCCGCTGCCCACGCACTACGAGCCGATGGAGTCGGTGGTGTCCAACCCGCTCTACGCGCAGCAGTGCAGCCCCACGCGCGAAGAGTGGAAGCGCAAGGACAACCCCTATCACCGGGCCTGGGGCGACCCGCGCTATCCGTACCTGGTCACGACGTACCGGCTCACCGAGCACCACACCGCGGGAGGCATGTCACGCTGGCTGTCCTGGCTGAGCGAATTGCAGCCGGAGATGTTCTGCGAAATCTCCCCGGAGCTGGCGCGCGAGAAGGGGCTGAACAACGGGGACTGGTGCACGCTCGCCACGGCGCGAGGGGACCTGGAGTGCCGGGCGCTCGTCACGGAGCGCATCCGCCCGCTGAAGGTGAAGGGGCGGCAGGTGCACCAGATTGGTCTGCCGTACCACTGGGGCGTCACGGGGCGCGTGCGAGGCGAAGGGGCCAACGAGCTGACGGCGTTCGTCGCGGATCAGAACGTGGACATCCAGGAGTCGAAGGCGTTCACGGCGGACCTGCGGGCGGGGCGGATGCGCTCGGGGGAGAGGGCCGCGGCGGGAGCGGCACCGCCTCCGCTGACGGTGCCGGAGGTGCCGCGCGACGTGACACCGCCGCAGGTCACGGACCACTCGGAGACGCAGGAACCCGAGGGGAAGGGATAGGCGCATGGGGAGCCGCAAGGGGTTCTTCACGGACACGACGCTCTGCATCGGCTGCAAGGCGTGCGAGGTCGCGTGCAAGCAGTGGAACCAGCTTCCGGACGACGGCTTCCACTTCACGGGGATGTCCTACGACCAGACGGCGCACCTGGGCGCGTCGACGTGGCGGCACGTGGCGTTCGTGGAGCGGCCGGTGCCGTTGCAGGGGCAGACGTCGGGCGCGGGGGACTTCTCGTGGCTGATGATGTCGGACGTGTGCAAGCACTGTCAGCGCGCGGGGTGCCTGGAGGCGTGTCCCACGGGCGCCATCGTGCGCACGGAGTTCGACACGGTCTACGTGCAGCCGGACGTGTGCAACGGCTGCGGCTACTGCGTGTCGGCGTGTCCGTTCGGAGTGATTGACCGGCGCGAGGATGACGGCCGCGCGTGGAAGTGCACGCTCTGCTACGACCGCATCGGCGACGACCAGACGCCCGCGTGCGCGAAGGCGTGTCCCACGGCGTCCATCCAGTACGGAGATTTGGATGAACTGCATGCGCGCGCGGAGTCGCGGGTGCGCGACCTGCATCAGCGGGGCATGACGGACGCGTACCTGTACGGGAAGGACGCGGAGAACCAGCCGGGTACGGGTGGGCTCAACGCGTTCTTCCTGCTGCTGGACAAGCCGGAGGTCTACAACCTGCCGCCCGACCCGGTGGTGCCGACGAAGAAGGCGCTGCGGTCGTGGGCCTCGGTGGCGATGGGCGCGGCGGGCATGGTGGCGGTGGCGCTGGGCGCGGTGGCGTTCGGTCGGGAGGGGCGCGGATGAGCGACGACACGCTGTTGGACCGGCTCCAGCGCAAGGCGGACGGGCGGAACATCGACACGCGTGCGGGCATCCTGGAGGGCGAGGGTGCTCAGCAGCGGGTGAAGGACCCGGAGCCCACGCGGCATGGGATGGACGTGTTGCCCACGGTGCCGTCGCGGTCGGGGCCGGACAGCGCGGAGGCGCCGAGCTACTACGGCATGCCGGTGTTGAAGGAGCCGCTGTGGATCTGGACGGTCCCGGCGTACTTCTACGTGGGCGGAGTGGCGGGCGCGGCGAGCGTGCTCGGGGTGACGCTGGAGTCTCTAGGAGGACGGAGGCTGGAGCGGTTGGCGGGGCGCTGTCACGCGGTGGCCACGGCGGGGGACATCGTGAGCGCGGGGCTGTTGATCCACGACCTGGGCCGGCCGTCGCGCTTCCTGAACATGCTGCGCGTGTTCCGGCCCACGTCGCCCATGAGCGTAGGGTCGTGGGTGCTGGCGGGTTCGGGCGCGGTGAACACGGCGGCGTTCGTGCTGCGACGGATGCCCGGGATGCTGGGCGGAGTGGGACGCGCGGCGGGGTGGATGGGCGCGGTGCTGGGCCTGCCGCTCGCGGGGTACACGGCTGTACTGGTGAGCAACACGGCGGTGCCCCTATGGCAGCAGGTGGGGCGCACACTGCCGCTGTTCTTCATGGCCTCCGCGACTGCGAGCGCTGGGAGCTTGTTGTCCCTGTTCCCGAACACGGACGCGGAGGAGCGCGTGCTGCGCCGCTTCCGTGTGGCGGGCAAGGTGGCGGAGGTGTTCACGCGCGAAGCGGTGGAGCTGGAGGCGCGGCAGGTGGTGGAGGTAGGGAAGCCGCTGCGCACGGGTGTGTCGGGAGCGCTGTGGACGCTGTCCCGAACGTGCTCCCTGGCGGGCCTGGTGATGGACGTGCTGCCGGGACGAGCGAGGTGGAAACAGGTGACGGCGGACGTGCTGTCCACGGTGGGCGCGGTGGCCGCGCGATATGCCGTCATCCAAGCGGGCAGGGCTTCCGCGAGGAATCCGCAGGCCACGTTCCAGGGACAGCGACAGGGACTCGGCGCGGCACAGGTGGAGGGGAACACTGCGGCGTCGGATGGAAAGCCACTGAGTTTCCCGTTGCCCGTGCTGGGTCAGGGCTCGGCGCCACGGGCCGGCATGCCCTACGCACGGTTCATGGTGACGCAGCCGGAGCCGTGACGCCGCGCCTTACCTTGTCGGTAGGGAGTGCTACGTTCGGAGCATGATTGAGTCCATCACGCTCCGGAACTTCAAGAGCTTCGGCGAGCAGCAGACCATCCCACTGGAGCCCATCACGGTGCTCGTGGGGCCGAACAACTCGGGCAAGTCGAACTTTATGAGCGTGGCTCGGTTCCTGACCAACAGCATGGTGGCGGATGTCCCCACGGCAATCAGTCAGGAAGGGGAGTTTTTCTTCCACCAGCCCAGAGCCCCTGAAGACTTCTGCCACATCGAATGGGCAGGCCATCAGGGTGCCTATTTCATCAGACCCTCTCCCAAACCGGGGGTGTCAATCGAATATGAAGGATTCGAGGACCCAGGCAGGGAATTGAGTTTTTACCGAAGCAATCACAATGACTTGGTCAATGGGCAACTTGATGGGCAGCACAAGGTAGATGGGGCTCGGATGCTTGTCCGGCAGACCTCTCTGATGACCGATCTCCAGGGGGAACGACTTGTCCCTTTGGTGAAGCCTTTCGTGCACAGCAAGACCATCAAGCTTTCATTGAGCGCTCTTCGCAGTGACGCGGAGGTCGTCTTCCATCCCGTAATCGGCTTGGACGGTCGAGGACTCGCGGCGGTCCTGGGCTTATGGCGAGGAGCCGTGCCGGAGAAAGTGGACGCGCTCAATGGCTTCCTGACACGCTGCCTTCCCGAAATAAAGGATGTGCTGGTACGCCCGGCTCCGGTGCCAGGACATCAACGGCTCTGGTTCAGGCAGAAGGATGGCTTCGAGTTCGACGCGGAGCATGTCTCCGACGGCGTACTGGCGTTCACCGCGCTGGCCATGCACGCACTCAGCGCGGAACCAGGTCAACTCCTCTGCATTGAAGAACCAGAGCAGTCGATCCATCCCAAGCGGCTTCGCGAATTGGTCGACCTTCTCAAGGACATCGTCCGCGAGCGTGGCTGCCAGTTCATCATCGCCACGCACTCAACTGTTCTTCTCAATTCGTTCCGGGACGAGCCGGAGGCAATCCTCCTCTTCCGTCGCTCCGACAAGGGAACGCGTGTGAAGCGCCTAAGCGACGTGCCGGAGCTGGTAGAAACACTCCAGCAGACACCACCAGGAGACCTCTTGGAGACTGGCGCCTTCAGCACCGCGTTCTGAAATCTCGTGATCACGGTCGCCATCGCCAGTGAGTTCCACGCCTACGACGGGGAGCTCTACCGCTACCTGCTTGAACGGGTTCTCGGCACTCCCGTCGAAGCATGGAAGAGCGAGATCGAGTTCAACGGCTGCAAGCATGTGCGGAAGCAAGCCGGTTTGTACCTCAACACGGCGGCGCAGCAGGGCGTCCGTCACGCGCTCGTCGCCATCGACAACGATGGAGGAAGCACACGCGGGCTTCCCCACGACCCGGCGCACGACTCTGCCCAAGAATGCGCGAATGAGCACGGGTGCCGCGTGTGCTGGCTGCACAGCACCATTCCCACAAGCTGGCGCGAAGTTCCCTATCGGTCCTGCGTGGTCGTGCCCACGCAGACCCTGGAGACCTGGCTCCTCATCGCCAAGGGCCATGCATTCACGGAGCCATCTCCCGAGCAGCGTTACAGCCGTCCGGTCCTGAAGAAGGACTGCTACGGCAAGCCCCAGCCGTCCAGCCAGGTCATGAAGGGCATGGCGCTGGAGTGGCTCAGTCAGCCGGACGCCATCGCGCGACTCTCAGCACGCCCAAGCTTCAAGGCCTTCGTCGACCAGGTGAAGCGCTGGTGAACGCTACGACAGGTGCGGCACCTGGGCATCCAAGCCCAGTGCCCGAGGCGGCTGCGAGATCCACTGCGCCAACGCACCATCCAGGATCCGCCCGGTCGTCGCCTCGTCGTACTTGAGCGAGCGCCCCAGCGCGCGAGCCAGTCCCACCAGGAGGAAATCCAGCTTCTCAGCCGCCCGCCGAACAGCGCTGTCCACATGCCGCGAAGTCCGCAGGTGCCGCGCAGCTTCACTGGCACGCGGTGCCCCCAACGCGGGCAGATGGTTCGACAGCAGCGCCATCAGCACATCCGGCCCCACATCACTGGCAAGCGCAGCAAGCCGTTCCCCCAGAAGCAGCACGAACCGCGCCTGCTCCTGCTGCTCGTCCGCCATCCGCGTTCCCGTATCGAACGACCAGCTCGTGAACCCCTCCGAATGGGGAACCCGCATCTCCGACAGCTGCTTGTGCAGCGACAGGATGAGCACGTACTCCGGCTTCCCACCCGCGTTCTCCAGCCGCACGCTGACGACCTGACTCCCGGTCCGCAGCCGCTCCTTGAGCAAGCGCAGGAAGGGCTCCCCCTCCGCGCCCTCCAGGGCGTAGCGAATCAGCGAGTTCCAGTCCCGGGTCATCCTGAAAGGCTCCATCCTTCCCCCTTCCCCGTCAACCTGCCCCGCGCGCCCACGTCCCGGACTCACCGCTCCGGCAACGTGACGCCATAGCGAACCAGGTCCTCCGGCGTGTTCACGTTCGCCAGGGCGCGCAGCTCCGGATCCACCGCGCGCAATGCGTCCACGTGCAAGGTCCGCGTTCGGAACCGCATCAGCAACTGCCGCAGAGACGGATCCTCCACCAACGCTTCACCCCACCGCGTCACCAGCTCCGTACGATACGCCGCGAACAACGGCTCCCACCGTCCGTCCCGTTCGAAGCACACCGCATCCACGTCCCCACTCCGCGCATCCAGCACCACCCGCGCCGCAGCCTCCGTCACGAACGGCATGTCGCACGCCACCGCGAACACCCACAGCGTGCGGGCCGCACCCAGGGCCGCATGGACCCCTCCCGGCGCTCCCTTGCCCTTCACGGCGTCCGCCACCGTGCGGATCCCGAAGCGTTCGTACGGCTCCGAAACATTCGCCACCAGCACCGTGTCCTCGAAATGCGACCCGAACGCTCGCAGCCGTTCCAAGGTTGTGAGCCCCTCCACGCTCAGCAGCCCCTTGGCCACGCCCCCCAGCCGGGTCCCCTGCCCCCCTGCCAGGATGGCCAGCGTCACGTCGGGAAAGGTCGCGGATCCGTCCATGTCCGCCGACCCTACACACCTCTCATCCGCCCAGAAAACGCTTCATCTCGCGGATTCCGCCAAGCCCCAGAGGGAGGGAGCAACCGCCATTCCCATGCCCCCCGTGGACAAGGCACGCGCACCCCGTCGTAGAGTCCGCCGCTCCCTCGCCGACTCATGCCGCTGACTCCCCTCCCCGCCGCGCGACTGGCCGCGCTCGAAGCCATCGTGCCCGCGGCACCCGCTCGCCTTCCCTTGATGGAAGCCCATGGCCGGTTCCTCGCCGCTGGCATCGTCGCGTCACGCGCGCTGCCCGGCTGCGACAACTCCGCCATGGACGGGTGGGCCGTGCGCGCCGAGGAGACCCGGGGCGCCAACCGCGACCGCCCCGCGCGCCTGCGCATCGTCGACACCGTCTACGCCGGCCACCTCCCGCGCCGCGCCCTCCAGCCCGGCGAGGCCGCGCGCGTCTTCACCGGCGCCCCCCTCTCCCCCGGCGCCGACGCCGTCGTCCGCCAGGAGGCCGCGCGCCCCACCGACGACGGCACCCACGTGGACCTCTTCGTCTCCGTCGACCCCGGCCATGACCTGCGCCGCGCCGGCGAAGAGGTGATGCCCGGCACGCCGCTGTTCCCCGCCGGCCAGCGCGTGGACGCCACCGTGCTCGGGGTGCTCGCGTCGCTGGGCGAAGCCACCGCGCTCGTGCGCCCCGCGCCACGCGTCGCCGTCGTCGCCACCGGGGATGAGCTCGTTCCCCCCGGCCAGCCGGCCCAACCCCACCAGGTCTTCGAGAGCAACCGCCTCCTCGTGGCCGCCCTGGCCCGCGAGGCCGGCGCGGACATCACCCATCTGGCCCGCTCGCGCGACGACGAGGCGGAGCTGCACGCGCAGCTGGAGAAGCTGGCGCCCCAGGTCGACGTGCTCATCACCACCGGCGGCGCGTCCGTGGGCGACAAGGACTGCGTGAAGCGCGTCCTCACACGGATGGGCGCGCGCTTCCTCGTGGACGGCGTCGCGCTCAAGCCCGGCAAGCCCGTGGCCGTGGCCCGCCTGGGCTCCACCGCCGTCGTCGTGCTGCCCGGCAACCCCGGCGCCGCCACCGTCGCCTTCGACCAGTTCGCGCGGCCCCTCCTCTTCAAGCACCAGGGCGTCATCGAACAGCGCCGCGTCACCCGCGCCCGCCTCTCCGAGCCCCGCCACAAGCAGGCCGGCCTCACCTACCTGGTCACCGTCGCGGCGCTCGAGACGCGCGAGGACAGCGTCGAACCGTGGGCCCGCCTGCGTCCCCAGGGCGCCGGACAAATCCTCCAGAACGTGGCGGCCCGGGGCTGGGCCGTGCTCCCCGCCGGCCGCGCCGACTTCGCCCAGGGCGAGTCCGTGGACGTGCAGCTCTTCGAGCAGCCAGACTTCCAAGCCGTGGAGGCCGCGTGAAGCCGCCTCCCGCGCTCGCCCTCATCGGCCACTCCGGCGCAGGCAAGACGACGCTCCTGGAGCGCCTGCTGCCGGAGCTGGCCTCGCGCGGCCTGCGCGTCGCGTACGTCAAGCACTCCTCGGACGCGCACCCGCTCCACCGCCCGGGCAGCGACACCGCGCGCCTGGACGCCGCGGGCGCGGTCCTCACCGGCTTCTCCACGCCGGACGGCACGCAGCTCACCACCCGGCAGCCCCTGTCCCCCTCGCTCCTCGCGCGCGACGCGGACCGCGTGGACCTGGTGCTCGTGGAGGGCTGGAAGGACGGCCCCCTCCCGAAGCTGGAGGTGTGGCGCGAGGGCCTGGAAGCCCCGCTCGCGGCCTCGCGCCCCGACGTGCTGGCCCTGGTGACGGACGCTCCCGCGCTCCCGGCCACCGTGGCCTCGCGCCCGCGCGTGCCGGCCACCGTCTGTGCAGTCGCGGACTTCCTCACCGCGTGGCTGCGTGATCAATCTTCGGCGCCGAAGGTCTTCCGTCCGGAACCGCGCGGCGTCACCCACCGCGCCGTGCGCCGCTTCGACGGAGACACGCTCCGTGCGGCCGAGGATGACCGAGTGGCCGTGGAGGAGCCCCTGGAGATCCGCGTGAATGGCGACCCCGTCGCCACCACCATGCGGACCCCCGGCCATGATCGCGAGCTCGCGGTGGGTTTCCTCTTCGCCGAAGGCATCCTCGACGACGGCGACGACCTGGGCAGCCTCTTCCACTGCGGACACCCCGGCGAGGAAGGGTACGGGAACGTGCTGGAGGTCGTCCCCGCCGCCGGCGCCGTGCTCGACCTGGAGCGCGTGGAGGCCACCCGCCGCGGCACCCTCACCACCTCCGCCTGCGGCGTGTGCGGCCGCCGCGGCGTGGACGACCTGATGGCCACCTGCGAAAGCGTCGCCCCCGGCCCCGTCCTCTCCGCCCACACCGTGGCCCGCGCCACCGAACGCCTGCGCGCCATCCAGCACACGTTCGAACTCACCGGTGGGGTGCACGCCGCCGCCGCGCTGGACGCCCACGGCGAGCTGCTCGCCGCCCACGAGGACGTGGGCCGCCACAACGCCGTGGACAAGGTGGTGGGGGCCCTGGTCCTGGCCGGCGCTGTGCGCTCCCCGCGCCGGTTGCCCACACCGCCCTTCCCCGCCGCCCCCACGGTCCTCGCGGTCAGCGGCCGCGCCAGCTTCGAAATCGTCCAGAAGGCCGCCCGCGCCCGCATCCCCGTCGTGGTCAGCGTGTCCGCCGCCAGCTCCCTGGCCATCGACCTGGCCCTGCGTGCCGGCGTGACGCTCGCCGCGTTCTCAAGGAACGGCCGCTGCAACGTCTACACGGCGACTGAACGTCTGGAGCCGCATCCCCAACTCTCGGGAATTCCTCATGACTTCCGCCATGACGCATCCCGATGAAAGCGCGAACATCCGACTGTCAGACCGGCATCGTACATGCAGTCGGCGGCTCCATCGGGTCACATGGGAGTCCAGGGGGGATCCAATGACCCCGCCAGACTTCACTGTCCACGCAAGGGAACTCACACCCGACGGCTGGGATGGGTGTCCAAGTTTTCACCTGTTGTCATGTCTTTCTTGCTGAGCAGTGGTTGCGCCGCGACGCACTATTTGGCAATCTTTCATTTCCTCCTGGTTAAACTTTTCTAGTCTAGACGGCATCCTCTGCAAGAGCCGAACGTGAGCAGAGGGGGGTGGACACGATGAGCAGTGCGACTGCAAGCGCCGAGGTCAAGGCATCCGAGGCGACGGGGGTGACGGCCGCGGCCGAGGTCACCGATCCGCCGCGCCTGGCTCCTGGCTTCGCGGCGAAGCTGAACCTCACCGTGGATGTGGCGCTGCTGGTGGCGGTGCTGCTGGGCTCCGCCTATATGCGCGGCGGGCTGACGTTCCCCATGAGCTGGGAGCTGCCCAGCATGGTGGTGACGGCGGTGCTGGTGTGGCTCATCACGGGCACGGCGCTGTGCCTGTACGACTCGCGCTTCGCCGAGCGCAGCAAGCTGGACCACGTGGCGCTGGTGTCCGTCACCACGCTGGCGGTGGTGACCATCCAGGCGGTGCTGGAGCTGGCGATGCCCCAGTCGGCCCACGTGGGCCTGGCGCCGCTGCTCTTCATCTTCTGGCCGGTGGCGCTGCTCCTGCGCCTGGGCGTCTTCCGCCAGGTGGCCTCGCAGGAGGCCCCCACGGAGGAGGTGCTCATCGTGGGCACCGGCGCCATGGGCCGCTACACGGGTGAGGACCTGCTCAAGCGCGGCCGTCACAAGATCCTGGGCTACGTGCGCTTCCCGGAGGACCACGCCTCCGGCGACAGCCTGCCCTCGGACGTGCTGGGGCCCGCGGACGAGCTGGAGCGCCTCTTGCGCACGCTGCCCGTCAGCGAGGTCTACATCGCGGGCAACACGCTCAAGCAGGGCGAGTCCATGCAGGCGGCCATCAAGCTGGCGGAGCGCTTCGGCGTGCCGTTCGCGCTGCCGGCGCACTCGTTCCGCCTGGACCGCGCCCGCCCGGTGGAGTCCCGCGCGGTGGCGGACGGCTACCTGCACTTCGCCGCGGTGGCGCCCAAGCCGCACCAGATGGCCATGAAGCGCTTGTTCGACATCGCGGTGTCCGCGGTGGCGCTGTGGGCCCTGCTGCCCCTGTTCGCGGTGGTGGCCGCCTGCATCAAGCTCACCTCGCGCGGCCCCATCTTCTTCAAGCAGCTGCGCACCGGTCAGCACGGCAAGCCGTTCTACATGCTGAAGTTCCGCTCCATGGTGGTGAACGCGGAGGAGCTCAAGGAGCGGCTGGCCGCGCAGAACGAGCAGACCGGCCCCGTCTTCAAGATGAAGAACGACCCGCGCATCACCGGCATCGGTCGTTTCATCCGCAAGTTCTCCATCGACGAGCTGCCCCAGTTCCTCAACGTGCTCCGCGGTGAGATGAGCATCGTGGGTCCGCGCCCGCCGGTGCCCAGCGAGGTGGCGAAGTACGAGACGTGGCAGCGCCGCCGCCTGTCCGTGCGCCCGGGCCTCACCTGCATCTGGCAGGTGTCCGGCCGCAACCAGATCTCCTTCGAGCAGTGGATGTACCTGGACATGCAGTACATCGACCACTGGAGCCTCACCGGCGACCTGCGGCTGCTCCTGCAGACGGTGCCGGTGGTCATCACCGGTCGCGGAGCAAGCTAGCAACCGGAGTGTCATCCCCGGGCCCGGCGTTGACGCGCCGGGCCCGTTCGTCTTTCCATGGGGCGGGCCTTCCTCCCCTTGGGTGCACAGCAGCCCCGAAGGCCCGCGTCTTCCATGACCGTGAACAGTCCGACCTCCCCCTCCGCTGAAGCCGACGACGGCGCCCGTGCGAACGAAGTGCGCGGCGCGGTCCGCAGCACCCTGCAGCTCGGTGGCTCGCTGATGGTGACGTACGCCATCGCGCTGGGCATCCGCGCGCTGATGCCGCGCTACCTGGGGCCGGAGGCGTTCGGCTACTTCAACTGGTCGGAGGCGTTCGCCGCCACGTTCTTCGTGGCCACGAACCTGGGCCTGGAGACGTACATCCGCAAAGAGGTCCCCGTCCGCCCGGAGCACGCGAGCGACTTCTTTGGCACCACGATGCTCCTGCGCCTGGCGATGACGCTCGTCCTGATGGTGGCGCTGGCGCTGGTGCTCCACCACACCGGCGAGCCCCCGGAGGTGCAGCACCTGGTGCAGTGGTTCGCGGTGGCCCAGTCGCTCATGGTCATCAACGCGTCCATGGCCGCGCTGCTGCACTCCAAGGGCAAGGTCGCGGGCCTGTCCGTCTCCAACGTCATCACCAAGATTGTGTGGGGCGGCGGCCTGGCGCTGATGGCCGCGTTCGGCGTGGGCCTGCAGTGGCTGGCCGTGCCCATGGTGCTGTCGGAGGCGGTGAAGCTCATCATCAGCTGGAAGCTGGCGAAGGAGCACCTGGGGCTGAAGTTCCGCGTCGACCTCACCGCGACGAAGAAGGTGATGAAGGCGTGCCTGCCGTTCTTCCTCACGGCGGCGGCGCTGGCGTGCAACGGGCGCACGGACATGACGCTGCTCGGCAAGCTCGCGTCGAAGGAGGAGGTGGGCTGGTACGGCGGTGCGTTCAGCATCGCGGGGCTCACGTTCCTCATCTCCCCCATCTTCGGCTGGGTGCTGATGCCCATGATGTCGCGCGCGGCGGCCCGCTCCCCGGAGGAGCTGTCGAACCTGACGCGCCGCTCGCTGGAGGGCGTGCTCGCGTTCACCGTGCCGGTGATGATGGCCATGGTGCTGGGCGCGGACCTGTGGGTGCGCCTGATGTGCGGCCCCGGCTTCGAGCCCGCGGCGCTGCCCCTGCGCGTGCTGTCCCCCATCTTCGTGATGGCCTACGTCACCATGGTCAGCAGCATCTGGCTCACCATGTCCAACAAGGAGTGGTGGGTGACGCTGGCGGCCACCATGGGCGCGGTGGTGAACCCCATCCTCAACCTGATGCTCATCCCGTCGCTGTACGGCCGCATCGGCCCGTCCGGCGGCGCCACCGCCACGGCGCTCTCCATGTTCCTCACGGAGGTCATCGTCACGGTGCTGTTCCTCAGCCGCATGGGGAGGAACTCCTTCGACCGGCGCTCCCTCCTCATGGTGGCCAAGACGGCCGCGGTGTGCGTGGGCTGCGTGGTCCTGGACCGGGTGCTGTCCGGGGCGGGCATGCAGGCGTGGCCCCGGCTGGGGCTGACGGCCACCGCCTACGTGGTGGGCGTGCTGGGCACCGGCGCCGTGCGCCCCTCGGAGCTGCTCCAGGTCGTGCGCATGGCGAAGCAGCGCGGTGGTAATGGTTCCGACGTGGCCGTGCCGGCCGCCCCTGCCGCGTGAGGAGCTTCTAGCGCCATGCCGTCCCGCCCGTCCCGATTCCGCGGTCCCGTCTCCCGCGCGCTCGCGTGCGCCGGGTTGCTCCTGCTGGCCCCCGCGTGCAGCGGCCTGGGCAAGTACACCTGGGTGAACGACTACCAGGAGAAGCCCGTCGCGTCGGACGAGGCCTACCGCATCGTCCCCGGCGACGTGCTCAACGTGAAGGTGTTCGGCCAGGAGGCGCTCACCACGCGCGCCAGGGTGCGCGAGGACGGCCACATCAGCCTCACCTTCCTGGACGACGTGGAGGCCGCGGGCCACTCGCCGGCCCTGCTGGCGCAGCAGATCCAGACGCGGCTCAAGGACTTCATCAACCACCCCGTCGTCACGGTGTCGCTGGAGGAAGCGCGCCCCATGTCCGTGACGATGCTGGGGGAAGTGGCCAACGTGGGCGCGCACGTGCTGGACCCGGGCGCGACGCTGCTCCAGGCGCTGGGCGCCGCCGGCAGCTTCACCGACTACGCCCACCGCGACCGCATCTTCGTGCTGCGCCGGGACGACCCGCAGGCGGAGCAGCCCACGCGCATCCGCGTGCGCTACGAGGACATCATCCGCGGAGAGGGCCGCGCGGCTGCCTTCCGCCTGCGCCCCGGCGACGTGGTCGTGGTGGAATAGCCCGTGCTGGACGCGGCCCTCGCGAGCCTGTGGCTGGAGGTGGCCTCCGCCTCCGTGACGTACGGCGCCGCGGTCCGCGTGGACACCCGCGCGCGCTCCATGGACCAGCAGGCCACGGGGGAAGCCGTGTCCCCCCTGGCGGCGGACATGGACATCGTCCCCACGGTGAGCCTGAAGTACGACGACGGCAGCGCGGTGGCGCAGGTGGAGTACGCGCCGCGCATCTCCTTCCGGGAGGCCACCACCAACCCTCGCACCGAGGTGCAGCACGTGGGGCGGCTGTTGGGGGACTGGCGCCCCTCGCGCGGGCTCACGCTGCACGGCACCCAGGAGTTCGTGCTGGGCCAGGTGAACCTCTTCACCAACCTGCCCCTGGGCGGCAGTCTGGACGACGACCCGACGGTGCCAGGGGACACGCCGGCCCTCCCCATCCAGCCCCTGCCGGAGGGCGTGGACACGGTGTTCTTCCTGTCCTCGCTGACGACGCTGGCGGCGGAGACGGTGTGGCTGGGCCCGGGCTGGCGGCTGTCCGGCAGCGCGGGCTTCTCCGCCAGCGGCGGTCTGGATGACACGGCGAAGGAGGCGGTGCCCTTCCAGTACGGCCCTCGCGCGCAGCTGTCCCTGGGGAACTCCCCCGCGCCCCGGCACACGCTGAGCACCACGCTGGCCTACACGGACTCGCGCTTCTCCACCGGCGCGCGCGCCACCGTGACGACGCTCACCGGCGCCTGGACGCACCGGCTGGACCGGCGCACGTCGGTGGAGGCAGGGGTGGGCGTGGGCATGGCGTATTCCGTGCGCGCGACCGGAGAGGACACCCCGGATGACCCGGAGGCGCCCGGGGTCACCCCATCAGCCGCCTCGGCAGGTAGCCGACGGCTGAGGACCCTTCAGGTCGGGGGCGCGCCGGTGGAGGATCCGCCGCAGCGCCTGGAGCTGCTCCCGGACCTGACGCTGGCGGTGTCCCACCGGGTGCCGTCGCGGACGGCGGACTTCAACGGCCGGCTCGCCGCGCGGGTGACGCCCTTCGTGGACCGGCTGACGGGGCTCGTGTACCCGAGAGCAGACCTGACGTTGAACGGCACCTGGGCGCTGAGCCCGCGCTTCCGGTTCTCCGGGACGGGGGGCGGCGCTTTCGCGGTAGGCGGGGCCGTGGGGGACCGGCAGGTGGTGGGCGGTGTGGGCGCGGGTTGGACGCTGAACCGATGGGTGACCCTGGAGGCGGACACCCGCGCGGCCTGGACTCGCTCGCCCGACGTGGAGGCGGCCCGCACGGTGTGGTCCGCGACGCTGGGACTGACGGTCCAGAAAACGGGTATCCTCTGAGCCTCCCGCCATGGCGAAGCTCATCCTCCTGTCCGTCCTCGTTGCCACCATCGCGCTGCCCGGAGCGGCCGCGCGCGATGCGCATCCGTGGCGGGGGATGAAGAAGGCCATCCTGTGGGTGGCCCTCTTCAACATGGCGTACGCATATGGCGTGCTCGTCCTCGTTCCCAGGTACGGGTTCGGGTGAGGGAAGGAAAGGCGTCAGACGTGATGGAGCTCCAACAGCTCACCGTCCTCCTCGTGGAGGACTCTCCGATGTTCCGCGTCATGCTGCGTGACATGCTCCAGCAGATGGGCGTGAAGAACGTGGTGGAGCAGCCCAACGGCAAGGCCGCCATGGAGTACCTGGCGAGCGGCGAGCTCAAGCCGGACCTCGTGTGCCTGGACCTGACGTTGCCGGACGTGTCCGGCTACGACGTCTGCGAGCACATCCGCCGCACGCCCGCCATCGCGCACGTGCCGGTGTTGATGGTGTCAGCGCGCAACCTGCCGGAGGACAAGGCCTACGCGGAAGAGGCCGGCGCCAACGGCTACCTGGGCAAGCCCTTCACGCCCGAGGAGCTGGAGAAGCGCGTGCGCCAGGTGCTCAAGGCCGCGGCGCCCCGGGGCAGCGCGTGACCACGCCCGCCCCACGCACGCCACGCTCCGCCCCGCCCCCGCCGTACGTCCCCGAGCGCGAAGAGACAAACGCGCCGGCGGACCTCATCGACTGGGGCTTCCTGTTCGACGGGCTGGGCTTCGTGCGCAGGGCCATCTTCAGGCACTGGTTCCTGGGGCTGTGCATCGTCGCGGTGATGGCGGGGCTGGGTTCGGCGGCGGCGAAGCTGATGCCGCGCAAGTACCACGTCGAGACGCGGATGCTGACGTACCGCAACCTCATCATCTCCTCGCTGGTGAACCCGGGCCGGTCCATCCCGGTGGAGGCGGATCAACCCACGCGCGCCGCGTGGGAGATGGTGCTTAGCCGCGGCAACCTCAAGTCCGTGGTGAAGAACGCGAAGCTCATCGAGTACTGGGACCACATGCGCTCGCCCATGAGCCGCATGAAGGAGCAGTACCTGAAGAAGGCTCCGCCTCCCATGACGGACGAGGAGAAGGAGGAGGCGCTCATCGCGATGCTGGAGACCAGCCTCATCGTGATGGCGGAGGGCGGCAGCGGCACGGTCACCATCGGGGTGGACTGGAGCGACCCGCAGATGGCCTTCAACATCGTGGAGGCCGCGGCGCAGAACTTCCTGGACATGCGCCATGACTCGGAGATGGGCGCCATCTCCGAATCCGTGAACATCCTCCAGGGCCAGGTGGCCAACGAGGCCGCCAACATCAAGCAGGCCATCGCGGACCTGGAGCGCGCGGTGCGGGCCGCGGATGCGCGCCGCAAGAAGAAGGAAGCGGACCCCAAGCAGGCCAGCGCGCGGCAGGCGCTGTTGCAGACGGACCACGCGCTCGCGCAGCTGAAGTTCCTGGTGCAGGCCAAGCGCCGCGCCATCCGCGACGTGGAGGAGTTCCGCGGCCGCCGCCTCACGGAGCTGCGCTCGCAGCTGGCGGAGCAGCGCGTCGTGTTCTCCCCGCAGCATCCGGTGATCGTGGACCTGGAGCAGCGCGTGGCGACGATGCAGGCGGACTCGCCGCAGCTGACGTCCCTGCGCTCCGAGGAGCAGTCGCTCATCCAGGAGTACCTGCGCATGGGCGGCACGGACGTGGACTCCACGACCGAGGGCACGAGCCTGGCGGCGGGCTTCGGCGCGCCCATGGCGGGCGCGATGCTGGGCACGCCGGATGATCCGGAGGTGGCGGTGGCCACGGACCGGATGCGCATGGTGGTGATGCGGCACCAGGAGAAGCTGCGCCGGCTGGACCAGGCGCAGACGGAGCTGGAGATTTCGAAGGTGTCCATGAAGCACCGCTACAGCGTGCTGTTGCCGGCGCTCTTCCCGGAGAAGCCGTCCAAGCCGAACCCGAAGCTCATCGCCATCGCGGGCGTGGTGGGCGGGGTGGCGCTGGCGGTGTTCGCGGCGGTGGCGCTGGACATCCTGCGCCGCCGGGTCCTGGAGAAGTGGCAAGTGGAGCGGCTGCTCAAGTTGCCGGTGCTGGCGGAGCTGGAACGGCGCTGAAGGTTCGTGCGCTCGGCCGTCCTTGAAGATGGCGCGAGCGCGGGGGTGACACTGTCGTGACGGTCTGGACCTGGGTGGACGTGGCGCTGTGCGTGGGACTGCTGCCGGTGGTGGTGGGCTGCGGCTACCTGCTGCTCCTGACGCTGTTGTCGGGGCGCAAGGCGGCGCCGGTGCCGCCGTCGCCGGCGGTGCGGAAGTTCGACGTCATCATCCCCTCGCACAACGAGGAGCTGGGCATTGCCCGGACGGTGGCGAACCTGTCCGCGGTGGACTACCCGGCGCACCTGCGGCGCATCATCGTGGTGGCGGACAACTGCTCGGACGCGACGGCCCAGAAGGCGCGGGAAGCGGGCGCCACGGTGCTGGAGCGCCAGGACGCGGAGAAGCGCGGCAAGGGCTACGCGCTGGCGCACGCCTTCGAGCACAGCCAGCGTGACGGCTTCGCGGACGCGGTGGTGGTGGTGGACGCGGACACGGTGGTGTCCGCGAACCTGCTGCACGCCTTCGCCCGCCGGCTGGAGGACGGGGCGCACGGCGTGCAGGCGCACTACGGCGTGATGAACCCCACGGCGTCGTGGCGCACGCGGCTGATGACCATCGCGCTGGGGATGTTCCACCGCGTGCGCTCCATGGGTCGCGAGCGGATGGGCGTGTCCTGCGGCCTGCGCGGCAACGGCATGTGCTTCACGCACGCGGTGCTGAAGCAGGTGCCGCACGACGCGTTCAGCGTGGTGGAGGACCTGGAGTACGGCATCCGCCTGGCGCGCGCGGGGCACCGCGTGCACTACGCCTGGGAGGCGGAGGTGCTGGGCGAGATGGTCACGGCGGAGAAGCAGAGCCGCTCTCAGCGCCAGCGCTGGGAGGGCGGACGCGCGCAGATGCGCAAGCTCCACGGGTGGCCGCTGCTCAGCGACGCGCTGAAGCAGAAGAGCGGGCTCTTGCTGGACCTGTCCATGGACGTGCTGGTGCCGCCCCTGAGCCAGCTGGTGCTGGCGACGGTGGCGGGCTCGGTGCTTGCGGCCGGCGTGGTGTGGCTGTCCGGCGGCACGGCGGTCGCGGCGTCCGCGCTGGCGTCGTTCGGGCTGATGTCGCTGACGCTGTACGTGCTGCGCGGCTGGTGGGTGTCCGGCGTGGGGGCGCGTGGCCTGCTGGACCTGGCGTGGGCGCCCTTCTACGTGGTGTGGAAGGTGTGGCTGATGGTGCGCGGCCCCGGCGCGGAGAAGCGCGGCGAGTGGGTGCGCACCACGCGCGAGGCGGAGCGGCGGTAGCGCGCGTCCGCTCGGTGGGTCCGGGCGCAGGGGTCTCCCCTGCGTACCGTGGACCCCGGGCTTGGGGCTCGTTCAGCCGGTCCGCGTCTTGGGCGCAGGCCGCCGGGCCTTGGCGGTGGAGGACGCGGCTTGGGCCTTGCGCTTCGCTGGATGCGCGGGTGCTCCGAGCGACGCCTGGATGGGACACACGGTGTCCGGAGGGCAGAAGCCTTCCGCCATCAGGGTGGTGATGGCGCGGCGCATGCGGCGCAGGTCGTCGATGCGCGCGTCGATGGCCTGGACCTTCGCCTCGGCGAAGCGGGCCACGTCGCGAGTGGGGGTGCCGCGCCGGTCGGTGAGGGCGAGCACGGCGGACACCTCCTTCAGCGTGAAGCCCAGCTCCTGCGAGCGGCGGATGAAGCGCACGCGGATGGCGGCGTCCGGGCCGTAGAGGCGCTGGCCGCTCTCGCTGCGGTCCATGGGCAGGAGCAGCTTGCGGCGCTCGTAGAAGCGCAGCGTGGACAGCTTCACGCCGGATTCACGGGCGAGCGCGCCGATGCGCAAGGGGGCTGCTTCAACGGGCCGTCGCGGGGATGCCACCACGCCACCTCCTGGCGCCGAGGATGACACCGCCCTGGGCGAACATCCACGCCAGCTCCAGCACGAGGAACACGACGAGCACCCGCGTCGCACCCTGCGTGAGCGACCACGCCATCCAGGTGGAGAACAGCGCCCGGCCCGCAGTGTCCACTGCGCCGTTGAACGCGGTGGGATGGACGAGCCGCACGACGGACCACAGCGTCACGATGGTGCCGAACAGGGCCACGAAGAACAGGTGCGTGGACGTGAACACGGGGAGTGGATCACCACCCAGGCCCAGCGCGTGGTGCACGGACCGGATGCCCGCGAGCACCGCCTCCGCGGTCCACGGCGTGGCGAAGGGGATGGTGACGAAGAAGTCGTAGAGCGCGCTGGCGAAGACGACACGGCGAAGCAGGGACGGTTCAGGGTTCATGCGAAGGACCGTAACCCCTGCACCTTGGTGCAGAGGCAAGGGCCTCCGCTCAGCTCCCCGTCGCGGGAGCCACGTCCCGCCGCCGCGCGCCGAGCAGGAGCGCGCCCTGCACGAACATGCCGGCGGCCTCCATCACGAGGAACACGCCAAGCACCTGCGACGCCCCCTGCGTGATCGCCAGCACCATCCACGCGGAGACGAGCCCCCGGCCCACCGTGTCGATGGCGCCATGCAACGCGGTGGGCTGGAGGACGCGGACCAGCGCCCACATGACGGCGACCACACCGAAGAGGGCTACGAAGAACACGTGCGTGGGCGTGAAGGCAGGCACGGCCTCTCCGCCCAGCGACAGGCCCTCGTGCGCCCAGCTCATGACGCTCACCATCGCTCCCGCCGTCCACGGCGTGGCGAACGGAAGCGTGACGCACAGGTCGTACACCGCGAAGCCACGGACGGCGCGGCGAAGCAGCGAGGAGCTCATGCCCGGAACCCTATCCCCCGCCGCCCACGGGAAGCTCCTTGAAGAGGACATCCAGGGGTCCGAGGCCACGCGCCACCTCCACGAAACGCTCGGTCGCGACAATCAACGTCACGGCATCCGTCAGCCGGAAGATGTCCAGGTCCGGTGGCAACGACGCGCCCTCCAGCCGGCACTCCTCCGGCATGGCCGCATCCACCCGTCCACAGGTTGCACAGGGCGGCGGCCCCAATGGGAACAACCGCCCACGCGCCGTGAGCTCCAGTTCATGGAGCGTCGGAATCGCTGCCCCGCTTGGAGTCAGCTCCGCCCTCACCGGCACAAGGCCTTGAAGCCCGGCGATCCGCAGCGCGTCCAGGGCGTCCTCCCGCACCAGGAGCTTCCATGGATCCCTCAAGACGAGGGGGCCGAACGTCCCCTCCGCGGTCCCAACCAGGGGACCGAAGGTCGTCCCGGGCTCCACTTGAGCCCCAGGTGGCAACAACGGCTTCACCTGCTCCAGGAGCCGTGCGTAACGCGCGAAGGGTTCCAGGCGCGGCGTCTCAAGCTCCGTCCGCATCGGGTGCTGGGACAGGTCCACGGAGGGATAGGCCAGTGCGATGCCACTCCAAGTCTCACCGCAGGTAGGGCACTCCACGCCAGGCAACATCCAGCGCGCATCCGCCTGATAGCTCCCCGTCCAGACACGAGGCGCGTCGTAGTGCGGCGTGCTCAGTTCGAAGTAGCGCATCAGTCATCCCTGGGAAAGGGACCCAGCTCGATGCTCTGCCAGTAGGTCATCGTCAGTCCGAACAGGCCGAACTGCTGGATCATCTTCGATGCTTGTTCGAAGTGCTGCGGCTTGGTGGCCCGGCCGTAGGTCCTCGAGAAGAACATGCGCCACTCGCCATTCCAGGGGCCGCCATCAGTGCCCCGGTGGATCCGCGCATGCAGGTCCTTGTCGATGGCCATGACGTAGTCATGCACGTTGATGCCTTTGGAGAGGAAGTACGCCGTGTACTGCTGGGGGAAGAGATGGTGTTTCTCCTTGGGACGCCGGGCCCATTCCTCCATGGCCTGCTGGCGGCGCACTTCGCTCGGGAGGCGCTCGCGCGGATACCAGCGGAACACCATGACCGGCTGCCGGTCCCCCGGCAGCCCCTGCGCACTGCCCCAGTTCCGCTGTGCGGTGCCCCCAGGCGCCACGAACACGGGCGCAGTCGCGCGCGTGCGGACAATCCCGGAGGACGCGAGATCTTCACAGAAGAAGAGCGCGCATTCCGTCTCGGTACAGAGCGTGGCGACACAGCGGTCCCCTGCGTCCGGCTCGCAGCCCTGTCCGATCTCCGCCCGCGCCCAGACCTGAAGCGGAGTCCCTACAGGGGGCGCCCCGGAAGACGCGCACCCCAGGACTCCCGCGATGAGGCCCAGCGCCCACCTTCGCATGGCGGACCCTTCCCGCGGCCCTCAGTCCGCCAGCGGCATGCCGAAGTCAGGCTGGCCGCGCTCGCCGGACACCCAGCGATACACCTCCAGCACCTGCTCCGCCTTCGCCTTCCACGTGAAGTGCTTGAAGATGCGCGCCCGCGCGCGCTCGCCCATGGGGCCAATCACGGACGGATCCGCGACCAGCTTCTCCAGGACTCCGCGCACGCGCTCGACGATCTCCTGCGGCGTGCCCATGGGGATGGCGAAGCCCGTGGACGGACTGACGATCTCTCCCGGACCGCCGTAGTCCATCACGATGGGCACCAGCCCCAGCGCCATCGCCTCCGCCACCACCGCGCCGCCGAACTCGCGCACGCTCGGGAAACCGAAGATGTGGTTCTTCGACAGGCGGCCCTGCAGCTCCTGGTGCTTCACCCAGCCCGCGAACGTCACGCCGTTCTCCAGGCCGCTCCTCGCCACCTGCGCGCGCAGGTTCTGCATCTCCGCGCCGTCGCCGATGAGCTCCACCTGCACCTTGCCCTCACGCACCAGCGGCGCCGCCGCGTCGATGAGCATCGCCATGCCCTTGTACGGCACGAAGCGCCCCACGAACGCCACCCGCAGCGGCTCACCCGGCTTCGGCGGCTCCGCCTTCGACGAACCGAAGCGCCGCACGTCGATGGCGTTCTCCGGGATGTAGACCACCTTGTCCTGGTACTCCCGCGACAGCTGCGCCCGCGTCGCCCGCGAGCCCATCATCAGCGCCGCCGCGTTCTGCCGCGTCGACTTGTAGAAGGGCATCAGCTTGTAGACGTCCCGGATGTAGCTCAGCCACTCGCGCTCACGCACGCGCGCGTCCCCGAAGCCCTTGGGCCACGGCAGGCCGCCGTTCATGGGGCCCATGATGAAGGGCACCCCGGCGTCCGCGCACCGCGCCGCCAACGTGCTGGGCGTCGTGGGGCTGATGGGCGTGTAGCGGTGCACCACGTCGAATTCCTTCGCGCGGATGCGGTCCCCGAAGCGCCGCCAGAGCAGCTCCTCGAAGTAGTAGTACGGCAGCACGCTCAGCGCCGTGGCCGTCGTCCAGCCCACGCCCGCCTTGCCGCGCAGCACCTCGCCCACCTTCTCCAGCGGGCGCTCCACCGGCGTGGAGTCCAGGGCCGTGAAGTCCCTCCCCTCCACCAGCCCCTGCTTGAGGATGTTCTCGCGGTTGCGGACCTGGGTGACCAGGTGCACATCCGCCACCTCGGCGAGCGCCCTTGCCAGGGACCAGCCTTCCAGGGGGACGCTCACCCAGTCTGGGTTGCACAGCTCAGCAATCAGGAGGACGCGGGGTCGGGTGCCAGCCATACGCCTTCCGCATCTATCCCAACACGGGCCCGGGATATAGCCTCCCCCCCGCTCGAATGGCCTTCAAACCCTCGCCCGCCGCCTGGCTCCAGTACATCGTCATGGTCGTGGGCCTGGGCGCCGTCACCCTGGGTGCGGCCGCCGTGGGTAACGGGGACCCCATCGTCACCCTGGCACCCGTGCTGGCGCTCACCGTGGGGTGGGTCATCATCAAGGTGCCGCTGCGCTACCTGGCCATCACGGTGCTCTACCTGGTGCTCGCGGTGGACTACACACCCGAGCGCCCCCAGTCGATGTTCTGGCCGTCGCCGCTCTTCCCGCTGGGCAAGCTGCTCTTCACGCAGATGCATGAGCTGGTGGGCATTGGCGCCCTGCGCTTCCCGCTCATCGACGGGCTCATCATCGGCTCCATTGGCATCGGCATCTACCGGCGGGCCACGAAGTCCAAGATTGATCCACCGGTGGTGCCCATCCCCCGGCCGCTGGCGGTGGTGCTGGCGATTTCGTTCTTCTCCATCATGTGGATGGAGGTGTGGGGCATCGCGCGGGGCGGGGACATCAAGAACTCGCTCTGGCAGTGGCACCAGGCCGCGGTGCTCCCGCTGGTGGGGATGATGTACCACTACAGCCTGCGCGGGCCGGAGGACTGGCCCCTGGTGGCGAAGACCATCATCGCGGCGGCGCTGACCAAGTCCGCGGTGAGCACCTACTTCGCGCTCGTCATCGTGCCGGCCCAGCACCTGGAGGTGGAGTACACCACCTGCCACTCGGACTCGATGACGTTCATCTTCGCCATCAGCGTGTGCATCATGCGCTGGCTGGAGCGGCCCAAGTCCGGCCACGCCATCCGAGGCCTCCTCATCATCATCCTGGTGTTCATCGGGATGTTCTTCAACGACCGCCGGCTCGCGTACGTGAGCCTCGTGGGCGGGCTGGCCGCGGCGTACTTCTTCAACCCGTGGACGCCGCTGAAGAAGTTCATCACGCGCGGGCTCATCGCGTGCTCACCGCTGCTGGTCGTGTACTTCCTGGTGGGGTGGAGCTCCAACAGCAGCGTGTTCAAGCCGGTGGCGACCTTCCGCTCCATCATCGAGGGTCAGCACGCCGAAGGAGAGCTGGACTACCGCGACATCGAGAACCTCAACCTCATCGCCACATGGAACACGAACCCCGTGTTCGGCACGGGCTACGGGCACGAGTTCCTGGAGCCCTACCCGCTGCCCAACATCGCGTTCGTGTTCCCCACGTACCGCTTCCACCCGCACAACTCACTGTTGGGCCTGCTGGCCTTCGGCGGGTGGTTCGGGTTCACGGGCGTGTGGATGTACCTGGTGGTGACGGTGTACCTGGCGGCGCGCTCGTACCATCGAGCGTACGCGGCGGAACATCGAACCGCGTGCCTGCTCATCGTGGGCGTGGTGGCGTCCTACCTGAACCAGGTATTCGGAGACATGGGCATCATCTCGTACATCTGCACGTTCCAGGTCGCGGTGTGCTCGGTGCTCGCGGGCAAGCTGGCCATGGTCACCGGCGCGTGGCCGTGGCCGCAGCGGGAGAAGGTGCTGGGCCTGACACGCGCGACGCCGGATGAGGCGCCGCCCTCGGGTGCGACGGCGGCCTAGCGCTGGATGGAGAGGATGCGCCACTGGCGCGTGTCGATGGCGTACGTGGCGCTCGCGTCCGTCACGGGCCCTTCGGAGTTGCAGACGTCCTGCCGGGGCACGAAGCGCACGAACATCACGCCCTCCGGGCCGGGCGCCGTCCACACGTCGAAGGAGTCCCGCCGGTAGAGGCACAGCTCGTCCGCGGTCGCGCCCTTGTGCGGCTTCACATCCAGCGGACGGAAGTCATCCATCGCCAGCTGCGTCGCCACCGCCACCATGGCGGGCGTCTGCGTGCGTCCCTCCGCGGGCAGATCCAACGGGAACTGGAAGCGGGCCATCTCCTCGTCGGAGGCGCGGGGCGGACGGATGGGCCGCGCGAAGAGCACGCAGCCGGAGAGGGGCAACGCCAGCAGCGCCACCAGCCCGCGCTTCACCCACACCCGCCGCGATGACGAACCCTGGCGCCCCATCTAGTCCTCCACGGGCGTGATGAAGCCCGTGTCCTTGTCCGCTTCATGGATGTACCCGATGAGCTTCCACGCCTTGCCCTGCCGCAGATAGACCTCACCCGGACGCTGTTCGCCCTTGTACGGGACCAGCTTCGTCACCGTGCATCCTGCATCAAATTGGACTCGCAGGGTCCAACGTTGTGACTGACCCCAGCGGTCCTCCTGTGACATTCCCGACGGGAACCAGGGGTGGCTGTGGAAGTCCGCCAGCGTGGAGGGCAGGCCCCGGTCGTCCTTCACCACGCTGGGCACGCTGCAGCTCTTGCGGCGCAGATCCGCGCCCACCAACGTCGTGCGCCCCAGGGGCGAGGGCCAGCTCGCGTAGTACTCCCCGCCGCCCAGCGAATAGATGAGCCCGCAGTACTCCTGGCCGTAGTCCCGCTCCCGGGCCCGCTCCAATGCCATTACCGCCGGACAGAGCTGGTCGATGACCTCGTCCACGTCCACGGAAGGCTGGATGGCGGGCCACGGGCCCTTCACCCAGACCCTGGCGCCCCGCTGGCCGAAGAAGACCTCCCTGCCGCTCTGGAAGTAGGACGTGCCGGCGCAGCCGACGAGCAGCGCCACGCCCACGCTCCATGCATTCCGTCCGCGCATCCCGTCTCGCCACCCTGAAGAGGGGAACCGGGAAAACGCATAACACGGCCTAAACAACAAAACCAGGATTCAAGGCAAACCTCACCCGGTGCGGGCGCGGAGCTCGGCGGCCTCGGCAGCGGCGGCGGTCAGGTGCTCCAGCTCCAGGTCGATGTGCTTCGCCTGCGGGATGGCGCGGCGGACCTCCGCTTCGATGGCGTCGATCTCCTCGCTCAGGGTGCGGATGAGGTGCCGGGCCGCGTCCGTCAACGCGCGCTCGCGCTCCGCGCCCACCGGGGGCAGCCCCTGCGCGGGCAGGGCCTCCGCCAGCCGGGCCGCCACGAAGGACTCGCTGAAGCGCAGCTCCGCCTTGAACTGGTAGGACTCCGGGGTGAGCTGCCGCGTCTTCACGTCGTGCAGGTCCGCCAGGCTTACGCGCGCGCGCAGCAGCTCCTCGAAGCGCTGCTCCACGTCCGCGGGCACCGACCGGCCGAGCAACAGCTCCCGGTTCGCCACCATCAGGTAGATGGCGATGAGCCCCAGCAGCACGCCCACCGTGAGCGACGCCAGCGCGTCCCACAGCGGGTTGCCCGTCACGTGCGCCAGCGCGATGCCCGCCGTCGCCAGCACCAGGCCCAGCACCGCCGCGCCGTCCTCCAACAGGATGGCCACCGACGCCGGGTCGGCCTTCGTCCGCACGAAGCGGAAGAAGGGCTCGCCCGCGGCCTGCTTGAGGAGCCCGCGCACCGCGAACAGCAGCACGCCGCCCTCGATGAGGAACGACAGCCCCAGCACCCCGAACGTCACCGGACCCGTCTCCGCCACGTGCGGGTGAAGGAGCGACTGGATGCCGTGGTAGACGGTCACGCCGCAGCCCACGAAGAAGATGCCGGACGCGGACAGGATGCCGAAGATGAAGCGCTCGCCTCCGTAGCCGTACGGGTGCGAGTCGTCCTCCACGCGCGCCGCCCGCTTCAATCCCAGGAACAACAACACCTGGTTGCCCGTATCCGCCGCCGAGTGGATCGCCTCCGACAACATCGCCCCCGACCCCGACAGGAGGAAGGCGATGAACTTGATGAACGTGACCAACACGTTGCCGGACAGCGCGGCGATGACGGCCTTGAGCGACGAAGCAGGAGCGGACATGGAGGTGCTAAACCTACCATGGGGCGCCCTCCCGCCCGTCCGCCCCACGCCCGACCCTTGTCCTTCCGCGTCATCACCGCTGGACAGCCTCCGCCCAGGGTGATTGTTTGCCCTCAAATTACATAGAGATTGGGAGAGCGCCGTGCGCCGTTTCGTGCCGCCGTGGATGTGGATGTTGCTGCTGTTGGGGCCCGTGGGGGCCTTCGCGCTGAACGCGGGGCTGCCGCCGCCTCCGCCGGAGGTGGACCGGAGCACGCCCACGGCGACGGCGGCGGGGTTCCTGGACGCGGCGCATGCTCGGGACGGGCTGCGGGCGCCGCACTACCTGGACCTGTCGCGGCTGCCTCCGGAGACGCAGGCGGAGGAGGGGCTGAAGCTGGCGCGGCGGCTGGTGGTGGTGATGGACCGGACGCTGTGGCTGGACTTCGCGCGCATCGGCAAGGAGCCGGCGGGCCCCGGGGAGCGCGCCCGCCGCGAGGTGCTGGGCCAGGTGGCCACGACGCGAGGCCCCCAGGACATCGTGCTGGAGCGCGTGGACGCGGAAGGAGGCCCGGTGTGGGTCTTCAGCGCGGACACGGTGGGCGCCATCGACACGCTGTTCCAGGAGCACGGGTCGCCGCTCCTGGAGATGCTGCCGCCCGTGTTCTTCACGCGTCCGCTGTGGGTGCTGGAGGCGTGGCAGTGGCTGGGGCTGGCGGTCGTGCTCGTGGGGGCGTGGGCGCTGGGGCGGCTGGGCGAGGCGGTGACGCTGCGGGTGGGCGCTCGCGCCGCGGGGCTGACGAAGTCCGGGTGGGATGACGAGCTGCTCGCCGCCGGGAAGGGGAGCATCCGCTTCGTGCTGGCGGGCGTGCTGGTGGCGGCGGGGGCGCGGTTCCTCAAGCTGCCCCCGCCGGCGCAGGAGACGGTGGACCTGGCGGCGCGCTCGGTGGTCATCGTGGCGGTGGCGCTGTTCGTGCTGCGCTTCCTCACCCGGGCCGCGCGCTTCCTGGAGACCAAGGTCGCGCAGTCGCCGGAGGGCACGGACGTGGCGCGGGTGCGCGGCCTGCGCACGCAGTTGGCCATCCTGCGGCGCGTGGTGGAGGTGGCGGTGGTGCTGGTGGCCGCGTCGCTGCTGCTCCTCCAGTTCGAGGCGGTGCGCAACGTGGGCGTGTCGCTGCTGGCGTCCGCGGGCATCGCGGGCCTGGCCATTGGCCTTGCTGCGCAGAAGTCGCTGTCCACGCTGTTCGCGGGCATCCAGCTGTCCATCACGCAGCCCATGCGCATTGGCGACACGGTCATCATCGAGAACGAGTGGGGGTGGATCGAGGAGATCACCCTCACCTACGTCGTGGTGAAGGTGTGGGACCTGCGCCGGCTGGTCATCCCCATCACGCAGTTCCTGGAGAAGCCGTTCCAGAACTGGAGCAAGGTGTCGCCGGAGATATTGGGCACGGCGGAGCTGTACGTGGACTTCCGCACGGACGTGCCCGCGGTGCGCGCGGAGCTCAAGCGCGTCCTGGAGCAGGAGTCCAACGGGCTGTGGGACGGCAAGGTGCAGGGGCTCCAGGTGACGGACCTGAGCGAGCGCACCATGAAGCTGCGCGCCCTGGTGAGCGCGGCGGATTCGGGCAAGGCGTTCGAACTGCGCTGCGTGGTGCGAGAGAAGCTGGTGGCCTACCTCCAGGCCCAGCCGCACGGACTGCCACTGCTGCGCGCGGAGGCCACGCCCCTGCCCTTCCCGGAGGAGAAGGCCGCGGGACCGGCGCTGCTGGCCGCGAGAGCGGGCAACACCTGAGGCCTCAGTGCCACGTGCCCACGGAGAGCCGGCGCTCCTCCGCGATGGGCTGGAGCCGCTCGCGCAGCTGTTCGCGCACCTGGTGGAGCCACCAGCCCACCGTGCCCGTGGAGCGGCCCACCTGGGCGCCGATGCTCACGTAGGAGCGCCCCTGCGCGCGCAGGTGGAACACTTCCCGCTGCTGCGGCGGGAGGCGCTCCACCGCTTCGCGCAGGTCCTTCTCCTGGATGAAGGTCCAGAGTTCGCCGCCCTCGGACTCCTCGGGGTCGTCCGCGAGCACCGTCACCCAGCCCGCGTTCACCGCCTTGCGCTGCTCCGCGCGGTGGTGGCGCAGCAGGCTGATGGCCCGCGTGTTGATGACCCGCCCCGTCCATGCACGGAAGGCCTCCGGCCCCTGAAGGTGCAGCCGCTCCTTCCACGCCTCGTCCAGCGCGTGCTGCACCAGGTCCTCCGCGTCCGCAGCATTCCCCAGGATGCGCTGGGCGTGCTTCAAGAGCCCTGAACGGAATTGGATGACCAGCGCCGCGAACGTCTGCATCTCTTTGTCAGCCATGGAAGTGCCCCCCGAGCTCCGTTTCCGCGCGGGCCCATGATGACAAAGCCTTCCAATACGGTCATGGCATTCTTTACCCGGATTACCCAGAGTGTCTGGAAATCCTATCCCACCCGGCCATTTCCGCCTCCAACGTCCCGAATGCATCCAGTGTCTGTCTTTTGGATGTCCATCCAGGGCAGGTGCACATGGGTTTCCGACAGAAGCGCGCCGGGGTGATCAGCAGTCGTCATCCGCGCGGAGACTCACGACGAAGGCCCTCCGGGGCGATTGACCCTGGGGCAAAACGCCCCGGTGTAGCGAGGCCCTCGGGCGGATGGGGCAGAACGCCCCGGCCCGATGCATGAAACACACGTGAAACACGGCAGGGTTCTTGCTGACACGCCTCCCATGCTCGAATCACGGCGCCCGGAGTCGGCAGTCCGCGACGTGCTTCCCTACCGGAAGCCGAAGCTGGGACGGGACTACTGGATCAAGGACAACGCGCTGCCCAACGCGCTGGAGGTCTACGAGCGCAACCTGGCCCGCGAGGACTGGACCATGGGCGCTCCGTGGCGGCCCGAAATCTGGCCCGGCATCCGCGCCCCCCACGCGCTCACGCCCGCGGAGCTGGCCCCCATCGAGCAGTGGATCCGCGAACAGGCCGGCGTGCGCGCCCTCAAGCAGGAGTCTCCCGCGCAGGGCTCGCTGTCCCACAACCACGTGCAGCTCGTGGGGGAGAAGGAGTCCACCGCGAAGCCGCACGTGGACTCGCTGGCGCTGTGCGACTTCGCGGGCGTCATCTACCTGCACCCGAAGCCGCCCGTGAGACACGTGGGCACGTCCTTCTACCGGCTGCGCATGCCCGGCGGCGGCCTGGGCGGCAACACCTGCCCTCCCGGCTGCGTCAACCTCACCCAGGCCTTCGGCGTAACGAAGCTGCCCTCGAACGCGTGGGCTCAGGACCTGGAGGTGGAGAACGTCTTCAACCGCCTCATCGTCTACCGAGCCGACTTCGTGCACTCGGCGACCGCGTACTTCGGGCAGGGCGACAAGCGGACCAAGCGCGCCACCGCCCTGTTCTTCTGGAAGGCCGTGCGCTGAAGGCTACGCGAGCATCCGCGCCAGCATGTCCGCGCTGCGCTCGCTGCTGAACTGCTCCTCCACCTTGCGGCGGCCGGCCTCGCCCAGCCGCACCGCTTCGGCCGGGTCACGCGCCAGCTTCTCCAGCTTCTCCGCCAGCACGGCGGGCGCCTGCGGCGGCACCAGCACGCCGTCCACGCCGTCGTCCACCAGCTCCTTCACGCCACCCGCGCCCGTCACCACCACCGGCGCGCGCATCGCCATGGCCTCCATGATGGCCACGCCCAGCGGCTCCTGGAGGCTCGCCAGCGCGAAGAGGTGCGAGCGCTGGATGCCGTCCTTCACCACGTCCTCGCTCACCGCGCCCAGCAGCGTCACCGCGTCCGTGAGGCCGTCCTGCGCGAGCTTCGCCTCCAGCACCTTGCGGTACGTGGTGCCGCCCGCCTCGTCCTCGCCCGCGATGGACAGCCGCGCGTCGATACCCTTCTTGCGCAGCATCCCCACCGCGTCGATGAGGTCCGCGTGCCCCTTGCACGGGTTCAGCCGGCCACACGAGAACAGCCGCAGCGGGCCCTCGCCGGACCACGGCTCATAGGCCACCGTGCGCTGGAAGCGCGACAGCTCCACGCCCATGGGCGCCAGCTCGATGCGGTCCGGCAGGCTCCCCGCCAGCTCCTGGCGCACTTCGCCCAACAGCTTCTTCGTGATGACGAAGGCGAACTTCGCGTGCCGCCACTTCTCCCGCTGGTTCGGCCCGTAGTCGTCCAGCGGCCCGTGCAGCGTCATGCTGTACGTGAGCCCCGACAACAGGTGCGCGAACATGGCCACGTGCGCCGCGTTGGCGCAGGAGTGCACGTGCACGTGCGTCCAGCCGCGCTCGCGCGCCAGCGACGCCAGCCGGCCACCCATCACCGCGAACGCCACCAGCTGCGCGCGGCCCTTCGCGTCCAGGCCCTCCGCCCTCGCGATGGAGGCCAGCACCCGCGCCCAGCCCGTGGGCATGGACCGGGCAATCTCCAGCGCGGCCCGCAGCACGCCCAGGGGCGGCGGCGGCGCCAGGTACTCCGTGCGCGACATGGCCTCGCGTGCCCAGCTGTGGCTGATGATGCGCGCGGGCGGCGGACGGGTGGACACCAGCTCCGGTGACACGCCCTTCCCCGGCAGCGCCTGCAGCTCGCGCCAGAAGAAGATGTGGGTCTGTCCGGGGAACTCGGGAATCAGGTAGCCGATCTTCTGCACGCCTCTTCCATAACACGCGTTACCCACCAAGGCGGCCACAACACACACGAACACACATAAACTCACACGGACCTTCGAGCAGCCGTGCCCATGCAAGCCAGTGTGATGTGCGGGCACCACTACACATCTGCAGTAGACGGAGTTGACTTTGGACTCAGTCCTCCGCAGAATTCAGGAGTCAGTGCGACCACCTTTTTACAAACTTGACCATGTCAAGCAGTTAATAGGCGCCGACCGCTTTGCCTTCGGTACTGGTCCAGCGTGCATTGGCGCACTTGAGGCTTACCTTTTTGGCGAGCTTTCAAATTACCGTCCCTTTGCTCAAGCTGTCATTGGTGAGCTTAGAATTGATGATTTCTGGCAGTCTCGACGTTGGCCAGAACCTAGCGGCGAATTAGCAGATGAATACGGAATTCGATTGTCTCCTGCTCTGACGAAAGAATTCGAAGTGAAGATTTCTACTTGGTACGTAAAAATCACCGTCCGCAGCAATCGTAAGGGCGAATCTTTGTTTTTTATGTCCTTACATCCCTTGGCCTTCGAAATGAGCCGCAATGGCGGCTTGCTCAAGCCCGAGCGTTAAAGGCAGGAGGAAATCATGGAGGGTTTCACTTGTCCCCAATGCAATATTGGAGACATCGTCATGAGGACGGCTCCCGGCCGTCGAATGCGCTACCGCCATATACCAAACCTTGAACTGCCCTCGAACCTCGCAATACCAACATGCGATCACTGCGGGGAAATGTGGCTTGATTCAGCAACAACAAAAAGCATTGAGGCGGCCATGGAGTCCGCCTATCGCACTGAGCTAGCCAGAAAAGCCGAGACTTCCATTGAGCGCCTCTCTTCTCTAATTCCGCAGAGAGATCTAGAGCGGCTGCTTGGCTTGTCGTCCGGGTGGCTATCTAAAATCAAGAATGGGCGAGATACTTCCGCGCCCATGGCTGCACTTCTCATGATCTTGGCAGAGCATCCTTTCCTGTTAGATGAGATCAGCAGGCGCTGGACTGTTTCCGACAAGCAGGAAGTCGAGAGCATGACCGAGCCTCCGCTGGTAACCGTCAGCGAGAAAACAGGCATTCCACGACTCGCGCTATTCACCACTGTCACACAAGACGTTGACATGGTTGACATAGAGGTAAGCACCGATAACTCCCAAGATGTTTGGGGGTACTTGGCGGCATGACAACCACTTCGGAGAGCACTCAAGCGCTGGTTGCCAAACTCGCTCAGTCCGTAGACTTGGCAGACATAAAAGTCATTGCTTTCAATGCTCGCCTGCTTCGCCCAGCGCCGACATCAAGTAGCCAATTGACAGCCTCTGTCACCAGCAAACTTCAAACAGCTGGTTTGCCTGATGGCTTCGTCGTCGAGTGTCGGTTCAAGTTTCAAGCCAAGTCGAGAGATGACGACAAGATTTTCCTAGACCTAGGCTACAGAATTGGGGCCACCTATCGATTAAGACAGCCATTGCCTTCCACTGAAGTTCTACAAGCGTTCGCAGCGACCAACGGAATGATTCATCTGTGGCCGTATTTCCGAGCTTACGTTCAATCATCATGCGGGGAGCTAGCGGTTCCTGCAGCAATTCTGCCCCCTTTCAGAGTGACTCGAAGCCAATCAGAAGCATCGACCACAAACACCCCCTGAAAGCCATCTCGTCGGCACCAATGGAATTTGGAGATAAGTCCAAGCGCTACTCGGCCATAGGCGTGCCGGCGTTGACTCGACGAAGACACAGAGGCCTCATCGATCGCGTCTTGCCTCAAGGGGAGAAGCGCACGCGGCAGGACAGTGCAGCATGATGGCGGAAGCCTCGTCGGCGACGACCTTAAACGTGGTCCAGTCCGACCGCTCTCTTCAGTTCTTGATAGTCGCGCTCCGCTCACCAGCGCCTGAAGGATCCCCTCATTTAGCGAGTTGATCAGCATACGCTCGCTCGGCAGCTGAGTGCGACGGAGCTGGCAGTCGGGCAAAGAGTGCATCCACCATGAGGCGCAAGGTGGCCATTGACGCAGAGCAGGTGCGGGCGTTCCTGACGGAAGTGTTCGAGGACGACTTGCACGTCAAACGAATCCTGTCCCTGTCGCACGCGACGCTGGGGGCGGTGCAGGCGGCGAGCCTGTCGGTGGCGGCCATCGGCAAGGCCATGGCGTGGGCACGTGGAGAGGACGTCACGTCCAAGCACGCGGTGAAGCAGGTGGACCGACTGCTTTCGAATGGGGGCTTCGACGTGTGGAGGCTCTTCGCGGCCTGGGTGCCCTTCGTGCTGGCGGAGAGGACCGAGGCCGTCATCGCGCTGGACTGGACGGACTTCGAGCAGGACGACCAGGAGACGCTCGTGGCGAGCCTCATCACCCGGCATGGGCGGGCCACTCCGCTCTTGTGGACGACGCTGGTGAAGTCCGCCTCCGCGGGCAACCGGCAACTGGTGGAGGACCAGACGCTTCAGCGACTGCGCGAGGTGATTGCCTCGACCAGGGCCATGAGGCCATCGATCGACTTGCGCATGTCCACCGGCTCCACCGCCAGCACCACGCGCACCGACGCAGGCAGCGCGAACACCCTCTCACCGTCCCAGCGCCGCGACGAGCCGGGCCACGTACGCCACGTCGGTACCGACGGCGAATCGCACCCGCGCTCCGCTCGCGGCCACCACCTCTAGCAGGGACTCCGTCGCCGCGGGCGGCGTCGCCACCTGCACCGGCAAGAGTCTCACCGGCTCGACTCGCTCCGGCGCGCTCCGGCGTGCCCGGTACACCCACGACTGCAACGTGCTCAGCCGCATGCCCCGCGCCAACGCGAACTCCCGCTGCGTCTGCCCGCTCGCCTCGAAGGCCTCCGCGATGCGCGCCCACTCCGGCTTCTCCACCTGCTTCGCCATGCCCGGAAGCGTCCGCCGCGCGCCGCTACCCCGGCAATCCCTCACGGCACGTCGTTGGCCGGACGGGTACGCGGCAAGTGTGAGGAATGGACGATGAGGCTTCCCTGCCTCCAGTGCACAACTGCAAAGTCGGACCAAAGGAAAGTCCGCACCAATTGCCCAATAAAGGAGGGATAGAGGCATGACTCGTCGACATAGAACGACGAGGACGCCCTATTTCGCGCGACAATTGGCGAGGACGCGGCCAATTACTCTGAGGCCAACCATTGTCGACGCCTTCGCGCTACTTACCGGAGAAAGTTCAAACACCCTATCTTCATCCGATAAGGTCTTCTACGCCCCTACTCAGTTATAGAGACTTCAGGTCAGGGGTGTCAGCCGTGACAGCAGACCGGCGGCGCGCTCCTTCGCCTGCCCGCCCGCCCGGGTCATTGGGTCATGACGCCTCATTGCGTTATACCGTGCGCGCTCCCATGTCCGCCGATTCGAGCCCCCCGACGCCCTCCGAGGAGACCCCGCCCGCCAGCGCCGTGCCCTCGCCGGAGCTGTCGCGGTTGTGGTTCGCGCTGGACCGCCGCGCCTGGAACTACCTGGTCGTCGTCCCCGCCCATCCCGGTGCCCCCGCGCAGGACGCGGCCCAGGCCCTGATGGAGGCCGGTGCGCCCTACCCGGAGCCTCCCCTGCGTATGGTGGACGCCACCGGCATCGAGCCCGCCGGCGCCCCGCGCATGGTCCAGGAGGTGCGCCGCCGCGTGGAGCAAGGCGAGCGTGTGGTCGTGGTCATCGACTCGCTCATCACCCACCCGGCGAGCCTCCCGCTGGCCCTGGCCGCGGACACCGCCCTGCTGGTCGTCACCCTGGGCGAGACGGACTTCGGCTCCGCGCAGAAGACCCTCGCCCTGGTGGGCGAGGACCGCTTCGCCGGCAGCGTCACCTTCCCGCGTCCCACGAAGAAGCAGAAGCGCGCCGACGCGGCCAAGAAGAAGAAGCCATGAGCCCTTCCGACTCCCCCGCTGTCCCGGCCCCCCGGCTCAGCGTCGTCATCGCCACGTACAACCGGCTGCCCCTCATCACCCGTCTGCTCCAGCAGCTGGCCGGCCAGACGCTGCCGCCCGAGGAGTTCGAGGTGGTGGTGGTGGACGACGGCTCCGCCTCCGACGTGAAGGGCCCGCTGTCCGAGCTCAAGCTGCCCTACACCCTGCGCGTGGAGGTGCAGCAGAACGCGGGCGCCGCCGCCGCGCGGCACCGGGGCGTGCTGGCCGCTCGGGGCGCCACGGTGCTCGTCACGGATGACGACATGCAGGTGGCCTCCGACTTCCTCGCGCGCCACCTGGCCCACCATCCGCAGGGCTCGCGCAACGTGGTGCTGGGCCGCATCCGGCCGGACCCCGAAATCGGGGAGATGCCCCTCTTCGAGCGCTGGTACGCGCACCTCAACAACCGCATGGCCGAGGAGCTGTCCGTCCCCGGCGTGAAGGCGCACGGCAACCACCTGTACACGGGCAACGTGTCCTTCCCCCGCGCGGACTACGTGGGCGTGGGCGGCTTCGACAAGACGCTGGGCCAGTCAGAAGACGTGGAGCTGGGCGTGCGCCTGGAGAAGGCCGGCTGCGCGTTCCTCTTCGCGCCGGACGCGTACGTGCTGCACGGCAGCGACCACGTCAGCTTCGAGAAGTGGATCCGCCGCGCTCACCGCTACGGCATGTTCGACACCCACGTCTCCGTGAAGCACCCGGACGTGAAGGGCGTGAACCCGTGGCGCCTCTTCTTCGAGACGAACCTGCTCTCGCGCCCGCTGCTCGCCTCCGCGGTGGTGGCCCCTGAGGCGTCGCGCAAGCTGACCGAGGCCGTGGTGAAGGCCTCCAGCGTCGCGGACAAGCTGGGGCTCACGGGCGCCGCGTATGCGGGCACCTCCGTGGCGTACGGCATGGAGTACCTGCGCGGTGCCCGCACGGAGGCCGGCGGATGGGTGGGCGTCGCCAAGGGCCTCGCTCGCTACCTGCAGGGCCGGGGAAATCCCCAAGGATGAAAGCCATGTTCGGAGCCCTCATCTCGGACGCGTTGGAGATGGCCAAGGCGGCCACCGGTACGTCGGACGCGAAGTCCATCGCCAAGGTGGTGCTGACCAGCGACTCGTACCGCATCACCGCGCTCAACCGCGCGCGTGAGGCGGCGCTGGCCTTCCACATCCCGCTGGTGAACCACGTGCTGCGCGTGGCCCAGACGGCGGTGATGGGCATCGAGATCGGCAAGGACGTGACGCTGGGCAAGGGCGTGTACTTCGTGCACAGCCTGGGCGTCGTCATCGGCGGGGACGCGCGCATCGGCGACCGCGTGCGCTTCTACGGCAACAACACCGTCGGCACCGCCAAAGACAACGGCTACCCCACCATCGAGGACGACGTCTGGATTGGCGCGGGCGCTCGCATCCTGGGGCCCGTGCGCATTGGCGCCCGGTCGCGCATTGGCGCGAACGCCGTCGTGCTCCAGGACGTGCCGCCGGACAGCGTCGCGGTGGGCATCCCCGCGCGCATCTTCCCGCGCAAGGACCTGGACGAGGTCCCGCTGTAGCCGTCACACCGTCGTTGGTTGATCCGCTGTGCCGGGTTCGTTCCGGGGGATGCGTTGAAGAAGGTCATGGCAGACAGGACGAAGCACGCGCGGTGGAAGCGGACCGTCATCCTCACCTGCGCGGTGCTGGGCGGCGGCGCGGGCGTGGCGATGGCGCAGCAGAACGCCGCGAAAGACGCCACCACGCAGCCGGCCGCGCAGCCCGCCTCCACGGACGCGGTGGCCGTGTACGACGGGGGCATCCAGGCCGGCTGGAAGGACATCGGCTGGGCGCCTCGCGAGCTTCCCAAGGGCGCGCCCGCGCGCCTGCGGATGTTCAACTACGGCGGGTGGATCCTCTACCGGCCCAAGCTCCCGGGCGCGTACGGCGCGCTGACGTTCCGTTTCACCGCCCCGGAGTCCTACGGCGAGTTCCTGGACGTGCGCCTGGACGCCCCCGGCGCCGCGACGTTCCCGCACGTGCGGATCAGCCCGGAGTTCATCGTCAAGAAGGACCGCGAGTGGGCGGAGGTCGTCGTGCCCATGGAGGTCCTCAACCCGCGCAGTGAGCCCTTCGACCGCCTGGTGCTGCGCGCGTCGAAGGAGGTGGGCCGGGACTGGGTGCTCTTCGACAAGGTGGCCCTGGTGCCGCTGTCTCCGGATGTCGCTGCCGCGCGCGCGGCCGGTGGCGGGCGCATGGGCCGGGGCGACGGGCGCGAGTCGAAGATGATCATCGACTGCTCCGCGCCGTCCAAGCCCATCAGCCCGCTCATCTACGGCATCGCGCTGGACGGCAACAAGGAGACCACGGACACGCACCAGTGGAAGCTGGGCGCCACCATCCGCCGCTGGGGCGGCAACCCCACGTCCCGCTACAACTGGAAGCTGGGCCGCGCGTGGAACACCGGCAACGACTGGTACTTCCGCAACGTGGAGCTGGGCTTCGGCGCGGATGACTTCCTGGAGTCCAACCGGAAGAACAACGTGCAGTCCGCGCTCACGCTGCCGCTCATCGGATGGGTGGCCAAGGACACGTCCGCCGTGGGCTTCCCGGTGTCCACCTTCGGCCCGCAGCAGGCCCAGGACGACACGGAGCCCGCGGGCGGCAACGGCGTGCGCCGCGACGGCACGCCCCTGGTCCCCGCCGCTCCCACGACCACCAGCGTGCAGGCCCCGCCGGAGTTCATCTCCGAGTGGGTGAAGTCGCTCAAGGCCGCCAAGCGCGGCGTGAACATGTACATCCTGGACAACGAGCCCGCCCTCTGGAGCTCCACGCACCGGGACGTGCACCCGGATCCGCTCACCTACGACGAGCTGCTCAAGCGCACCATCGAGTACGGCACCGCCGTGCGGAAGGCGGACCCTGAAGCGGTCATCGCCGGTCCCGCGGAGTGGGGCTGGACGAACTACTTCTGGTCCGCCGCGGACTTCGCCCCCGGCCGCCCGCCGTACACGGACCGCCGCGCGCACGGCGACGTGCCCCTGTTGCCCTGGTACCTGCGCGAGCTGCGCGACCACGAGAAGAAGACCGGCGTGCGCCTGTTGGACGTGGTGGACGTGCACTTCTACCCGCAGACCAACGTGGGCCTGGGCCTGGAGGGCGCCACGGATCCGGACACCAACGCTCGGCGGATCCGCTCCACCCGCGCGCTGTGGGATCCGACCTACAAGGACGAGTCCTGGATCGCCGAGCCCATCCAGCTGATCCCTCGCGTGAAGCAGTGGATCGCGGAGAACTACCCCGGCCGGGGCATGTCCATTGGCGAGTACAACTTCGGCGCCATGAAGCACATGAGCGGGGGCCTGGCGCAGGCGGAGGCCCTGGGCCGCTTCGGACAGCAGGGGCTCACGTCCGCGTTCTTCTGGCAGTACCCCGCGGAGAACAGCCCCACGTTCTGGGCGTTCCGCGCGTACCGCGACTTCGACGGGCGGGGCGGCCGCTTCCAGGACCACGGCCTGTCCACCACCGCGGCGGAGGGCACCAGCCTCTTCGCGTCCCGCGACGCGTCCGGCAAGAAGCTCACCGCCGTGCTGCTCAACTTCGACCCCGAGCAGGCCGCCCAGGCGCAGCTGGAGTTCAAGGGCTGCGGCTCGCTCAACACCGTGCGCGTCATGGGGTACTCGGGCGCGCCGGGCGGTTTCACCGAACAGGCCACCGGCACAAAGGCCGAGCAGGCCCTTTCGCAGCGCCTTCCCCCCTACTCCATCACCGTGCTGGACCTCACGGTGAAGTGAAGACGACGCCTTGACCACCGCACACGCCCCCGCCGCCGCTTCCCCCCGCCCGCGCCTGAACATCGGCCAGCTCACCATCGACCAGCTCACGTTCCCGGAGGCCATCACGGCCATTGGCGAGCTGGTGGACGCGCACCAGGGCGGCTACGTCTTCACCGCCAACGTGGACCACGTCGTCCTGGCGGAGACGAACACGCGCTTCCGCGACGCGTACGCCAAGGCCACCATCTCCGTGGTGGATGGGATGCCCATCGTCTGGGCATCGCGCATGCTGGACGTGTCCCTGCCAGAGCGCATCGCCGGCTCCGACCTCATCCTCCCGCTGGTGAAGCTGGGCGCCGAGCGCAAGTGGCGCATCTTCCTCTTGGGCGCGGGCCCCGGCGTCGCGGAGAAGGTGGGCAAGCAGTTCCAGGCGCAGTACCCCGGCATCGAGGTCGTGGGCTGGGACTCGCCCATGGTGAACCTGGACGCGGGCGACGCGCAGAATGATCCCATCGTCGCGCGCATCCGGGAGATGGATCCGCACCTGCTCTTCGTCGCGCTGGGCAGCCCCAAGCAGGAGGTCTGGATTTCACAGGTGGCCCAGAAGCTGGGGCCCACGGTGGCCATCGGCATTGGCGCGGGGTTCGACTTCATCGCCGGCACCGCCAAGCGCGCCCCCGAGTGGATCGCCAAGGCCGGCTTCGAGTGGCTCTACCGCCTCACCCACGAGCCCAAGCGCCTGTGGCGCCGGTACATCCTCAATGACTCCCAGTTCGGCGTGATTCTCCTGCGCGAGCTGTGGAAGCGCACCCGGGGTTCACAGGAAAGCTGAGTCGCCAGGGACTCGCGCGACTGGCCGTAGGTCCCTGATTTCTAAGGCTGGGGCGCTTTGCCCCTCCCTGGACAGTTACAGCCAAACTTGAGTATTCTATCCCCGCACGCCTTTCGCGGGGTGCTTCTTCCAGCCGGACGCGGGTTTCGGATCACCGGGGCGCCGAGGTGAGGCGCGGGTGGACGAACCGGGGTGTGCGCTGGAAGAGGGACTGCTCCTCGCGTCCGGGTGTGCCCACCCGTAGGCCCCTGGACGTCCCCTCATGTCATCAGCCGTATCCCGTTCGTCGCCCCGTTGGGCGGCGCGACTCGTCATGTTCGCGGTGATGGTGTTGTCGGCCTTCAGCCTGCCGGCCGCCGCCGCCACCAACACGGAGGCCACGCAGAAGGCCATCCAGTTCCTGAGCGCGGACGTGGCCAACTGGACCACGCACGAGAACTGCATCGCGTGCCACCGCCAGGGCGCGGCGGTGTTCGGCCTGTCGAGCGCCAAGGCCAATGGCTACAACATGGCGCAGACGGCGAGCAACGGGCGCACGCTCCAGCAGAACCTGGACGCCATCACGGCGCGCATCAAGACGGACCAGCTGCCTTCCGGTCACTGGCTGTATCAGGGGTCCTCGTTCCCGAACTCCAAGACGGGCTGGGCGTCGTTCGGCCTGGCGGGCTTCGACCAGTACGTGTCCACGCAGTACAGCAGCGCGCTGGTGATGGCGGCCAACTGGGCGCTGGGCACGCAGCAGTCCAGCGGCCGGTGGAACGAGGACCACGACGGCTCGCCGGTGAACCACGGCAACGTGCCCATCACCGCGCGCTACATCGTGACGCTGGCGCAGGCGAAGCAGCGCGTGGACCCGGCGAAGGCGGCGCAGTACCAGGCGGCCATCGACAAGGCGGCCGCGTACCTGCGGGCCAACATCAACACGGCCACCACGGGCGTCTTCGACGACGGCATGCCGTACACGTTCCAGAAGTCGTGGGCCATCGTGGGCCTGAAGGCCGCGGGGCCGGGCGCGAATGGCGTGAACACCACCACCATCCAGACGCTGGCGAACCAGCTCATCGCGATGCCCGCGGTGAGCGGCAAGGGCTGGGGCCGCCTGCCGACGGGCGCGTCCGACGACTTCGCCACGGGCATCGCCGTGTACTCGCTGTGCCTGGCGGGCAAGGAGCCGGCGAGCAACACGCGCCTGTTCAATGCGATTGAGTGGCTGAAGACGAAGCAGGCGGCGGACGGAGGCTGGGAGCCTGGGTCGGCGGCGCGGGACATCCCGACGACGTTCGCGTCGCTGGGCCTGGCGTGCTTCGGCGACTTCAGCGTGGAGGTGTCCGTGGTGGGCGAGGACACGAAGATGTTCTCCATCCCCAACCCGGAGCCGAAGGAGACGACCTACACGCTCAAGGTGAAGAACCACGGCTACCAGGCGGACACGTACACGCTGAGCACCACGGGCGGCCTGCCCGGCTGGACGGCCACGCTGAGCCGCCCCACGGTGTTCCTGGCCGCCGGCGCGGAGTCCACCGTGACGGTGACGGTGCGCGCCCCCGCGAACCTGCTGCCGTCGCTGCTGTCGGAGGTCACGGTGACGGCGGCCTCGGGTGGCGCGGTGGGTGTGTCTGCGTCGGCTCGCGTGCGGACGTACACGCCGCCGGAGCCCCCGGTGACGGGCGTGGCGACGACGACCACGATTCTCTCTCCGGCGGCGAACGCGAGCGTGACCATTGGCAATCAGGCGACCTTGTCCGCGCGGGTGCGGAATGCGTCGACCAATGCCGTGGTGACGGGGTCGCAGAAGGGCGTGGTCACGTTCTTCGTGGCGGGCGTGGCGATTGGCGCGGATGACGACGCGGACGGCGACGGCGTGTTCTCCCTCAATTGGACCATCGCGACGGACACGTGGTCCGCCACGGGCGCGCAGGACTACCGCGCGGTGTACTCCGGCGTGACGTTGCAGCCGGCCAGCCAGAACCTGCTGGGCAGCACGGCGGCGCAGACGCTGGTCATCAATCCCTATCCGTACACGACGCCGGAGGTCATCATGGGCAACCAGCCCGCGTTCCTCCGCGAGACGACGCTGAACGCGTGGGGCTTCGTGAAGCCGGCCACCAACGGCGCGTTCATCACCTACGCGGCGTTCATCGTGAATGGCGGCGCGCCGGTGGTGGTGAACCCCGAGCTGAGCGGCGGTCTGGTCTACATGCCGGTGGAGCTGGTGGAAGGGCCGAACATCATCCAGCTCACGGGCCGCGACAACCTGGGCGGTGTCACGACGAAGCAGATCAACCTGACGGTGGACCGCGTGCCGCCGGTCATCACCATCCAGTCGCCGGTGAACGGCCAGGTGGTGGGTGGGCTGGTGGATGTCATCAGCCAGATTGACGAGCAGACGCCGACGCGCGTGGAGACGCAGTGGGTGAACACCACGCTGCTGGAGTTCGGCACCGGTTCGGTGACGCACCCGGTGAGCCTGCCGAACTTCGGCGAGCAGGGCATCCTGGTGCGCGCCACGGACTCCGCGAACAACGTGACGGAAGCCGTGGTGCATGTGTTCGTGGATTCGGGCACGCCCACGGTGACGACGGACACGGCGGACGGGGCCACGTTCGGGCCTCGCGCGAACAATGCGCTGCCGTATGTGATTCGCGTGTCTTCCGTGTCCGCGACGACGGTGAAGCTGGGCAGCCAGCAGTTCCAGCTGCCGCGCGGCGGCGGTGAAATCCAGACGTCGGTGACGCTGGCGTCGGGCGTGAACACGCTGACCATCGACGCGACGAACGAGGCGGGCCGCACGACGCGCGTGACGCGCACGGTGCGCTACGACACGCAGGCGCCCACGGCGACGCTGGTGACGCCGGCTCCGGGCAGCACGGTGGGTGGCGTGGTGACGCTGACGGCGCGGGTGACGGATGCGCTGAGCAGCATCAAGAACGTGGCGTTCACGCGGGACGGGTCGGGCATCCGCGCCGGCACGCTCCAGTCGAACGGCACGTGGACCGCGGAGCTGGACACGCGCGAGCTGCTGGATGGCACGCACACGGTGGACGTGTGGATGACGGACGCGGTGGACAACTTCGTCATCCAGAGCTTCAGCTTCACGGTGAAGAACAACTAGCCGTCTGCCATTGACGGCGGTGCCCCTTCGGGGCGGGAGGTCCTCACGGGCCTTCCGCCCCGTTGTCTTTGGGGCGCATGCTGCACGGCATGCGTGCACACAGCAGGGCCGGCGTGTGGATGTTGTTGTTCGTGCTGCTCACGGGCTGCGCCAGCGGGCCCACGGTGCGGCTGCGCACGGAGCGGGGGACGCGGACGTACGCCCCGGTGACGTGGGACCGGCGCGTGCCGGTCAGTGCTCGGGAGTTCGAGGAGTCGCTGGCGCGGCTGGTGCTGGAGGTGCCGCTGACGGTGCGCTCACCCAGGGTGGTGCGCGCGGTCGCGAAGAAGGGGGCGCAGCTGGACCTCGGGCTCGGGTTCATGCTGCGGGACGGGTACGGGCGGTGGTGCCGGGCGCATGAGGCTCCGGGGGACTGTCTGTCCTTGCTGGAGGATGGGGCGGGTTTCGGTGAACTGGACCGGCTGACGCTCGCGGTGGGCATGTCGCTGGACCCCTTGCGCGCGAGTATTGGAGCCGCGCTGCAGGACACGCTGAATCCGGAGTTCTTCGTGTCCGTGGTTTCGGGAGCGATTGCGTCCTGGGTGGTGTTGGCGGCGGCGCCGGAGCCCCTGTTCACCAAGGCCGCGGCGGTGATTGCCGCCGTGTTCCTGGCGTACGTGGGCGTGCAGTCGTTCCTCACGGTGGTGCGCGCGTGCGGTGCGCTGAAGGATGCGACGGACCGGGCGCAGACGTTCCAGGAGTTGGAGGAGGCGGCGGAGGTCTTCGCGCAAGCGCTGGGACCGGAGGTGGCGCGCGTCTTCGTGCTCGCGGTGACGGTGCTGGTGAGTCACGGCGTAACGGTGGGGCTTTCATCCGCGCTCTCGTTGATGCCGCGCTTCCCGGACGCGGTGCGACTGGGCTCGACGCAGGCGGGCTTCAACCCGGCACGCGTGCTGGATGTGAGCGCGGTGGCGGTGGTGGACGGAGTGGTGGAGGTGACGCTCGCGTCCACGGCGGTGGCCATGGCCACGATGGGCCCGCCTCTTCCGAGTAGCGCAGGAGGCCCAGGCAAGTGGGTGCAGGTGAATGAGTCGATGTCCGACCGTGCTCGCGACTATCAGGCCCAGGTGACTGGAGCACCGAAGGGCTCCGCGTACCGGCTCAAGAGTGGAGACGATGAGGTCGACTTCGACGGCTACGACCTGGTCGACGATTTGTTGCTGGAGGCCAAGGGCCCGGGCTACGCGAAGTTCCTTGAGAATGATGCGCAGATGAAGAAGTTCTTCACTGGGTTCAATGGACTTCGCGCTCAGGCCCAGCGCCAGGTGGCAATGGCAGGAGGAAAGCGCATCCGCTGGATCGTGGCGGAGAAACCATTCGCGGATTTCCTCCGTGCGGCCTTCAGCCGTCTCCGTTTCAAGATTGAAGTCGCCTACATCCCTCCACGTCCTCCCGCCCCCTGAGGAGTCCTAGCCATGACCGAGACGTACTACGCGGGTTGCTACTGGCTGGCCCGCCCCGAACCGGTGGAGGACTGCGCCCGGCACCTTGAAGCCTTCCTTCGGGAGCTCGGCCCGCTCGAGCCTTCATGGAGCCGCTGGCATGAAGCGGCTGACTCGTACGAAGAGGCTCGAAGACTTCAGGTCCAGACGGATGCACCGACACTGACGAAACTCCTCGGCCGGAAGCGCAATCGGTCTCTCGACAGTTCCAACTTCTGGCTCTGGGCGGGCGAGAACGAGGATGAGACCTCCGCGGTCAATGGCTTCTGCGGGGGATCCTCCCCCCATGTGAACTCGGTCTGTGTCCTGGAACCGCCGGCCCGAGGCCCGGTCGCGGAGCGGGTGCTGACCGCGCCCGTCCTGACCCGCGTGGTGCGTGCCATGGCGCTCGCATGGCAACCCGAGTTCGCCCTGGCGACCTCTGAACAGCACCGGGACCTCGTGGCAGCGTCCCCTTCCGACACCCACGTCGGCTGGGTCACCTACCTCGCCGACTTCCGCGGCCCCGTGCCCCCGCTGCCCTCCTCCGTCCAGGTGGAGCACATCCCGGACCGGGGCACGCTCATCACCCTCACTCAGGAGAAGTTCAGCGTCTCCAACCCCGCCCACGTCGCCCTCGCCGCCGACGTCCAGGCGCGCCTCCAGGCGGCGGGGCTGCTCACCCCGCTTCGCCCCTGGGGCACCTGAGCCGCGTCAGCGCCGCCCGGCCTTCGCGAACCTTCGCAGCAGCGCCTCGTGCGCCGGGTGGCGGGCCACCATCGCCTCCGCCTCCGGCAACTCGAAGTCCGCGAACTCGAACCCCGGCGACACCGTGCAGCCCACCAGCGTGTACGCGCCCAGCGGCTCCGCCGCCTGCAGCACGCCCGCCGGCACCAGCACCTGCGGCTGATGGCCCTGCGTCACGTCCCGCCCCAACACCGGGGACTCCAGCCGGCCGTCCTCGTGCACCAGGTGCAACGCCATCGGCTCCCCGTCGTGGAAGAGCCACAGCTCGTCCGCGCCCACCACCCGGTGCCACGCGGAGAACTCCCCCCGCTGCAACAAGTAGTAGATGGCCGTCCCCGCGGACCTGCGCCCTCGCAGCGTCTGCACCTGGAACGCCGCCCGGTAGGTCTCCCGGTAGTAGCCGCCCTCCGGATGGGGCTTGAGGTCCAGCCTCCTCACCAGCTCTTCAACCATGGTGGGCACAGTCTAACGCCACGCCCCCTCAGGGCTTCTTCTTCTGCTGCTGCATCGCGGACGCCACCAGGTTCATCAGCTTCAGCTGCACCGGCGTCAGCCGCCGCAGGTTGCGCATCAACCGCCGCATCTCCGGCACGTCCTCCTCCGTCCGCACCCGGGGCTTCTCCTTCGGCGGCGGCGCCGCGAACTCCTCCCCCAACCCCAGCAGGTCGTGCGGCGGGATGTTCAGGACGACGCACAGACGGCGCAGGTTCTGCACGCTCGGCAGCATGTGGCCCCGCTCCAGCCGGCCATACACCTCAGACGCCATGCCGATGCGGTCAGCCACGTCCGCCTGCGTCAGACCCAGCTTCACCCGCACATTCCGTGCCGCCGAGCCGAGGATTCCCGCCAGTTCCGTGTCCATGCCCTTGTCCCGGGTGCGAAGCGCCTCCATGGCACCGGGCGCTGGGCATAACCCTGAAGGTCGGGTCATGTCACCTTACCTCTGGCGTTTTTTCCGCCTCCCCCATCCGACCCGGGACGTCCCCCAAAACCTCCCGGTCCGCCCTCTCAGGGGGTGGGCTCGGGCACGGGTGCGCGCCGGCGCTCGGCCGCGGTGAAGAGCAGGGCCATGGGCAGCCCCAGGAACACCGCGTGCCACACAATCTGGAGGAACTGCGGAACGCTCAGGAACCAGGGGAAGTAGCCGCGCGCCAGCAGTTGGAAGTCCACCAGCCACACGAAGATGCCGAAGAGCATCCCCACCGCCGCCTGGAACTCCCAGCGCCCCCGCCCGTCCAACGGCAGCATCGCGTCCAGCAGCGCGTACACCACGCCCCAGCCCGCCGAGATGACCAGGTGCACCCCCAGCCCCACCGCCACCGCCACCGCCGTGGACACCTGCGGCGTGAAGGCCGGCGGCCCCAGCACCATCGCCGCGCTCATCCGCACCGGCACGAGCGGCCCTTCTCCCGCCGCCACCGCCAACGCCGTCTGCGCCAGCGCCAGCAACACGCCCGCCGCCAGGCCAAACAACAGCCCGTTCGTCAGCGACCAGGGAGTGGGGGTCCTCCGTGCCATGGTGTGCCTCCTCGGGGGCGTGCGGGCGCCGGAAGCGGCCCCGTCCCTTCAAGGCTGCGCACCCCGCGCGGAAGGGGGCAGCCACCTCGCCCCCCGGGCCCGCCCCAGCCCCACCCGAACGGACGGCCAGGGGCCCCTTCACCCCCCTGCCGGGCCTGCCGTACGGCCAGTCATTTCTTCCCCTACGATTGGGTCGAGTCCGTAACTTCTTCAGACGTCGCGGCCGACCCACCGTGAAAGTGCCCGGAATTCCCGGGAGAGGCGGGCGGGCACGCGGTTCGCAAGAGCGAAGGAGCGTCGAGGAACCCAACCCGTGTCCCAGTCTTCCGCAAGAAACCGCCTGGTCCTGCCCTACCGCGTCCACTACGCGCCGCCCGCGTGGCGGGAAGTGGGGCGGATGTCCTCCGAGGCCTTCGAGGCCCTGCAGCAGACCCTGGCGCGGTTGGCGGAGCGGTCGAAGACACACGACTCGGTGGTGGGACCCGCGCGGCACCGCGTGGAGGGCCACGACCTGGAGCTCACCTACGAGAAGGACCCTCGCGCCAGCACGCTCACGCTGCTCGCGGTGACGCGGCTGGGCTGACACACCCGGGCCCCTCGTTCCACGAGGCCCCCGGGTTCACGCGATCCGGCCGGACAGCCGTCCCACGGTCGCCAGCAGCTCGTCCGGGACGATGGGCTTCTTCAGCAGGCCGCCCGTTTCCGGCAGCGCCTCCGTCCCCACGCCCGACAGCAGCAGCACCGGCACGGCCTTCAGCCGGGGCCAGTCCGCGCGCAGGTGGCGCAGGAACTCCGGGCCGTCCATCACCGGCATCCGCAGGTCCAGGAGGATGAGGCTCGGCGGGGGCAGGTGCTGGAGCTCATCCAGGGCCTCGCGGCCATTGGCGGCGACGGCCACCTCGTAGCCGTCGGCTTCCAGGATTTCGGCGATGGCGGCGCGAGCATCCTCGTCGTCCTCCACCACCAGCACGGGCTTGTGCGGCACGGGCTGAACCATGTCCCGCAGCATAGAGACCCCCTCCCCCACACGGACACGGCTTCCCGGAATACCCCGACGACTGGTGGACAGATGGCCGCCCTGGAGGGTGGTCCTCCTGGGGCGGGGGCTCCGCTCTGGAAGGGAGGGGACGCGGGCGGGGGCCCCGGGAGCAGGGCCGCCATCCAAGAGTATCTTTTGGACAGAAACGACCTCTCCGGTCCAGAATTCTCCGACAGGCGCCCGCAAGCTCGTTAGGACCGCGGATCACAGCGGAGGGGAAGCAGGCTCGCAAACGTGTGCTCCCTCACGGGTCTGTCCCACCAGGGGGGCCCGGGGGGTTAGCGGGGCCCGGAGCCCCTTCCTACCTTGGGCCGACCATGTCGCTGAGGAGCCAGGAACAGGGGAGTGCCCGCGTCCGCCAGGCCGTGTCGTGGAAGGCCCGGGCGTGGCGGGAGCTGGAGGCGGGGCGCGAGCGCATCCAGGCGATGCTCGCGCCGCTGCCGGAGGCGGAGTTGATGCGGCAGCACTCGCCGCTCATGTCCCCGTTGGTCTGGGACGTGGCCCATGTGGCCAACTACGAGGAGCAGTGGCTGTTGCGCGCGCTGGGGGCTCCGGCCTTCACGGATCCCGCGTTCGACGCCATCTACGACGCCTTCCGCCACCCGCGGAACACGCGCTCCACGCTGCCCCTGCTGGAGCCGGAGGCCGCCTGGGCCTACGCCACCCGCGTGCGCGAGGCGGTGGCCGCGCACCTGGAGACGCTGCCCGAGGACAGCGTGGATCCGCTGCTCCACGGTGGCTTCGCCTTCGGCATGGTGGCGCAGCATGCGCAACAGCACGCGGAGACGCTGGCCGCCACGCTGCAGCTGATGACGCATGTGGAGTACCACCCGGTGGAGGCCCTGCGCCCCCAGCCCGGCGCGGTGCCGCAGCACGAGGTCTTCATCCCCGGCGGCCCGGTGCGCCTGGGCAGCGACGACCCGTGGGCCTACGACAACGAGCGCCCCCGGCACGTCGTGGAGCTGGCGCCCTTCCTCCTGGACGCGCACCCCGTCACCACGGGGGACTTCCTCGTGTTCGTGGAGTCCGGCGGCTACGAGGATCCGCGCTGGTGGGATCCCAAGGGCTTCGCGTGGATCCAGGCGGAGAAGATCCGCCATCCGCTCTTCTGGAGTTCGCAGGGCAACCACGTCTGGCTGCGCCGCCGCTTCGGCACGGTGGAGCCGCTGCCCAAGGACGAACCCGTGCAGCACGTGTCCTGGTACGAGGCGGACGCGTACGCGAGATGGGCCGGCAAGCGCCTGCCCACCGAAGCCGAGTGGGAGAAGGCCGCGCAGGGCAGTGACGGCGTCCCGCGCGCGCACCCCTGGGGGGACACCGAGCCCACGGACGCGCACGCCAACCTGGGCGGGACGCGCTGGGGGCCGTCGCCCGTGGGCAGCCACCCTTCGGGCCGTAGCGCGGACGGCGTCTGGGGCTTGCTGGGCGACGTCTGGGAATGGACCGCCAGCGACTTCCAACCGTACGCGGGCTTCCGGGCCTTTCCGTACCGCGAGTACTCGGAGGTCTTCTTCGGAGACACGTCCAAGGTGCTGCGCGGCGGTGCCTGGGCGAGCGCGCCGGTGGCGGTGCGCAACAGCTTCCGCAACTGGGACTTCCCCATCCGCCGGCAGATCTTCGCCGGCTTCCGCTGTGCACGCGACGTGAAGTGAGGGCCACATGAGGATGAGGACGGAGCAGGGCGAGGCACGCGGCGCGGAGGGCTACTCGGCGCCGGGCGTGAAGGTGGACGTGCACGTGCAGCCCGGGGACGCGCGGCGTGCGCTGCGCGCGGAGGTGCTGGACGGGCTCTGCCACGGGCCCAAGGAGCTGAGCCCCAAGTGGCTCTACGACGAGCGCGGCAGCCAGCTCTTCGACGACATCACCCGCCTGCCGGAGTACTACCCCACGCGCCGCGAGCGCGAGATTCTGCGCGCCCACGCGGACGACGTGGCCCGGCTGAGCGGCGCGGACACGCTGGTGGAGCTGGGCAGCGGCACCAGTGAGAAGACGCGCCTCTTGCTGGACGCCATGGACGCGGCCGGACAGCTCAAGCGCTTCGTGCCCTTCGACGTGAGCGAGGCCTTCCTGCGCAAGGCCGCGGAGGGCCTGGCGCGCGAGTACCCGCGCATCGCCGTGCACGCGGTGGTGGGCGACTTCGAGCAGCACCTGGGCCGCATCCCGGGCGGCGGCCGGCGGCTCATCGCCTTCCTGGGCGGCACCATCGGCAACCTGAAGCCCGCGCAGCGCGCGCTGTTCCTTCGCGAGCTGGCGTCCGGGCTGAAGCCCGGGGACGGCCTGCTGCTGGGCACGGACCTGATCAAGGACCGCGAGCGCCTGTTCGCCGCCTACAACGACAGCGCGGGCGTGACGGCGGACTTCAACCGCAACGTGCTGCGCGTGCTCAACCGCGAGCTGAACGCGGACTTCGACCCGGAGGCCTTCGAGCACCTGGCCCCGTTCGATGAAACGAACAAGTGGATCGAGATGCGCCTCATCTCACGCAGGGCCCAGTCCGTGTGGCTGAAGGACCTGGAGCGGCGCGTGGAGTTCGCGCAAGGCGAATGTCTGCGCACGGAGGTGAGCTGCAAGTTCTGTCGCGAGCAGGTGCAGGCGGAGCTTGGCGACGCGGGCCTCGACCTGACCGCGTGGTGGACGGACGAGGACGGAGACTTCGCGCTGTCGCTGGCGATGAAGCGCTGAGCAGCAGGGCCGCTCTTGCTGAGGGCCGCCCGGCGCTGCTCTTCGCGGCGCCGGGTCAGGGCCCGGATCCAGACGGTGACGACGGGTGCGACGGGCGCGGCCTAGCGGCGGCGCGGAGGATCGCGACGCACGGGCACCGGCACCGGAGCCGGCTGCTGCTGCGGGCGGGTCCACGCGGCCCAAAGCGCGGCGGCCGCGGTGATGACCAGTCCCCCCGCCGCTGCTAGCTGCTCACCCAGGGGCCCGATCTCCACGGCTGCCAGGGGGAGGGGAAGCATCTCGGTGAGCGTCATGCGCGGACTCCTTACGAGGGGCACAGCGTGAAGACCCGGGCCGCGCGGGCGCTCGACACAGGTCGGGAAGCTAAGGTTAGGAAGTCGGAAGGCTTTCGGGAAGTCCCGGGGACTCCAGCTGACAGGACGTGGACGGAATTGCACCCCGGGCCGGGCCCGAAGTCCATCCCCTGCCAGTCGCAGCCACCCGAAACATCACGCTCCTCACGTAATGAGGACACCCGGGCCGCGCAGGACGTTCCCGGGTTCCCCTCCGGCTGGCGCTTATCGGGCGTCCGGGTGGCGCTTCTTCCACTCCACCTTCATGCAGTGGTCCTGCACCACGCGGATGCCCGCGCGCGCCAGCCGCTCGGCCGCGGCGTCGTTGCGGATGCCCAGCTGGAACCACACCGCGTGCGGCTTCTTCTCCAGCATCCCGTCCACGTGCGCGTTGATGTCGTCCGGCCGCAGGAACACCTGCACCACGTCCACCTCCCCGGGCACGTCCTTCACCGACGCGGAGATGGGCTCGCCCAGGATGCTCCCCTGCTCGCCGTGCGTGGGCACGGGCAGCACGGTGAAGCCGTGGTCCTGGAGGAACTTCGGGATGGCGTGCGCGGGCTTGTCCGCCTGCGCTTCCGGCCGGATGCCCAGCACGGCGATGCGCTTCGTGCGCGCGAGCAGCTCGCCAATGCCTTCCGCGTCGTCGATGAGGTTCTTGCGCCAGTCGTCCATGGGGTCTCCGCCCTCCTTCATAAGGAGGCCGCGACCCTCACGCAGGGACTGTCAGCGGGGCGCGGCCTGGACCTGGATGGTACGGCAGGCTTCGGTGGCCAGGCGGACTTCCTCGGCGGTGGCGCCGGGGAGGCTGGCGCAGAGGAACAGGTCGTCCCCCACGCGCCGGGCGCCGAAGAACGCGGGTGCCTCCGGGCCCACGCCGCCATCCGACAGGGACGGGGCCATGGTCACGCGCAAGAGGGCGAAGGAGGGGGTGTCCTCCTCCTGGTCCAGCGACAGCGTGAACTGCTTCATCTGCTGACGGACGTTGTCCGCCAGCGTCTCCGAGGAGGGCATCTGCTCACCCTGCCCCGGCTTCAAATCCACTCGCAGCACCGGGCGGCCGGGAGGGCCCGCCTGGAAGCTGCCGTCGGTGGCCACCTGCGCGGACCAACCCGGCGGCAGCGGCACCTTCACGCCCGAGCGCAGCCCCGCGTCCTCCGCATGGATGTCGTCGACCGGCGTCTTCTTCTGGCAGCCCTCGCAGCCGCCGAACAGGACGCCGAGCGAGACGACCCCGAGGCCGATGAGCCCCGGGACCTTCCGCGCGTTGGACGCGAACACGCGCACCGTTACTTCTTCTCTCCGGGCGGGGGCGGGTTTCCGCCGCCCTTGCCGATGTTCTCCATCTTGAGGGAGCCCTCGAAGATGACGCCGCGGTCCATGGAGAGCGACGGCGTCTCCAGGTTGCCCTTCACGCGGCCCGGCTGCTTCAGCTCGATGAGCTGCGTGGCGCGCACGTTGCCTTCCACGGTGCCGTTGATGATGACGGTGCCGGCCTGGATCTCCGCCTGCACGCGGGCGCCGTCGCCAATGACGAGCACGTCCTTGGTGACAATCTGCCCGTTGAACTTGCCGTCGATTCGAACCTGACCTTCGAAGGTGAGCTTCCCCTCGAACTCGCTTCCCTTACCCAGAAGCGTGTGAACCTCACCCGGACGCGTCGACACGAAATCCTCCTCCCGTTTGAACAGGGGCTTGCTGGGTGCTTCGTCTTTCTTCCCGCCAAGGAGCGCCACGCCCTACTCCTTCCTCAGAAGCTTCAACAACCTGTCCAGGTCATCGTAGGAGAAGAAGTCGACTTCCAGGGTGCCTTTTCCCGGGCTTTTCTCCGACAGACGGACCTTTGTTCCCAACCGACGCTGCAGCTCCTCGGTGAGCGCCTTCACCTGCGGGCTCACCTTGGGCGCCGGCTTGCCTGCATCCTTGCCGCCCTTCGCGGACTTGCCCTGCTGCACCAGCCGCTCCGTGTCGCGCACGGACAGCTTCTTCTCCGTCACCTGCTTCGCCAGGTTCTGGAGCTCCGGCAGCCGGGGCACGCCGAGCAGCGCGCGAGCGTGGCCCATGCTGAGCGACCCGTCCGCCACCATGGCCTTCACGTCCGGGGGCAGGGCCAGCAGGCGCAGCGCGTTCGCGACGGTGGAGCGCTCCTTGCCGACCTTCTGGGCCACCTGCTCCTGCGTGAGCTTGAACTCCTCCACCAGGCGCCGGTAGCCGTCCGCCTCTTCAATGGGGTTCAGGTCCGCGCGCTGGAGGTTCTCCACCAGGGCGAGCTCGAAGGACTCGGCCTCCGTGACCTCGCGGATGATGGCGGGGATTTCCTTCAGGCCCGCGGCCTGGGATGCGCGCCAGCGGCGCTCGCCCGCGATGATGAGGTAGCCCTCGCCGCCCTTGTTCGGGTTCTTCCGGACGAGGATGGGCTGGAGCAGGCCCTGCGCCTTGATGGACTCCGTGAGCTCGTGGAGCTTGGTCTCGTCGAAGTGGCGGCGGGGCTGGAGCGGGTCGCGGTGGATGGACTCGATGGCCAGCTTGAGCACGCCGGGCTTCGGCGGCGGGGCGGCGGGCGCCGGCGCGGCGGGGGCGGCCTGGGGGATGAGGGCGGACAGGCCCCGGCCCAGGGCGCGCTTCTGGGTGTCTGCGTTCTTCTGCACGGCGGTTGGGAACTCCCGCGCCGGCGAGGGGCCGGCGCGCATGGGCCTTGAGTGCTTCACGGCGAACCGGGCACCCGGTCCCACCATTCACATCGCTCTATTAAGGAGGCGGCCGGTCAGGCGACCCGGCGCTTGGACGGCTTGGGGGAGTCCCGGCGCATCAGCTCGCGGCCCAGGGCCAGGTAGCTCTCGCAGCCCTTGGACTTGATGTCGTACAGGATGATCGGCTTGCCGAAGGACGGGCACTCGGACAGGCGCACGTTGCGCGGCACGACGGCCTGGAAGACCTGGTCCTTGAAGTAGCCGCGCACCTCGTCCACGACCTGGTGGGCGATGTTGGCGCGCGCGTCGAACATGGTCAGGAGGATGCCCTCCATCTTCAGCGAGGGGTTGAGCCCCTGCTTGACCAGGTCGATGGTGTGCGTGAGCTGGGACAGACCTTCCAGCGCGTAGTACTCGCACTGGAGCGGGATGAGGACGGAGTCCGCGGTCACCAGCGCGTTGAGCGTGAGCAGGCCGAGCGAGGGCGGACAGTCGATGATGATGTAGTCGTACTTGTCCTTGAGCGGCAGCAGGGCTTCGCGAAGGCGGAACTCGCGGCGCTCCTGGTTGACGAGTTCGACTTCCGCGCCGGTGAGGTCGGGCGTGGCGGGGATGACCTGGAGGAAGCGCAGCTCGGTGGGGTGGATCAGTTCCGAAGCGGGACGGCCGCCGAGGAGTGCGTCGTAGACGGTGCCGGTGAGGTTCTCGCGCTTGAGGCCCAGGCCGCTGCCGGCGTTGCCCTGGGGGTCCATGTCCACCAGCAGGGTGCGGCGCTCCGCGGAGGCGAGGCTCGCTGCGAGGTTGATGGCGGTGGTGGTCTTACCCACGCCGCCCTTCTGGTTGGAGATGCAGATGATACGACCCACGTGGCCCATCCTCTCTCGCCCCGGCTGACGCCAGAGCCCCGCCCGCGGTTCGCGCGGACGTGCGCGCGAATCGGAGCCTGATCAGGCAGCTAGCACGGGGTTCGAGGACGGATCAATTTCCCATCCAAGGTGGGATGGGAGCCCTGCCCGGTCCCTCGCTCGGGAGCCCGTGGATGATGGGAATTCGCGCGGATGGGGGTGGCTGCGTGTGCATGCTCGGCTGCTTTCGGGAGGCCGATTCCGTGCGGGGCGGAAGGGTGTTGGGTTTTTCAGGGGGTCGCGCGCGGCGAGTTCGTGGTGGCGGCTTCACGCGGTTCGCGGGTCCGGCGTTTCGCGTGGAACGGGTCGGGGCTTCGTGGGTCCGTGCGGCGGGTGGATTTCGCGCGAACTGGTGCGGCGATTCGGTTCACGCGTTCGGGCACGGCGTCCGGTTCGAGTTCACGTTTGGGCGCGGCGGAGTGGGCGCCGGTTCTGAGCTGAGGTCGCCGCGCGAGTCCGCGTTCTGGTCCGGCGACTTCGGGTCGTGGGTTCCGGATTCGCGGTGGCGTGGACGCAGCGCGAGCGCGCCGTTGAACCACGGTGGGCGTTCGCGCGGGCGGAGGTGTCGTGGTCAGTCCCTGGCCGCGAGGCCTTCTCAAGCTCGCCGCTGAACCGGGGTCGATGCTCATGCGCGGCCGACACGCCCCAGCCATCCGGGTGATGCCCTCCGCGCGAGGTCCACCTCCGCGGAGCACATGGAGCGCCGTGGGTGCCGGGCCTGATGAGCGTCCGGGCCACGTTCATGGATGGGACCCGTGAACGCCACGCGGTTCGCGGTGCGCGCCGGATGGCATCCGGTTCGACGCGTCAGCCGGATGCGACGTTCCGCCAGGCGCCTTCGCGGAACCGAGCCGCCATGCGCAGTGCCGCCATCCCAAGACCGCCGCCACTTCATGCCGGCCGCGACGGTCGTTTCACGTGGAACGCGCATCGGCGCCAACTGCTCCGCCATGTCGGCCTCGGGTCGTGAGTTGGCGGTTCGTGCGGCGCACCGCATGGGATGCACGAACCGCCGCGAAGCACGGCGTCCATCATCGGTCTGGCATGCACGCGGACCGTGGATGCGATGCCTGGGTTCGTGGCGTCGACCGGGCGATGCGGCCCACGGACCTCCACAGCGAACCGTCATCGGAGGCACCGGCACCACCGGCCACACGTCGCCGGCTTCGGACCTGGAGCCGCGCTTGATGGGGAGCGCGTCACGCGACATGTGTCGAGGCACCGGGTTCCCGGCCGAGCCCCATCCGGTGACGAGTCCATGGGATGCGGTGGTCCCAGCCACGACCGCCAGCCGTTCCACGTGGAACACGCGCCATGCCGTTGCGAGCACCACGCCGCGAAAGAGCGCTCCCTCCGCTTTTCGCGAACCACGCCCATCGAAGCCGCCACACCAGGCATTTCCGTAGCCGCATCCGTTGGCGTGAGCGGCGCGACGCGAACGGACGGGCTGCCGCTTCTCACGAACCCCGCGCGAATCGAGCGGTGCCTTGAAGACGAGTCGCTCGGCATGAACGACCGCCCGCGGATGCGAGCGCCGCCATGCGGAAGAACGGTCCATCGCGTTTCGTGGACCGCGCCAACCCAAAGGCCGCGCGCCTGCGCCGGCAGGTTCCACGTGGAACACGCTCACGCGGTGGCGAGCACACGATGCGGAGCGCGGCATCTCGCGTGGACCCCATCAGTTCGAGTCCGCGATTCAGCGCCGCTGCTTCAGGCGGACCACGCCACGCCGTTTCGAACAGGCGGCGCGAAAGAAGGTCCGGCTTCAGGCGCGGACAACGACGGTTCCAAGCCGTGACCCAACACGGGCCAAGCCGTTCCACGTGGAACACGCACATGCGGTCGCGAGCACATGCGCGAAGGAAGGGCCGGGATCCATCACGGACAACGGCGCCACTTCAAAGCGACAGGCCCGTGCGGCTCGTTCCACGTGGAACACGCTCACGCCATCTCGCGCGCATGCGGCGAGCCTCGGTCCAGCATCTGACGTGAACCCCTTCTGCCCGGCCTGTTGGTTCCCACGCGGGACGTTCCACGTGGAACACGCTCACGCATCCGCGAACACGGGCAGGAGGAAGCTCGGTCCAGAAGCCGCAGGGGTCTGACCATGCTCGGGCAGTGGATCCACGCGGGCCGTTCCACGTGGAACACGCGCGAGCCGTCACGCGCCTGCGCTGCGGAAGAACCTTCAGCGCTTCATGCGGACCGTGCTTCCGGCAGGGACTGCATCCCCCATGAGGTTCCACGTGGAACACGCTCACGCATCCGCGAACACGCGCAGGCGACGACCGGTCCCGCGCTGTTCATGAACACGGCGCCTCAAGGCAGTGGATCCAACGGGACGTTCCACGTGGAACACGCCGTCCCTCATGCGCTCCTCCACGCACTGAACCCACTACTGCTCGTTGAGCGCGTTGCTCACTTCAAGCGCCGCATCCATGCCGGGACGTTCCACGTGGAACACGTCATGGAGGCCGCGAAGTGGAAGTGTCTGAACCACTTCCGGCACGCGCGATTCGAGCCGTGGTTGGGGAAGGAGCAACCAGCCTGGGGCTCCCTTTCATCCACCGCGCTTCGCATCCGCCATCCATGAATCAGCGCATGGATGCCTGTCCGGATCCGGCACCCAAGGGTCCGCGCACCGCCGTGATGCGCGCCTGATGCGGAGCCGTTCATGCGCTCCCTTCCTCATCACCCAACAGCACGTCCGATGCGCTGTCCCTCACGCTGACGGCCGCAGTCCGAGCAACCAGGGGAGCCCCTTCTTGGAGCGTGTTCCACGTGGAACATGCGAAGCCGCATGAGCGCCGGCTCCCCTCCCCTTCTCCCCATCAAGCGCTTCAGGTCAGCCACGGTTAACCGACACAACGAACAACCGCGTGCCGCTTCAACGCTTGTTCGTCAGCGCCTCCACACGCGGACCGGAGGCCGGCCGTGTTCCACGTGGAACACCGGTCGGCCACTCAGCCCGTGCCTCCATCGCTTCATCTCTTTCAGCGCAGCCCATCACGCATCGGATCCGGTGGTGGGCGGAGGCTCATGACCTCAAAGCCCCGCGCATGCGGATGCCTGGACCCGAAGCCGCGGCGCGACGCGGGCCCACGTGCATGCCCATGCGCGAACAACGACGTGAGTCCGGTCCTTCGTGAGCGGGCTTTCACGCGGCTTCTTGTGATGCTCAGCCAGGACTCAACCGCATCGACCTTCGGGTCCATCCGCGGGACCTTCAGGCAGCGCGTGTTCCACGTGGAACATGGGCATCACGTGCGTCCGCGTTCCGCTTCGAGCCTCTCGCCGTGAACATGTTCCACGTGGAACGCGGAGCCTCATGAGCAACGAACGCCTCCGAGCGACTCCGCTTCAGACGTTCCACGTGGAACAGGAGGCCTCCCAACGCCGCGGCAGGGAGTCCGGTCCGCATGCGCTTTCGCGCCACAACTTCGGGCATGCGTTTCATCCGCATGGAGCTCCGTGGCTCAGACCGATGCCGCGTTTCACGGCGACGGTCCCGAACTTCGATTCATCACGCGGCTGAACTCGCGCACGTGTTCCACGTGGAACGCGGAGCCTCATGACCCGCGAACGCATCCGGGCGACTCCGCCTTGGACGTTCCACGTGGAACATGCGCCGCCGCGCTTCGCCGTTCAGCGTGACCAGGCGGCTTGCTGAAGCACGACGCGGTAGCCGTCCGGATCCTCGAAGGTCCTTCCGTTCGCGTCCCAGTACGGATTGCGTGATGGCACCGGCGCGAAGCCCGCGGTCTCCATGCGGTGGACTCGCGCTGCCCACGCTTCCGGGTCCGGCACGTAGAACACCAGGAGGTGGTCTTCGGACGGAGCTCGCGGCGCTTCGTGTCCGCGCTCCACCGTGAACTCCAGGTGATACGGCGCACCCGCATGTCCAAGCATCACGCCGTCGAACCCGGCGTGGTCCTCGAATCCTCCGAGCACCTCGAAGCCCAACCCGTCCCGGTAGAAGCGCACCACCGCATCCAGGTCCCGTGTCGGCCTCGCGACCCGCAGCTTCACCGCGTCCATGCGCTGCCCTCCCCTTCCCGGATCCGCATCCGGGTGGTGCCAGACATAGGATGAATTGACGCTCTTTTCGCGCGGACCTCGGGCCTGCACCCTGTGTCCATGACCACGAAACAGCAGCCCCTGAACTCCGGCTTCAGCGCGACCACCACCGCACGCGAGGCGCTGGGCAACACCCGGCTCGATGGCACTGTCGCCATCGTGACCGGCGGCTACGCGGGCATCGGACTGGAGACCACCCGCACGCTCCACGCCGCGGGTGCCACCGTCATCGTCCCCGCGCGGACTCCCGACAAGGCCCGCGCCGCGCTCGCTGGATTGGAGCGCGTGGAGTTGGAGCCGTTGGACCTCATCGACCCGGCGTCCATCGATGCGTTCGCATCGCGCTTCATCGCGTCCGGCCGGCCGCTGCACCTGCTCATCAACAACGCGGGCATCATGGCCTCGCCGCTCACCCGCGACGCGCGCGGGTTCGAGTCCCAATTCGCCACCAACCACCTGGGCCACTTCCAGCTCACCGCCCGGCTCTGGCCCGCGCTGAAGCAGGCGAACGGCGCGCGCGTGGTGTGCCTGTCATCGCGCGGCCACTTCTTCGCCGACGTCGACTTCGAGGACCCCTTCTTCCAGCAGCGCCCCTACGACAAGTGGGTCGCCTACGGTCAGTCGAAGACCGCGAACATCCTCTTCGCTGTCGGACTGGATGCGCGCGGCGAGGCCCACGGCGTGCGCGCGTTCGCCGTCCACCCCGGCGGCATCCTCACGGAGCTGGTCCGGTCCATGTCCGAGGAGGAGGTCCGCGCCTCCATCGAGAACTCCAACAAGGTCGAACCGCTGAAGACGCCGGAACAGGGCGCAGCGACCACGGTCTGGTGCGCGACCAGCCCCCATCTCGCGGGCAAGGGCGGCGTCTACTGCGAGAACGTCGACATCGCCGTGATGGCGCCCGCCGACGCCACCATCCGGCGCGGCGTGAAGGACTGGGCCGTGGATCCGAAGCGGGCCGACCGGTTGTGGTCCGCGAGCGAGGCGTGGACCGGCGTTCGCTTCAACCCGTGACGCGCGGTCCGCGGATCCGCGCTACGTCCGCAGGAACAGCTTCCGCGCGCGATCCAGGTTGGGACCGGGATGCGGCGCATAGAAGGACACGCGCAGCTCCCGCCCATCGGGTTCCGAGTACGTGAGCGTGACGTTCTCGAACTCGATGGGCCCCAGCTCCGGGAGGATGAGCACCTTCAACATGGAGGGGGTCTCCACCACGTCGTGCTCACGCCAGAGGCGCGCGAACTCCGGGCTCGCGGCCTGGAGCTTCTCCACCAGCGCGTCGAACTCCGACCGGTCCGCGGCCCTCGCGGCGTCCATCCGGAATCCCGCCACGGCTCGGCGCACCGCCTCCTCCCAAGAGGGCATGCGCGCGCGCCGGTCCGGATTCATGAACAGCGCCCACAAGCCGTTGCGCTCCTCCGGCGAGGAGGCCGGAAGTCCCAGGTCCGCGTAGAGGATCGTCGCCGCCGCGTTCCACGCGATGATGTCCCACCGCCGGGTGGAGACGAGCGCCGGAAAGGGATGCGCATCGAGCAGCCGTTGAAGCGCGTCGCTGACCGACTCCGGAGAGCGCACGGGCAGGGGCGCGGGCCGGCCGTGCGCCAGCGCGAAGAGGTGCAGACGTTCCGTCGGCGTCAGGCGGAGCGCGACCACCAGGCGCTCCAGCAGCGGTTCGGAGACGTGGATGTCCCTCCCCTGCTCCAGCCACGTGTACCAACTGACGCCCACGTCGGCGAGCCGCGCCAGTTCCTCGCGACGAAGGCCCGGCGTGCGACGCCGCGAACCCGTGGGAAGTCCCACCTCCTCCGGATGCAAACGCTCACGGCGGCTGCGAAGGAAGTGCGCGAGTTCGACGCGCCCGGAGCTGCGGGAGGTGTCCGTCACGCGGAGGCACGTTAGGCGAACCATCCGCGTGCGGCATCGGAACCGCGCGTTCCACGCATCGTCCGCGAACGTTCGTGACCACCCCAGACGTTCAGGCGAACGGTCCAGGTGCCCTCCCCTCCCGACGGGGCGCTCCAAACCTGTCCGACTGTCGGACAAGTTCGCGCGGTGCGACTCAGACGGGAGGCCCTGCTGCTTCTCCGTGCGATGGATCCGAGCACCGCTGAAGCGACCGTGGATCCACTCACGTCGTGACGCGGATCCGCGTCACCGCTTCAGGTTCTCCACCACGCGTTGAAGCAGTCTCACCCGTTGCTCCTTCTCCTTCGCGCTGAAGCCCGCCATCACGTCCTGTTCCACGGCCATCAGCGCCGCCTTCCCCTCCGGCCATCGCTGTCGCGCCGTGCAGGTGAGCGACGTCAGGCTTCCGCGCGCGTCCGCCGGATTGGGTTCGCGCTGGACCACGCCATCGCGCTCCATGCGCGCCAGCAGCTCCGCCATCGCCGGCTGCTCCACCCGCACCCACTTCGCCTCGATTGGTGTCCCACCACCCGGAGTCCCTTTGGGTTGCATGAGGCCCCATCCCAATTTACATAGCACACTATGCACATCACGAAGACAGTGGGAATCATTGGAGGTGGTCCGGGTGGGCTGACGTTGGCTCGGGTCCTGGAGACACGGGGCATCGCGGCCACGGTGTTCGAGTTGGATGAGCACCCGCTCGCCCGTCCCCAGGGAGGTTCGCTGGACCTGCACGGCGACTCCGGACTGCGCGCGCTTCGCGAGGCCGGACTGGAGGCGGAGTTCAAGGCCGTCGCCCGGTACGACGACCAGGGCGACGCCATCTACGACGCTCAGGGGACGCTCCACTTCCAACACAACGAGGCGAGCGACGGCGACCGGCCAGAGATTGACCGCACGCAGCTGCGCTCACTCCTGCTGGACAGCCTCCCCGCGGAGCGGATCCGCTGGGGAAGCAAGGTGTCCTCCGTGGAGCCGCTCCCCGACGGGCGCTACCGCGTCGTGGGTCCGGCGGGTTCGCTCGGCGAGTTCGACCTGGTGGTGGGCGCGGATGGTGCGTGGTCGCGGATCCGCCCGCTCGTGTCCTCAGCGACGCCGGCCTTCACGGGCGTGCTCTTCATCGAGCTGCAAATCGACGACGTGGACACGCGGCATCCGGAGGTCGCGAAGCTGCTCCCGCGCGGGAAGATCTCCGTCATCGGGAACAACCAGGGACTCATCGCCCAGCGCAGCAGCCACGGCCACGTGCGCGCGTACTTCATGTTCCGGGTGTCCGAGGCACAGCTCCAGCAGGGGCTCGTGGACACGTCCTCCCCTGCCCGGGCCCGCGAACAGCTCAAGGCACTGCTCCCAGGATGGGCGCCGTTCCTGCTCGCGTTCATCGACGCGTGCAACGACACCCTCGTCGCGCGCCCCATCGTCGCGTTGCCCGTGGGCCACCGGTGGATGCACCGGCCGGGCGTGACGCTGCTCGGAGACGCGGCCCACGTCATGCCGCCCTTCTCCGGCGAGGGCGTGAACATGGCGATGCTCGATGGTCTGGAGCTGGGGCTCGCGCTCGCGGCGAATGCCGACTGGAGCCGCGCCGTGAAGGGCTACGAGGAGGCCATGTTCGAGCGCGCCGCCTCGGCCGCCGCAGGCGCCATGCAGGGACTCGACTTCGTCTCCGAGCACGCGCTCGAGCACGTGCTGGAGCACTTCCGGGAGATCCAGCAGCAGGCGGCGGGCATGGGCTCGCACTGAAGGCGGAGCCCGACCGCCCTCCCCTCCCCTACTGCTTCGCGAACACCGCGACCTGACGCTCGGCGCCGGAGAAAGGGAGCCGGTACGCCCGAGCGGACACCACGCGCAGGTTGCGCTCGGCCGCGCGCGCTTGGAGCTCCGCGTCCGTCTGCTGCTTGCCCAGCATCGCCACCACGCGTCCACCCTCCTCCACGTACGCGGGCGCCAGGTTCAGCCAGTCCGGCAGGTCCATGAACGCTCGCGCGATGAGCACCTGCGCGCGCGGAATCCCTTCCGTCTCCGGCTTCCCTTCCGCCCGAGCGTGCAGTCCGCGCACGCCGACGAGGCCCAGGCTGGCGGCGGCGGCCTTGATGAACGCGATCTTCTTGCCGACCGTGTCCACCAGCGTCACGCCCATCTCCGGCAGCTCCAGCTTGAGCGGCAGCCCGGGGAAGCCCGCGCCCGCGCCCAGGTCCAACAGCGACGTCGCGCCCTTCACCTCCGGCAGCACCGCGAGCGAGTCCAGGAAGTGCTTCTCCAGCACCTCCTCCGGCGCGGTGATGGCCGTGAGGTTCACCTTCGCGTTCCACTTCAGGAGCTCCGCCATCAGCCGCTGGAGCTTGGGTCCCACGTCCGGTCCCACGGTGATTCCCAACGCACTGCATCCTGATGCCAGCTGATCTGCGAACCGCGCGTTATCCACAACACCTCCACCCCGAAGGGCCCTTCAAGTCCTTGGAATCATTCAGGAGAAATTCATCCCCAGAAATATCCACACGTTATCCACAGCCCTGTTCCTGATCACTTGACGACCCCTGCCCCCGCTTGAGCGCGACCAGGAGCAGGGACACCGCGGCGGGCGTCAGGCCCGGAATCCGCCGAGCCTGCCCCACCGTCCCGGGCCGGTGCGCGGACAACTTCTCCACAGCCTCCGTACCCAGACCGCGCACGTCCGTGAAGCGGAACGTGTCGGGGATGCGCCAGCGGTCGGACGCCTCCGCCTCGCGCGCCGCGGCCCGGGCGGCCTGGGCGATATAGCCCTCGTACTTCACCTCCACCTCCACCTCCTCCGCGACGTCGGGGGTGAGGGCCGGGAAGTCCTCGCGCTCTTGCGCCAGCTGCGCGTACGTCACCTCCGGGCGCTTGAGCCGCATCGCCAGGCCGGAGCGCTTGAGCCGCGCGACCTCCGCCGTCACCGCCTGGGCCCGAGCCTCCGCGCGCTCCAGGGCCTCCTTCGGCAGGAGCCCCACGCGATGTCCGTGCCGAGCGAGCCGCAGGTCCGCGTTGCCCTCGCGCAGCTTGAGCCGGTGTTCGGAGCGGCTGGTGAACATGCGGAACGGTTCATCCACGCCCTTCGTCACCAGGTCATCCACGAGCACCGCGCCGTGCGCTTCATCACGACCCACGACGAGCGCCGGTTCGCCCTTCACCTGGAGCGCCGCCTGGATGCCGGCCCACAGGCCCTGGAAGGCGGCCTCCTCGTAGCCGGAGGTGCCGTTGAGCTGGCCCGCGAAGAACAGGCCCGCGACGGCCTTCGTCTCCAGCGTGGAGTGCAGCTGCGTGGGAGGCGCGTAGTCGTACTCCACCGCGTAGCCGTAGCGGACCACCTCCACGCGGGACAGGCCGGGGATGGTGCGCAGGAACTCCAGCTGCACGTCCGCGGGCATGCTGGTGGACAGGCCCGCCGGGTACACGAGCGGCGACGTGGGCCCCTCCGGTTCGAGGAACACCTGGTGCCGTTCGCGAGCGGCGAAGCGCACCACCTTGTCCTCCAGTGACGGGCAGTACCGGGGCCCTCGCCCCACGATGTCCCCCTGGAACAGCGGCGAGCGGTGCAGGTTGTCGCGCAGCAGCCGGTGCGTCGCCTCCGTCGTCGCGGTGAGGCCGCACATCACGGAGGGCCGGCGCGGGAACGGCAGGCCCTGCTCCACCTGCGTGCGCCAGGAGAACGGCCGCACGCCCACGTCCCCCGACTGCGGCGTGACTGCGTCCCAGTCGATGCTGTCCCGGGACAGGCGCGCGGGAGTGCCCGTCTTGAAGCGGCCCAGCGTGAAGCCGAGCGCGTGCAGCGACTCCGACAGGCCGCGCGCGGCTTCGTCTCCCAGACGGCCGCCGACCTCTTTCTGCTCGCCCACGTGCATGAGCGCGCGAAGGAAGGTGCCGGTGGTGAGGAGCACCGCGCGGGCCAGTACGTGCGTGCCGTCCCCCAGCACCACGCCCTTCACCCTCCCCTCCTCCGCGACGACGGCGGCCACTTCGCCTTCGAGCACGGCGAGGTTGGGTTGGGTGAAGAGGAAGGACTGCATGCCTGCGGCGTAGGCATCGCGGTCGCAGAGGACGCGAGTGGCCTGCACGGCGGGGCCCTTGGAGGGATTGAGGACCTTGACGTGCGTGCCCGCGAGGTCCGCCGCGCGGCCCATCTGGCCCCCGAGCGCATCCAGCTCACGCACCAGGTGGCCCTTGGCGGTGCCACCCACGGCGGGGTTGCAGCTCATCACGGCGGCGCGCTCGCGCTTGAGCGTCACGCCCAGGGTGGACAGGCCCATTCGGGCGCACGCGAGCGCCGCCTCGCAGCCCGCGTGGCCCAGGCCCACCACGACGATGTCGTATCGGAGTTCCATCGCGTCCCGGGGGGTATCACGCCCCGGCGCGTCCGTGGCAAGCCGACCCTGGGGACACCGTCCACCCGGCTGGTTCCTCCCCGGCCTGGGCCGTGGCCCAAACACAGACATGGCCCGGCCAAGTTTGGGAGCACGCGAGGCGGGCAGTGGGAGGGGTAACAACGCCGCCCGCCTCGCGCGCACCAGTCATCGTGGATCCGTCAAGGACGCGCCTGACACACCGGTGGCGTCTCTGGCCCTTCGACGGCGATGGCATCCATGGGACCTTGCCCGCACGAGTCCCCCGGACCTCGTGCCTTCACATGGCGTCGCACACACGGGGGCCGGAAAGCGGCCCATGCGGTGAGGGCGCATGGGGCTCTCGGACTCGAACCAGCGAGGCCGGCGGACCCTCCGTGTGCGCGACGGGGAAGGGTATAGCGGGGGGGTCTGACATTCCCGGTTCCGGGCCCTTCACCCGGGCCCGGAAACCGCCCGGCGTCAGCGGGTGGGGAGGGGATTCGACCGGCTGGGGCAGTGCACGTTCTCCGGGCAGCGCCCGTCGGACTTCGGGATGCACGCGCCGCAGCACTCCATCTCGTCCGGGCGGCACGCCGGCACGCACGCGCCGCACTGCACCACGCCGCCGCAGCCATCGTTCGCGGTGCCGCACTTCAGCCCCAGCGAGGCGCACGTCGAGCGCTGGCAGACGCAGCGGTCGTCCACGCAGGACTCGTTGGGTTTGCACCCGGGGCTGCAGGTGCTGATGGGGCCGGTGGGTTCCTTCTTCGGCTCGGCGGGCACGGGCGGGGCCACGCAGCGGCCGTCGGTGCACGTGCCGGCCTGACAGTCGCCGCAGTCGATGAAGCCGCCACACCCGTCCGGCGTCCGGCCACAGGCCACCATCGCCTGCGAGCACGTGGCCGGCGCGCAGCCATCCAGCGCCACGTTGTCCCGCGACGCGCGCACGGTGCCGCCGCTCGGCGTGCACGCGCCCCACAGTCCCAATGCCAGACACAGTCCGGCCCACCGGCCCAGGCTCCGCACCACTTCCATGTCATCCACTCCCCGGGCTCCCGATTCAGGAGCCTTGAACGGCCCCATCATGCGCACGCCCGAGACGGATGTCCGGGTCCATGACGGGGCAGGGGAGGGGAGGGCGCTTCAGCGCTGGATGAGCCCGCGAGCGCCCTCGATGCGCTGCGCGGCGGTCCGTGCGTCCTCCTGCTTGCGCGGCGTGGGCACATCCAGTCCGCGCTGCGCCGCGGGCCGGTTCTCGATGGAGGCCAGCCACCGCTGCACGCCCGGCAGCCCGTCCACGGACACGCCCGCCCACTCGTGCGAGCGCACCCACGCCCAGTTCGCGATGTCCGCGATGCTGTAGTCCCCGGCCAGGTACTCGTGGTCCTTCAGCCGGCTCTCCAGCACCGTGTACAGGCGGCGCGTCTCGTTCTGGTACCGGTCGATGGCGGGCTGAAGCTTCTCCGGGAAGTAGCGGAAGAAGACGTTGGCCTGCCCCTGCATGGGGCCCACGCCGCCCATCTGGAACATCAGCCACTGGATGACTCGCGAGCGGCCCTTCGCGTCCGTGGGCATCAGCTTGCCCGTCTTCTCAGCCAGGTAGATGAGGATGGCGCCGGATTCGAAGACGGCGAAGTCGCCCTCCGAGCGGTCCACGATGGCGGGGATGCGGCCATTCGGGTTGATGGCCAGGAACGCGGGCTGCTTCTGCACGCCGGTGGAGATGTCCAGCGCGTGCACGGTGTATGGCAGCGCCAGTTCCTCCAGAGCCACGGAGACCTTGAAGCCGTTCGGCGTGCCCCACGTGTACAGGTCGATCATGTCACCCTCGCTTCGCGTGTGAAGAGGTGCGCTCGTCTAACGGCGGAAGCGCACCACGCGCACGTCGAAATCGGGGGCGTCCCCCAGGGCCTCGCGCATCAGCTCCAGCGCGCGGTCCTCGTTGAAGCTCCCGGAGCCCGCGCCGATGATGGGGAACGCCAAGGAGCGGAAGCCGTGCTCCGTGGCCCGCCCCAGCGCGTTTCGCACCGAGTCCTGGATGGACCGCGCGGACGCACGCCAGAGCATGTTGATGCCCGCGACGTGGATGATGCCCTTGAAGGGCAGGCGCCCGGGCCCGGTCACCACCGCCGAGCCCAGCGGCATGGGCCCCACGCGCGCGACCTCGCGGAACGGCGCCGTGCCGCCCCGGCGCTTGATGGCCCCGGACACCCCCTGCGGCAACAGCAGCCACCAGGGGATGATGTTCCGGTTCCACGCGTTGACGATGGCGTCCACCGGCTGGTCCAGCAGGTCGCCTTCCACCAGTTGCACGGGCATGGGCGGACTCTAGCGCCCATGCCCAATGACAGACACGGCCTTATGGCGCCGCGGTCGCCTTGGCCGGCGCCGGGGCCTGCTGCTTGGCGGCGTTCGCGAAGTCACCCGCGCGCACGAAGGTCGCCTTGCTGAAGTCCACGTGATTGGACAGGGCCTTGCGCACGTCCTCGGGGGTCAGCTTCTGGAGCTTCGCCTCCACGGCCGCGTCGAACGCGAGCGTGCGCCCCAGATACAGGCCGTCTACCAGCTGCTGCGCCAGGTTGCTGTCCTGCGCGCGAGCGGACTGGCGGTACTCCAGGAGCCCCGCGCGAGCCTTGTCCAGCTCCTGCGGCGTGAAGCCCTTCTGCACGGCGCGAGTGACCTCGTCGCGCATGGCGGCCTCCAGCTTCTGGGCGTTCTGCGGCGCGTAGATGGCGTAGGTGAGGAACCAGCCGACCGAGTCCAGCTCCTCGACGGACACGCTGCTGCCCACGCCATAGGACAGGCCGTCCTGCTGGCGCACGCGCGTGGCCAGCCGCGAGTTGAGGAAGCCGCCGCCCAGCATGAAGTTGCCCATCATCACGCCGGGCCAGTCCGCATGGTCGTCGCGCAGCTGGAGCAGCTGGCCCGCGAGGAAGTACGCGTTGGCCTTGTCCGGCGTCTCCAGCACCACGGACTTCGGGGCCACGGCCTGGAACGTGCGAGGCACGCGCGCGTAGGGGACCGGGCTCTTCCAGCCGTCGAGCAGGGTGCCCACGAGCGAGGTGATCTCCTTCGCGTCGAAGTCACCCACCACGGCGAGCTCCCCGCGCGAGGCGCCGTAGAACTGGCGGTGGAAGTCGCGCGCCTGCTCCAGCGTGACGGCCTTCGCGTCGGCCAGGCGCTCATCCAGCGAGGAGATGTAGTACGGGTGGCCCTTGGGGTAGTGCGAGCTCAGCACGCGCCAGAACGCGATGCTGCCCTGGGGCTGCGGCTCGCTGCGCTGCGACTCCAGCGAGGCCAGCCGCTCCTGCTTGAGGAGCGCGAACTCCTTCGCGTCGAAGGCGGGCTCGCGCAGCACTTCGGCCACCAGCTTGAGGACCTCCGGGAGGCTCGCGCGCGGGCACTCGATGGAGACGCTGGCGCCCATCGCACCGCCGTCCATGCCCACGCGGGCCTTGAGCTTGTCGAGCGCGTCGTAGAGCTGCTGGCGGGTGTGCTTCTTCGTGCCGCGCATCAGCATGCCGCCGGCGTAGGAGGCAGCGGGCAGCTTGCCGTTCACGGCCTCCGCGGTGCCCCAGCGCAGGTCCAGCGCCAGGTTGACCATCTCACCGCGCGTCTTCTTGGGCAGCAGCGCGTACTTCACGCCGTTGGCCAGCTCGCCGCGCTGCACGCGCGACTCGATGTTGGCGGGGGAGGGGTCGAAGGCCTCGCCCTGGGCGACAGCGGCCTTGCCCTGGTAGCCGTCCACCATCTTCGCCACGTCCACCGCGGGCGGCAGCTCCGAGCGGTCCGGCTTGGGCGTGGGCACGAAGGTGCCCAGGGTGCGGTTGGAGCTCTTGAGGTACGCGGCGGCCACGCGGGTGACGTCCGCGGGCGTGACGGCCTCGATGCGGTCGCGGTGCAGGAAGAGCAGGCGCCAGTCGCCCACGGCGGCCCACTCGGACAGGAGGATGGCGGCGCGCTCGGAGTTGTTGAGCAGGAGCTCCGTCTGCTTCGCGAGGGCCGTCTTCGCGCGGTTCACCTCTTCGTCGGTGAAGGGCGTGCGGGAGGCCTCCTCCACGGTCTTGATCAGCGCCTCACGCACGGGGGGCAGGGGCTGATCCTGTCGGGCTTCCGTGCTGAAGCCGATGACGCCCGGGTCGCGCAGCTGGAAGTTGAACGCGCCCGCGCGCGAGGCCTTCTTCGTCTCCACGAGCGCCTTGTAGAGGCGGCCGGACGGCACGTCGCCCAGCACCTGGGTGAGCACGTCGATGGCGGCGAAGTCGGGGTGGGCGCCCTCGGGCACGTGGTAGACGCTGGAGATCAGCTGGTTGTCGCCCACGCGGCGCAGCGTGATTTCGCGCTCACCGTCCTGGGTGGGCTCCTGGGTGTACGTGACGGGCACCGGATCCGCGGGCTTCTGGAGCTTGCCGAACGTGGACTGCACGAGCGACAGGGCCTTCTCCGGCTGGAAGCGGCCGGCGATGACGAGCGTCGCGTTGTCGGGGCGGTAGTAGCGCCGGTAGAAGGCCTGGAGCCGGTCGATGGGCACGTTCTCCAGGTCCGCCTTCGCGCCGATGGTGGCCTTGCCGTAGTTGTGCCAGCGGTACGCGGCGCTCATGGTGCGCTTGAAGAGGATGCCGCGCGGGTCGTTCTCGCCGGACTCGAACTCGTTGCGGACCACGGTCATCTCGCTGTCCAGGTCCTTCTTCGCGATGAAGCTGTGGACCATGCGGTCCGCCTCGAAGGCGAGCGCCCAGGACAGGTTGTCGTCCGACGCGGGCAGGGTCTCGTAGTAGTTGGTGCGGTCCAGCCAGGTGGTGCCGTTGGGGCGCGCGCCGCGTTCGGTGAGGGCCTGGGGCACGTTGGGGGTGGTGGGCGTGCCCTTGAACATCAGGTGTTCGAGCAGGTGCGCCATACCCGTCTCGCCGTAGCCCTCGTGCTTGCTGCCCACGAGGTAGGTGACGTTGACGGTGACGGTGGCCTTGGTGGGGTCCGGGAAGAGCAGGACGCGCAGGCCATTGGGCAGGCGGTATTCGGTGATGCCCTCGACGCTCGCGACGGGAGCCAGGGCGGCCGGCTTCGTCTGAGCGCGCGCGGTCGAGGAGGCAGCGGGTTTCGGAAGGGGAGCCGGGGCCCGGGCCCACACGGGCGGGGCCGCCACGAGCAGGACAGCCAGCAGGGCGAGCGGGGTACGACGCGTCATGCGGTTCTCGGGGTGCGAAGGAGTAGGCACGGGACTTCTAACCGCTCCACCGGGTCCTCCCATCCCGAGAAACCCGAACCCCCCGGGCAGGCGTCCACCCAGGGACACCCATGGACCGTCACAGGTCCTGTCCCGCGCTTCCAACCTCACAGGTCGTCATGTATCCTGGCGCGGATCCGATGTCAGGATGGGTTGGTAGGAGACTCGCGCGTCACCAGGGAGGGAACGGAATGGCGAAGGCGATGGGCGGGGACCTGATGCTGCAGATGCTGCACGAGTTCCGCGAGATGCAGGAGGAGGCGAAGGAGCAGTACGCGCGGACCCAGAAGGAGCTGAGGGTGCTCCGCACGAAGTGCCGGGTCGTCTACCGGAGGACCCAAGTCTTCGCGGATCAGGTCCGTGCCTTCTCCAGGGAAGTGGATGGGTTCCGCGACAACATGGATGAGTTCGTCACGCACCTCTCGACGCTTGCGAAAGAGGTGGATGGCATCAAACTCCACCAGACGAAAATGTTCGGTCAGGCGGGCCGCATGCTGAACCAGCTCGCGGATGCCCAGAGCACGGACCGCAACCGCATCGACGTGCTGGAAGAGCGCATGGACGGCCCAGGGGAGAACTAAACCCTCCATGCGCCTCCTTACTCAGGCGTAGATGCCCCCGGGCGCCATCGCGGAGCCGGACCCCAGGACCTCCTCCACCTCGCGGACCTCCTCGGACGTCAGCCGGAAGTCCCCCGCCTGGATGAAGCCATCCACCTGCTTCGCGCTGCGCGCCCCCACGATGGCGGCGGTGACGGCCGGCCCTCGCAGCGTCCAGGCAAGGGCCACCTCCGCCGGAGAACGCCCATGCCGCGCACCCACCTCACGCATGCGCTCCACCAGTGACAGGTGATGCGACAACTTCGGCTCCTGGAAGTCCTCGCTGCCGCGGCGCCAGTCGTCGTCTGGCATCGCCAGGATGCGCTCGCGTGTCATCGCTCCGGTCAGCAGGCCGGACGCCATGGGTGAATACACAATCACCCCAATGCCCTGCGTCTGGCAGTAGGGCAGCAGGTCGTCCTCGATGTCACTGTGGATGATCGAATAAGGCGGCTGCAATGACGTCACCGGAGCAATGCGCCGCACCCGCTCCAACTGCGAGACATTGAAGTTGGACACACCCAGCCAGCGCACCTTGCCCTGCCGTTGCAGCTCCGCCAGCGCCGTCCATCCCTCTTCAAGCTCCGCCCCGTCCTCCACCGGCCAGTGCACCTGATACAAATCAATGGCATCCACCTTCAGCCGGCGCAGGGATGCCTCACACTCCTTGCGCACCGAGTCCGCTCTCAACCCGCGGCTGACCTTGCCCCGGTCATCCCAGACCATCCCGCACTTGGTGAAGACATACGGCCGCTTGTCCCGGCCCTTCAGCGCCCGGGACACCACGTCCTCGGAGTGCCCCAACCCATACACCGCCGCCGTGTCGATCCAGTTGATGCCCGAATCCAACGCGCGCTGGATGGCTTCAATGGACTGCGCGTCATCCTGCGCGCCCCAGGCGAACGCCCAGCCGCCCCCTCCAATGGCCCACGCGCCAAACCCCAGCGCGGTGAGGTCCATGTCGGAATTGCCCAACCGTCGCTTCTGCATCCCATGCCTCCCGGGGCCGGAGGCCCCTGGTTCCCCTGGCTCCAAGAAGGACGGTGTGCACCGCGGCGGCCCTCGCCCGGGCCCGGGTGCCGGCCCGCCCACCGGCCACCAGGACGGGCGGGCCCTGCCTCCCCGTCCGCCGTCCATCAATGCATCGCACGCAAGCGTCGTCGGACGCGCGCGTTGATGGTAGGCCGCCTGATGATGGGGGAATGCCCCTCGGGTACTTGGGCACCAGGAGTCCTCTCGGATGAAACGCTTCTTCATTGGCGCGCTGGCCTTCATTGGAGCGCTGTCCATCCTCTTCGTGGTGGGTGTGGTGGGGCTGCTGATGCTCGCGGCATCGAGCAAGCCGGGTGTGCCGTCCAACCTGGTGCTGGAGCTGGACCTGAAGGAGCCGCTGCCGGAGTACACGCTGGACACGTCCCTGGCGGGCGCCTTCGGCGAGGAGCCCACGTCGCTGAGGGACGTGGTGGAGGGCCTGGAGAAGGCCGCCACGGACCCCCGGGTGAAGTCGCTGGTGGTGCGAATCGGGCAGCCGGGCAGCGCGGCGCAGGTGCAGGAGCTGCGGGACGCGGTGAAGGCCTTCCGCGCGTCGGGCAAGCGGGCGGTGGCCTACGCGGACGGCTTCGGTGAGGCGGGCAACGGCACCGGCGCCTACTACCTCGCGAGCGCCTTCGACTCCGTCTACATCCAGCCCTCCGGCGACGTGGGGCTCACCGGCCTGGTGATGGAGACGCCCTTCGCGCGCGACGCCTTCGCGAAGTTGGGCGTGAAGCCGGAGTTCGGCAAGCGCGCCGAGTTCAAGAACGCCGTCAACAGCTTCACCGACGAGTCCTACGGCCCGCACCAGCGTGAGGCCACGGAGGCCTACGGCGGCAGCCTCTTCCAGCAGGTGGTGAAGGGCGTGGCCGAGGGCCGCAAGCTGTCCGAGGACGAGGTGCGCGCGCTCATCGACCGCGCGCCCTTCATGGGCCAGGCGGCCGTGGACGCGAAGCTGGTGGACGGGCTGCGCTACCGCGACGAAATCCACGACGAGCTGAAGCAGCAGGCCGGAGAGGGCGCGCAGTTCCTCTACGTGGACAAGTACCTGGAGCGCGCGGGCCGGCCGCACCAGACGGGCACCAGCATCGCGCTCATCTACGGCGTGGGCGAAGTGCTGCGCGGCAAGAGCCAGTCCAACCCGCTCTCCGGCGGCCAGGTGATGGGCGGCGACACGGTGGCGGCGGCCTTCCGCAAGGCGGTGGAGGACCCGTCCGTGAAGGCCATCCTCTTCCGCGTGGACAGCCCGGGCGGCAGCTACTCCGCCAGCGACACCATCCGCCGGGAGGTGCAGCGCGCGCGTGAGGCGGGCAAGCCCGTCATCGTCTCCATGGGGACGTACGCGGCCAGCGGCGGCTACTTCGTGGCCATGGCCGGGGACAAGATCGTCGCCCAGCCGGGCACGCTGACGGGGAGCATCGGCGTGTACAACGGCAAGTTCGTCACGTCGGAGCTGTGGGCGAAGCTGGGCGTGAACTTCGACACCATCGCCTTCGGGAAGAACGCGACCTTCGCCAGCTCCGACCAGGAGTTCACCCCCGAGCAGCGCGCGCAGCTGGAGACCGAGCTGGACACCATCTACCTGGACTTCACCAGCCGCGCCGCCCAGGCGCGGAACATGCCGCTGGAGAAGCTCCAGGCGGTCGCGAAGGGGCGCGTCTGGACGGGCGAGGACGCGCTGGAGCGCGGGCTGGTGGACGCGCTCGGCGGCTACCCGAAGGCGCTGGAGCTGGCCAGGGAAGCCGCGAAGCTGGAGAAGGGCGCCCCGGTCCGCCTCGTCGTCTTCCCGCGCCCCCGGCCCACGGGCCAGGTGCTGTCGGAGCTGCTGGGCAACCACGAGGCGGACAACAGCGATGACGAGACCACCGGAAGCCACGCCGCCGTGTCGTCCCAGGTGCTGGAGCAGGTGCGGGCCGTGTACCGCGTGGGCGCGAAGCTGGGCCTCACCGGGCAGGGCGCGGAGGGGCGCATGCTGTACGCGCCGCTTCCGGAGGTGCGCTGGTAGCTCAGACGTGCAGTGGGACCGGGACGCGGCCCTCGGAGGGCCGCACCGGTCGCCCGAAGATGCTGTGGTAGCGGAGGTCGTGCGACGCGCAGCGGTGGCGGCGCGGGTCGAACACGAGGCAGCTGGCCACCGGGCCGGCGTAGACGTGCAGCGTCACGCCCGGGACGTTGCCGGCGATGCTCACGCGGTGGATGGAGGCGCCCGGGTCGCGGAAGTCCACGTGCCCGGCGCCCACCGGCCCCACGCGCGCCGGCGCCCCCAGCCGCGCCAGGCCGGGCTGCGTGCCGCCCTCCAGCAGCGGGTAGTTCTCCAGGAGGAACTCGCCGCGCTGGATGCTGAACCAGCACTCCTGACCGTCATGGTCATGGATGGGCGAGGCCACTCCCGGGGACCAGCAGTTGAGGATGATTTCCATTCCCTCGTCGCGGTGGACGAGGTTGCGCGTGTAGCGCCCCGGCAGGAAGTGCAGGTAGGGCTTGAGGCTGGAGGGCTCCAACCGCAGCCCTGCCATCTGCGCGTCCACCCCCGCGAGTCCACCGGGAGCGGCACGGCGCGCGCGGAGCATCCGCACGAATTCTCTCAGACACGCGTCAGCCATGCGTACAGGCTAGGAACGTCTGCGACATCCGGCCACCCTCGGGTCTGCCAATGAACGTCCGCTTTGTCGCCCCCCCCTCAAGGATCGAGGCGGGGTTCGTTGAAGGACGGTGCACCGGCGGGAAGAAGTGGCCATCCGGCGCCTTCTGGGTCCGAGCAGGCAACCAGCACCTACCTAGAGCCCGCTTCCTCCGTTTTAAATGTAATTTTACACTCTCCTGACGTAGAGGGGAGGGCATGGTGGTCAGGTCGTCCCGGCCGAAGCATCGAGGGGGGCCGGAGGAGAACGAGCGATGAAGAAGCGCCTGGGGGACATCCTGCTCGCGCGGGGTGTGGTGGATTCATTGCAGTTGCAGTCGGCGCTGGCGTACCAGCGCAAGTGGGGCGTGGCGTTGGGGCAGGTGGTGGTGGACCAGCGCTTCTGCACGGCGGAGGCGGTGCTGTCCGCGCTGGCGGCCCAGTCCGGCGTGGAGGCGGTGGACCTGGACGCCTGTCCGCTGGACGCGTCGCTCGCGAGGCTGATTCCGTGCAAGGTGGCGGAGGCCCACCGCGTGGTGCCGCTGCGGCTGGAAGGGCAGGGCGCGCGGGAGGTGCTGGTGGTGGCCCTGGCCGCGCCGGCGAGCCTGGCCACGCTGGATGTGGTGAAGAGCGTGTCCGGCAAGGCGCGGGTGGTGCCCCGGTTGGCCACGGACGCGGCGCTGGGGCGGGCCATCGGGCGGATGTACCGGGGTGAGCCGGCGACGCCGCAACGCCGTCCCGGGATGGAGAGCTTCTCCCTCCCGGAGTGGGACGAGCCCATGCCCCTGGTGGTGGGCACGTCCCTGCCGGAGCTGACGGACACGCCGACGCCGGAGCCCGTCCGCGAACCCGTGCGGCAGGCGGACAGCACGAGCCTGCCCATGCTGGCGCCCCTGGAGCTCGCCTGGGCGCCGGTGCCGGCGGCGCCGAAGCCGAGCGTGACGGTGCGCGAGCAGGTGCTCGTGTACGGCTGGGGCGCGGACGCGGCGGCGGGCCTGGTGCAGGTGCTGAGCGGGGCGGGCTTCACGGTGAAGGTGGCGAGCACGGGGGACGTGTGCGCCGCGACCGAGGCGCAGGTGGTGGTGGCGCCGCTGCCCGCGATGGAGGTGCTGGCGCAGCGGCTGCGCGCGCAGGTGCTGGTGGCGGGCAAGGCGCCGGAGCGGGACCTGCCCCGCGCGCAGGCCGTGCATGCGCGGGGCTTCGTGGCGGCGCCGGTGGATCCGGACCTGCTGCTGCGCTCCGTGCGGCGGCTGTCGCGCGCCTCCGAGGAAGCGCGCCTCAAGCACGCGAGCTGAAGCCGCGGCTTCAGGGCACCGCGACGAGCCGGGGCATCTCCTCCGGCGCGTCGGGGAGCCACAGCGAGCCCAGCTCCAGGGAGACGGAAGGGAAGGGCTCGGCGCGCACCAGGGCGTCGTCCTCGTGGCTCGAGGTGAGGAGCCAGCCGCGCTTGAGGCGCTGGTAGACCTCCAGCGTGCGCGCGACGGGGTCCACCAGCCAGACGTAGGACACGCCGGCCCGCCCATACAGAGGCAGCTTGCGGGCCCGGTCCAGCGCGGTGGTGGCGGGGGTGAGGACCTCGCAGACCCAATCCGGCACCAGGGTGAAGAAGGCGGCGCCGGGCTCCGGCGGGGCGGCCACGCGCTCACGGCGCCAGCCGGCCAGGTCGGGCACGAGGATGTCCTCGCCCAGGTGCAGCTCCGGCGCGCGCAGGAAGCACCAGCGGCCGTTGCCGCCACGGCGCGGATCCAGCCGCTCTCCCAGCTCCACGCCCATCATGAAGGCCGCGCGAGCGGGCGCCACGGAGAGGCGGGGCGAGGCCACCAGCTCGCCATCGAGGATTTCCCCCACCCAGCCCGACGGCAGCGCCGAGAGCAGGGAGTGGGAGGTGGGTTGAAGCTGCTGGAGTGCCGTCATGAATCCTCGGGGAGCGCCGGTGAACGCGAGGCATTCTAGGGAGGGGTCTGACATGCCGACCGCCACCCGCCGGGCACTACTTCCCGATGCAGAAGCGCTGGAAAAGGGTGTCCAGAAGCGCTTCGGAAACGCTCGTTCCGGACACTTCGCCCAGGGCTTCCAGCGCGAGCCCCACCTCGCCGGAGAGGACCTCCAGGGTGGACACACGTGACGCGGCTTCGGCGCGGCCCAGCGCCTCGGCGGTGCGACGCAGGGCGTCCGCGTGACGCTCGGAGACGAGCGCCACCGCGGAGGGCGTGCCACCGCCCCACAACCGCGTGAGCACGGAGGTCCGGAGCGCCTCCACCCCTTCGCCCGTGAGGCCGCTGACGCGCGGCGGGGCAGGGGAGGGGTGGATGGCGGAGCCGTGCTCCCCCCGATCCCCCAGCATCACGTCGCACTTGCCGGTGACGGAGAGCACGGGCGTGGCGCCGGCCTCGCGCGTCCATGAAGCGGCCTCTTCGCGCGACGTCTCCGGAGGCAGCACGAGCACGGCCAGGTCCACGGCCGCGAGCAGCTCCCGCGTGCGCGCGATGCCCAGGGCCTCCACGCGTCCGGGAGCCTCGCGCAGGCCGGCGGTGTCGTAGAGGGTGACGCCCAGGCCGTCCCACTCGACGCGGGCCTCCAGCGCGTCGCGGGTGGTGCCGGGCTCGTCATCCACCAGCGCGCGGGCCTCGCCCACCAGCCGGTTGAACAGCGTGGACTTGCCCGCGTTCACCGGGCCGTACAGCGCCACGCGCGCGCCCTGGCGCACCAGCCGTCCACGGCCCACCTCCGCGCGCAGCGCCTCCGCGACGGAGCGCAGCGCGGCGACGCGAGCGCCGGCTCCCGAGTCCGCGCCCTCCGCCTCGTCGGGGAAGTTGAGGACGCCTTCCAGGTCCGCATGCAGCTCGCGCAGCGGCGTCTCCAGCGCGCGGATCCGCTCGGCCAACGCGCCGGACAGACCGGCCGCGGCGGCGCGCACGGCCGCCTCCGAATCCGCGGACACCAGGTCCGCGACCGCCTCCGCGCGGGTCAGGTCGATGCGGCCATTCAGGAACGCGCGCCGGGTGAACTCACCGGGAAGCGCCGGACGCACGCGCTCATCCTCCAGCGCTCGCACGAGCAGCAGCCGCAAGAGGCGCGGACTGCCATGCGCCTGGAGCTCCACCACGTCCTCGCCGGTGAAGGACCGGGGCGCCTGGAAGTAGAGGAACAGGCCCTCATCCAGCACCGCGCCCGCCGCGTCCACGAACGACGCCAGGTACGCATGGCGCGGAGCCGGGGACGCGGGAACAACGGGCGCGAGCCTGCGACCCACCTCCAGCGCTGCCGGCCCGGAGAGCCGGAGGATGCCCACCGCCCCCGCGGCGGGCGCGGTGGCGAGGGCGACGATGGTGGCGGAGTCAGACGTCATGGCGGGGAAGGGGCCACCGGCGGGCGGGCGCGCACGCATGGCTCCCGCCCCCGAGCGCCTACCGGACGCCTTGCGGCGGAGTGGAGCCGCGAGCGGCGCGCTCCACGTCGTCGCGGTGCTCCTCGATGTACTTCTCCACCTCGGCGTCGTCGACCGCCAGGTCGCGCAGCACGCCCGGGTAGACGAAGCGGAACGCCGGGGACTCCTCGTCCCCTCGCAGGCGGAAGCTCATCTTCAGCACCGCCGCGCCGTACAGCTTGTCCTTCAAACCCTTCGACTTACCCATTCGCTCCTCTCGCGCCCGCCGGTGGTCCCGAAGCGGGCACACCTGCTCAGGCGTCGACGTCGTCTTCGTCGTCGTCCGGCAGCAGGCTCCGCTTGGGCATCGGTGCGGGCTTCGCCGGGGTGAACACCACGCGCCGGTTGCGGCCTTCGCCTTCCGCCGCCACCTTCACTCCACCCACTCCTTCTACTGCCTTCAGGACGCGCGCGCGGTCCTCCGTCTTCATCGCGGCGAACGCATAGAAGCGCCCCAGGCTGGCGGACTTCTCCGCGAGCTTGCGGACGGCCTCCCGGAACACCGGATCCTCTTCGACCTGCAGCGTGCGCTCGTCCGCCTCCGCGCTCTTCGCGGGAGTCTGCGCGGGCTTCGCGGCCTGCTGCCCTCCCCGGGCGTTGCGCTGCTGCGGCTGCGCGGCCGGAGCGGGCGCCGCGGCCCGGGCCGGCTGCTGCGCGGGCGTGGAAGCCACCTGCGCCACGGACGCCACCGGAGCGGCAGCGGCGGCCTGCTGCTGCGCCGCCGCGTCACGGCGCGGCCGGGGCTCCGGGTGCGCGCCCGCGCCCAGCATCACCCAGCGGCGCTCCACGCCGGGGCGGTGGAGCATCTTGTTGAGCAGGAACTGGAGCGAATCCAGCACCTGGCTGCGCTTGCCCGGCTCCACGCCCGGAGGCGCGCCGGACTCGAAGTGGAGCGCCACGGACAGGCTGCCGTCGGTGGCGTCCTGCAGGTCCAGCCGCGCAGGGAACCCCATCAGCCCGAGGATGTCCGTGAGCAGCTTCTCCACCCGGGGGCGGAAGTCCCCGCCACCCGCCACGACCTGAGCCCCGCTCACTTGCGTTTGCCTCCCCCGGCGGAGACCACCGCCGGCGTCCCGCCGCCCGTCTGGTTCTTGTTGCGGTCCAGCCACTTGCGCAGGCCCCACTGCTGGCCAATGGAGAGCACGTTGTTCGTGAAGATGTAGAGCGACAGGCCCGCCGGGTACTGGAGCAGCGTGAAGGTGAAGATGATGGGCATCACCCAGGTCATCATCCGCGCCTGCGCCGCGTCCATCATCTGCGGCTGCATCTTCTGCGTGATGATCATCGACACGCCCAGCGCCAGCGGCAGGATGTACGTCGGATCCTTGTAGGTGAGGTCGCGCCAGATGGGGCCGAAGAAGGGCTCGCCGTAGATTTCGAAGCTGTTGCGCAGCGACGTGAACAGGGCGATCCACACCGGCATCTGGATGAGCAACGGCAGACAGCCGCCCAGGGGGTTCACCTTCGCCTCCTGGTACAGCTTCATGATCTCCATGTTCTGGCGCTCTTTGTCGTCCGCGAACTTCTTGCGGATCTCCTCCATCTTCGGCTGGAGCACCTTCACCGCCTCCATGCTGACCATGGAGCGGTAGGTGAGCGGCAGCAGCGCCAGCTTCACCACCACGGTGAGCAGGATGATGGCGACGCCCCAGTTGCCCACGATGCCGTGGAAGAACTTCATGACGGCGAGCAGGAGCTTGCAGACCACCGCCCAGATGCCGAAGTCGACCGTGTCCTCCAGCGTCGGGTGGAAGGTGGTGGCGGACAGGGCGGACACGGCGCGCAGCTCCGTGCCGGGCACGATGCGCAGGAGGTCGGGGTCCTTGGGGCCCGCGTAGCCGCCGAAGCGGAACGTGGCCACCTGACCGGGGCCCACGTTGAGCGGGAAGCCCGCGGACACCTCGCGCGCGGTGGGCGTGGCGGTCAGCGTGCAATGGCCGTTGAGGGCGCCGTCCAGCGGGTAGAGCGCGGACAGGAAGTACTGCTGGTTGATGCCGAAGAAGGAGATGGGGCCGCGCGTCTCCTCGGGCGGCTTGTCGCCCGGGGACAGGTTGTGAAGCTCTTCACCCACATGGCACGAGGCGCGGCTCAGGTTGCCCACGCCGCCGAAGAAGGACGGCGCGTGCTCGAACTCCGGGTCGATGGCGCGGCCGTAGTGCAGCTTGAGCTCGCCCGTCTGCGGCTGGGCGGAGGTGTTGCGCACCTGGAGGGTGTAGGTGAACTCGAAGCCGTCGCGCGGCCACAGCACCGTCTTCGTCACCTCCCACGGGCCCTGGCGGCCGGTGAACGCGACGCTGCCGCCGTTGTCGGTGGGGGCCTCCTGCACGGCGTAGCGGGCATTCGCCGCCAGCGGAGCAGCGCCCTCAATCGTCACCGCGAGCGGCAGGGGCTGGCCGGGCACCGGGTGCGCCACATTCATCTGCGGCGGCGGGGGGATGTCCTTGCCGAAGAGCTTCTCGAAGCCCTCCTTGACGGTGAGCGACTGCTGCTCGCGCATCTTCGTGCCCTGGAGCACGGCGGAGGTGAGGCCGGCGCCTTCGGAAGAGAAGGTGTACTTCACCTCCGGGCGGGCGAACTCCACGGTGCGCGCCGGCGGGAGCGGAGCCTCCGCGTGGGTGCCCGCGTCCTCGCCACCCGCGCCCGGCGGCGGCACGGCGGCCGTGCCTGGGGTGCCGGCATCCAGCGTGGCGGCGACTTCGACGCCCGCATCCGTCCCTTCGGCGCCCGGGGGCGATCCCTGGGGGGCGAAGAAGAAGGTGTAGGCGGCGGTGGCCGCGAAGGAGAGGGCGAGCGCCAGGAGCAGCCGCTTCTGTGAATCGTTGGACTGGGGCGACAGCGGGTCGTTCGTCATGGAGTTCCCTGTGCCGGCGGCACGGCGCCGGAGGGCGGGCGGAAGCAAACCGTCAGGGGACGGGATCGAATCCACCGGGGTGGAATGGCTGGCAGCGCAGCAGGCGCCAGACGGTGAGGGCGCTGCCCTTCAACCCGCCGTGCTTCTCCAGCGCCTGCATGGCGTAGGTGGAGCACGAGGGATGGAACCGACACGCCTTCGGCAGCAGCGGCCCCAGGAACCGCCGGTAGAAGCGGATGGGCAGGGCGATGACGAAGGCGAGTGGACTCATGGGGCGGGCTCTTTGGGAGGCACGCGAGGTGCCGGAAAGAGCCGTTGCAGCTTACGGGTGACACCGTCGAACGCACGGGAAACTTGCGCGAAGGAGGCTTCCTTCGCCGAGGAGCGAACGACCAGGACTACGTCGAGACCGGGGGGCCATTGCCCGCGGTGCTTGCGGAACAGCTCGCGAAGCACTCTGCGCAGGCGTGCGCGCACCACCGCGTTGCCCACCTTGCTGGAAACGGTGAGACCTACGCGGGAGTGCGCCCGGGAATTGCGTTGAACGAGGGCCAGGAGGCAGTCGGACGGAATCTTCTGACCGCCCTCCTGGACTTCAAGAAACTCACGCCGCTGGAGCAGGCGAAAGGCCTTGGGGAAGCGCTCGTCGGTTGCCTGAGGCACCCGCGGCGCCGCTCCCTCGGCCATCGTCCGTGCGTCCGGTTACTTCTTGAACGACGACACCACCAAGCGCTTACGGCCCTTGGCGCGGCGGCGCTTGAGGACATCCCGGCCGCCCTTGGTGGCATTCCGCTTACGGAACCCGTGGGCGCGGTTGCGCCGGATCTTCGACGGCTGGTACGTGCGCTTGGACACAACGACTCCTGAGAGCTGAAGGCAGCGCCTGAATCATCGGCGCGACCCGTACAGTGGAAAGGGGGCGTCCGTAACCCTATTTCCTGGACAAGTCAATCAAGGATCACCAGCGCCGACTGTGCAGCCCTGCGCCGGGTGGACCGGGCGATCATGTAGGAAAAGGGGAGAGGGGGCAAGGAAGAGGGCTTGGCTGAAGGACCCTGGGTCCAGCGCGGGGCGGGCCCGTTCCAGGTCCTTCGCTGTTGACCCACGAGTGGCTGGCCGGTTGAACGGACGTGGCCATGCGCCTCCCTGCCTGCATCCTGCTTTTGCTCCTATCCTCGGCGTGCGCTACCTCAACGCCCCTGAGGGCCCGCACGACCCCTTCCTTGAGAGTCGCCAACCTCCATAGGGCGTCAAAGCTGCCCTGGAGTGATGAGGGGCGATGCGTCGTCCAGGAGGCTTCTTCGCCTTGGTCAGTGGTGGTGGAGCGCTGCTTCGGAGCGCTGGACCATGACCGGATCCGGTTTCACGATCCGACTGGACGTTGCACGGTCGCCTCCGCTGGAGCCGCGACCCTGGGGCTTGGAGTTTGTGTCCTTGTCGCTCCTGAAATCGTCATGGGCGCAGTCATCATCACAGGTGTTGTCGTGGTGGCGGTCGCCATCAAAGAAGCACTGGACGCGTACGAGTTCCGCCAGCTCTATCCCGAGGAAGCTGGGGCCATGCGTGGAGCGAAGGCCGTTCCCCGGGAGACCGTGGCGAAACGGAAGCCCAGGCTTGAACCCGACCCTGTTGGGAAGGACTGGCAGCCCCCGATGCCTCCCGACGCCTTGGACCGGACGCGCCATCCCAGGTGCGAACCCATCCCGGTCAAGCACCGGGGAGGAGACGACGCGCACAACCTGTGTGCCGACAGGATTCCACCGAATCGCTACCCCGGCCATGACGTGCTCGTGAACGGCAAGCACTTCGATGCGTTGCAAGTCGGTGTGCGCGTGCTGTGGGAAATCAAGACCGACCAGTTCGACACGTACAGCGACTTCCTTCAAGCGCAGGTGGTCAGGGACCAGGTGGCCGAACTGCTGGAGGAGCGAGACATCGCGGGGGCATGTGGCTACGCCTTCGTGGTGGGCGTGAGCAGCGAGGCGCATAAAGCCGCGCTGAAGGAGATTGCCGACGAGTTGGATATCGTCGTCACGGGGTGCGAACGATGACGACGCGCGACCGCCTCATCCTGAATGTCCATGCGCCGGCTCTGACGATGGACGACGGCCGTACGCTCGCTGTCGTTGAAGGCATGGAACGGGCGATGCCCGGCATGCGTCTGGCGTGGGAGATATCCAAGGAAGGAAAGCCCGTCGCGCTATCTCAGCGAGACGCGTGGCTCGCGGCCTCAGCGGCACGAGGAGAGTTTCCGCTCATCTGCAACGGAGACGAGGACCACCCCGTGACGATTTCCGGACTGCGCAGATCCGCCAGTTCGAGTCCGGGCGGACAGCCTCAACTCCAGGTCCATGCGAAGCTGCCTCAGGACGCAGCCAGCATCGCGGCGGCAGCGGAGGTGCTGGAGCACGTCGCGGAGGGTGTCCGCGCATATTGGGGGCTCCTGGCGCCGTCATCCGTGATGCAGGTCATCGCGGATCAGACAGGCCCGAAGCGACATGGACCTGAAAAGCCACCTCTGGGACTGCCCGCCCTCAAGCTCCCAGAAGCGATTTCCGCTCCAGAGATTCCACGCCACCTGGGTTGGCTGAACTACTGGTCGGCCGAGGCCGCGAAGGCCATCGGGTTCCCGGACCCTTCGCGTGACGCCGAGTTGCTGTCACGTGCCCGGCGCACGGCCACTGGCGGGTGGGTGGTCCGGCTCACGGATGCTCCGCTCGACCTGGGAAACCGCGCGCACCTGGCAGCACTCCTGTGGGCCTACGAGCGTTTTCCGGAGGTCGGCGGACGGCACCCCTATTCCCAAACCTCCTGATCCACGCCGTCGAGAACCCAGTCCCGGGTTGATCATCACCGCCTTCGGACCTGTACGAATGCTCCAAGGGCTTCGGGCACAATCGGGTGACTCCCACAGGTGCGTCCCTGCTTATCCGAATGGATGAAGCGGGACTCTTCGAGCTGCGCAAGAAGAGGGCGGGCCTCGGCGACCCCGTAGAGCTCCGGGCGTATGCCACCTCTCTTCCGGAGATCCTCCAAATGAGGATTGGGGGCCTGCTCGTGACCAAGCGCGTACTCATCTATCGGAGTAACTCTGGGAAGAGTCACGACTCCGATGTCACCTTCTCGTGGGTTTCTGCTGACGGAACGGCCCAGAAGATTCAGACGGAAAGCCTGTACGCCATGTACCGCACCGAATTGTTTCGAACAGGAAGTCCCGCGACGCGGTGACCCGTTGGCGCAGGCCCTCCAGGTCCACCTCCAACGCCCCCCGCCACTTGCGGACCTGCCCGGCCACGATGACGGTGTCCACGTTGCCGCGCTCCATGAGCGTCACCACGCCGCCCTTCACCAGGTAACGACGGCCCGCCTTCGCCGTGTCCGGAGGCATCGCCTCGCGCACGGGCACCGTCCCCCGTCGAAAACATCCCGCGCCCAGGAGCAGCGCCCCGGCGAACAGTTCGCTCCTGCGCGTCAGCCCCACTCCACGATGCGCCTCACACATCCCGCCGCTCACAGGCCTCGAGGGTTCCCGCCCATGAGTCCGGGAGCAGGGGAGGGCCACGGACGGACCTCCGTCATCCGTCCAGCGCAGGACGTCCCGGCCACGACAGCGGGTCCGTTCAAGTGACTCCGCTACCTGGGAACCGCGAGCGGGTGGTTCCAGGAGAGCGCGTGCAGCCGGCCCACCTCCGCGTGGAAGTCGAACAGGAAGCCGCCGGGCACGGCGAGGCCCTGGGTCTCCCGCGTGAAGGGGATGCCCCGGGACTTCAGTGCGCCTTCCAGCCGCCGCTTCGTCATGGAGGGCTTCAGGAACCAGCCCGTGAAGTCCAGCGTGGTGAAGGACTCCAAGGCGTCTTCGACTTCCAGGTACCGGAACCGGCCGTCCTCCAGGTGGACCTGCACGGCACCATAGAACCAGCGGACGCAGCCCGGCTGCGAGGTGGGCGCCACATCCTCGGGGAGGCCCAGCACATCCACCACCTCCTCCGCGCTCATCGAGGCCCGCAGCGGTTTCAGGGTCCCCTGTCTCAGCGCCTCCGCCAGGTCGAAGGTCACCTGGTGGCCCAGACGGACGTCCTCGAACGGGCCGGTCTGCTCGGGCCAGTGCTGGCGAAACTGCGCCACGGCCTCCGCCTCCGAATCGAAGCTCTTCTGGAGGGCGTCGGGGAGCGACAGCTCCTTGGGCGCGGGGCCCAGGTAGTCGTCGTACAGCGACAGCTCATAAGCGAGGGGCTCGCCCGGTGGATCATACCGGCGGAGCACGAACATGCGTCCCAGGGTCGTCGTCGCGAACAGCGTCCTGCGCTCATCGAGCGCCATGGGGTCATGTCCCTGGCAACGTTGGGTGCATCACGTCAAGGCTGTTCAGGTGGCTCCACGGCACACCTCGCACAACCCGGCGGAACGGCTCGCGCCGGTGGCGGAAAAGCGGATCCACCGGGAGTGATCATCCCCACCCGCCAGGGGGTCCCGCTGATCCGTGCTACAGGCCGGTTCCTTGATCAGCCGGAGAGCGGGTGTTAGCACCGCCGAACGCCTGCGGGTTCCCTCGTTCCGCGCCGTCCCTGAGCCTCCAAGTGAACGCCCTCGCCCAAGCCCCTTCGCCTTCGCTTCCCAGTGCCGGCGTCATCTGGACCCGCACGCTGGAAGCCATCCGTCAGGAGGGGCTCCACTACGCCCTCACCTGGCTGGAGCGGATGCGCCCCATGGAGGTGCGCGAGAACGCCCTGGTCCTGGGCGTGCCGGACCGCTTCTTCCGCGACTGGGTGGATGACCACTACCGCGCCATGCTGGAGACGCACCTGGCCCGGCTGGAGCCGTCCCTGGGCCGCGTCGCCTACGAGGTCATCGTCGGTCCCCCGCCGTCGTCCGCGGACCTGCCGCCCGCGCCCACCGTCAAGGTGAACTCGATGCGGCCCGCGCGGCTCAACCCGCGCTTCACCTTCGATACCTACGTCGTCGCGGACAGCAACCAGCTCCCCGCCGCCGCCGCGCAGGCCGTGGCCCACCGGCCGGGCCACAACTACAACCCGCTCTACATCTACGGCGGCACGGGCCTGGGCAAGACACACCTGCTCCAGGCGGTGGGCAATCACATCTGGGAGAAGGACCCCACCCAGCGCATCGTCTACCTCTCCAGCGAGCAGTTCACGAACGAGTACGTGGAGAGCGTGCGCGAGCACCGCATGACGGACTTCCGCCGGAAGTTCCGCGAAGAGTGCGACGTGCTGCTCATCGACGACATCCAGTTCCTGGGCAAGCGCGAGGAGACGCAGAAGGAGTTCTTCTACACCTTCGAGACGCTCTTCGGCCTCAACAAGGCCATCGTGCTCACCAGCGACATGGTGCCCGCGGAAGTGCCCGGCATGGAGGACCGCCTGCGCAGCCGCTTCGTCATGGGCCTGATGGCGGACATCCGCGAGCCCACCTACGAGACGCGCGTCGCCATCCTCCAGAAGAAGGCGGAGCAGGAGGGCCTCGACCTGCCGGACCCCGTGGCGCACTTCATCGCGAAGCACGTGCAGAAGAACGTGCGCGAACTGGAAGGCGCGCTCGTGAAGCTGTCCGCGATGCACAGCCTCACCAAGCAGCCGGTGACGGAGGAGTTCGCGTCCCAGGTGCTGCGCGACATCCTGCCCGCGCAGCGCACCGTGGACGTGGAGGCCATCCAGCGCGAGGTCGCCCGCTTCTACAAGGTGACCGTCGAAGCGCTGAAGGAAGACCGGCGCCACAAGGCGCTCGCGCACGCGCGCCAGGTGGCCATGTACCTGAGCCGCAAGCTGACGAAGAGCTCCTTCCCGGAGATCGCCTCGCGCTTCAACAAGGACCACTCCACCGTCATCTCCGCCGTGCGCAAGGTCGAAGGCCTGCGGGAGACGGACGCGGCCGTGCACCGCGACCTGTCGGAGCTGGAGACGAAGCTCGGCGGCATGTAGCCCACTTCAGGGCTGTGCCGGCTGTGATGGGGCGGAGACCTCTTCCAGCGTCCTGCCGCTCTCCTGGTCGCTGAGCTCCGCCGCGACGTCTCCCAGCGAGAGGATGCCCACCAGCCGCCTGGCCCGGTTCAACACCAGGATGCGGCGGATCTGCGAGGCCCTCATCTTCTGGGCCGCCTGGGTGAGGTCGTCGTCGTCGTAGACGACCTCCACGCCCCGGGTCATCGCCTGGGCCACCTGGGTGCGCTCGGCGTCCAGCCCCTGCGCCACCGCGCGAATGACGATGTCCCGGTCCGTGACGATGCCCACCAGCTCGTCGCCGTCACACACGGGGATGGGGCCTACGTTCAGCAGGCGCATCTTCTCCGCGGCCATCCTCAGGGAATCAGACGGACGGACGACCTCCACGTCGGATGTCATTACGTCGCTCACTCGTTGCGTTGCCATGGTGTCTCTCCTGTGGGGTTCCTCCCTCAGCGTGGGCACCGGCCTGTCCGCTGGCATGCGCCGCCATCGCGGGTGTCTGCCCATTTCCCCGGGCGCCGGGCATGCTTCGGCTTCGTGGCCCCTTCGCTCAAGTCGTACGCTTCCAGCCTTGCCGCCGTGCTGTGCCTGTCCGCGTGTGGCGAGGATCCGAACGGCTACTCGTTGCGGTTCAGCCTCCACTCGAACCGCGTGCGCGCGGCGCGCGACCCCATGCCGCCTCCCGAGTACGCCTTCGAGTCCTCGGACGGCCTCACCTTCCACGTGGACAGCGTCCTCGCCAGGCTGTCCGACATCCGTCTGGAATTGCCACCGGGCATCCGGTGCGCGGACCAGCAAGGTCTGCTGTCTCCACGGATGACCTGCGAGGACGCGACAGAGGAGCAGCCGGGCCGGTTGACCGTGGCGGGCCCGCTCGAATGGGACCTGCGGCAGGGGTTGTCCCTCGATGCAGCCGGGCTGCGCATCCCTCGGGGCGTCTATCCCCGCATCGAGGCCAGGCTGGAACGCGGGACGCCCTCCCATCCCACCTTCCAGTCTCGCTCGAGCTTCACATGGCAGGGCATGGCCTCCGTGCTGGACGCCGACTTCCAGTCCGACGCGGTCCTCCGCTTCGAACCCCAGGGAGGAGAAGGCTCGCTGGATTTCGCCTCCGCGGAGGATGGCTCCGCCCTTTGGGGCTGGCTGGTCGTGGACCGCTGGCTCGATGAGGTGCCCGTGGCGGGCTGTCTGGAGTCTGGAGACCTGAGCCTTCTGGGCAACAGCCTGACACTGGAGGCGGGCCAGGGTGCCTGTGCGGGCGCCTCGGAACGGATGCGCGGCAACATCGAAGCCAGCGGTGCGATGGGACTGTCCTTGCACCCCTGAAGTGTTTCTCCCCAGGACGTCCGGAAGAGGGCCTGGCTGTTCCCCCTCTCCCGTCCTGAGGCATGCTGGGACTTCGCGGGCCCAGTGGGGCTCGCGCATCGGGACGCCCGGCCGGAGGCGCTCCCCCTCACGAGTTACTTCCGACATGCCCTCCATCCCCTGGTTGCGTACCTCCGGCCTTGCTGTCACCGTGCTGTGTCTGTCTTTGATGTCCCTGGGGCTGTCCGGCTGTGACACCGGAACCCATACCCGGCTCATCTTCTCGCTGAACGCGAACCCGCTGGGCGCGTCGTCCCTGGCGGTTCCGGCCTCTGGCGTCCGAGCCATGACGTCCCCGCCCACGCCTCCCGACATCACGTCTGGCGACGGAATGCGCTTCCATCTGGAGGACGCCAGCGTCCGGGTGTCCGACATCCGTCTGGAATTGGCCGGGGGGCTCGGCTGCGACGACGTGCGCGACCAACTCCCGGAGGGCACCGGGTGCGTGCAGCCCGAAGGTTCCCCGGCCACGGTCACGCTCGCGGGTCCGTTCGGCATCAACCTGCCGTCCGGGAATGTCTCCAATGCCGTGATGGAGCTCCCTCCCGGCACCTACCGGCGGATCGACTTCGTGTTGGGGAAGAACGGCTTCACGGCCCAGACCCTCCACGCCGGGGATGCATCCTGGGGCATGGACCTGGACCTGCCCGAAGGCACGGCCATGGCCGTCGAGGCCACCTCTGACCTCAGGCTGGAGGAGGGCGGTTCCCTGCGCGTGATGTTCGACCAGAATGCCTGGCTGAAGGAGCTGCCGCTGTCCGCGTGCTACCAGAACGGGGACTGGCCCCGGCCGGGCCCCAAGCGGAGCCTGGACGAGGTGGGCGGCGAGTGCCAGGGCGCCGGGGACCGGGCGCGCGACGCCATCCGCACCCGGCTCAAGCTGCAGACCCGTTCCTTCTGACCACCGCGGTCAGAAGTGGATCCGGTCGGACAGCCACAGCAGCAGGACGGCCCCCCACAGCAGCGGACTGACCAGCCCCAGGACCAGTCCCATCAAGGCCTGGTCCCGGCGGCCGATGGGCGGCGTGGCCTTCGGGTCCACGCGTTTCAGCGCCACCACGCCGCAAATCACCGCCACGGGCGCGAGCATGGGCATGAACAGCGCGCTGAAACCGAACCGCGAGGCCTGACGCGCCATCGGGTTGTTGAAGCGCTCGTTCCACAGCACCTTCAGCATCGCGGGCGGCACCGGCAGCCGGAAGAAGAGCTGATTGCGCACGTCCCGGTGGATGCGTGCCGCGGTGATCAGGCCGGGCATGGCGCACAGGAAGAAGAGGAAGCGCCCGGACGGTGCCAGGGCATCCGCCACCACCGCCATCACCAGCGGCGTGGCCACCAGCGCATGCCGTGCCCAGCGCCGGCCCAGGAAGAAGGCCACGCCCACCGGCACGGGAATGAGCAGCACCAGCGTGAACAGTGCCTCCTTCGTCGCGCGCAGCCCCCACTGCGACAGGGCGGCGGCGGTGGCCACGCAGAGCAGCAGCGTCACGCCCGCCACCACCCACGCCCATCCATCACGCTTGCCCTGGTAGCGCTGGCGCAGCGCCTCCAGGTAGTTCACGTCCGGACGCGCCGCACAGGCCTGGCAGTACAGGCGCACGCCCAGGCCCGGCACGGACGTGGTGCAGTCCGCGCAGATGAAGCTTCCGCAGCGGAAACAGGTGCCGCCCGCGGGCAGGTCCGGGTGGACGGCGCAGCGACCCTGCTGGGAGAGGGGCACCTCCAGGCTCATGGCCGCAGTGTCGCACGGCGAGCAACACCCGGCACCCTGGAGCCCACCCCGTCTCCTTCCGGCTTACAGGCCCCGAGGCGCGTGCTAAGCGCGCGAAAGACCGTCCTGAACCGTGGAGGAACCTTGTCCCGATTGAAGGCCCTCGCCGCAGCGGCCCTGTTCGTGGGGCTTCCGGCGCTCGCGCAGACCCCCGAGGCGAAGCCGCTGGAGCCCGGCCGCGAAAACCTGGCCATCCCCTATGAGAAGTACACGCTGCCCAACGGCATGGAGGTCATCTTCTCCGTGGACCGCAAGCTGCCCGTGGTGGCCGTCAACGTCTGGTACCACGTGGGCGCCTACGACGAGACGCCGGGCCGCACCGGGTTCGCGCACCTCTTCGAGCACATGATGTTCCAGGGCTCCAAGCACGTGCCGGACGACGTGCACATCGGCCTCTTGGAGCAGGCGGGCGCCACGGACCTGAACGGCACCACCAGCTTCGACCGCACCAACTACTACGAGACCGTGCCCAGCAACCTGCTGGAGACGGCCCTGTGGTTGGAGAGCGACCGCATGGGCTTCCTCCTGGACTCGCTCACGGAGAAGAAGCTCCAGACGCAGAAGGAGGTCGTGAAGAACGAGCGCCGCCAGGGCGTGGAGACGGCCCCTTACGGTGAAGCACAGGAGAAGGCGTGGCAGGCGCTGTTCCCCGCGCCGCACCCGTACTCCGGCAACGTGATTGGGTCCATGAAGGACCTGGACGCGGCCACGGTGGATGACGTGAAGGCGTTCTTCCGCAAGTGGTACGCGCCCTCCAACGCGACGCTCGCCATCGTGGGCGACTTCGACCCCGCGAAGGCCAAGGCGCTGGTGGAGAAGTACTTCGGCACGCTGACCTCCGCGCCCAAGCCCCAGCGTCCGGACGTGCAGCCGGTGAAGGTCACTCGCGAGACGACCATCCGCCACGACGAGAAGGTGGCCACGCTGCCCCTGCTCACCATGTCCTGGCTCACCGCCCCGTACCTGAAGCCCGGGGACGCGACGGCGGACGTGCTCGCCACCGCGCTGGGCACGGGCCGCGCGAGCCGCCTGTACCGCCGGCTGGTGCTGGACAAGCAGCTGGCGCAGAGCGTGGACGCCGTGCAGCAGAGCCAGGGCGCGCAGTCCGTCTTCTCCATCGAGGCGGTGGCCCGGCCCGGCGTCACCACGGACACGCTGAAGAAGGAGATCGACGCGGTGCTGGACGAGGTCCGCAAGGACGGCGTCACGCAGGAGGAGATCGTCCGCGCGCGCACCCGCTATGACACGCGGCAGCTGGCGGGTCTGCAGGCGGTGGGTGGCAGCGGCAGCAAGTCCGACACGCTCCAGACGTACAACCAGTTCGTGGGCGAGCCCAGCTACGTCGCGCAGGACCTGGCGCGCTACCAGGACGTCACCCCCGACGCGGTGAAGCAGTTCGCCAACGACGTGCTGCGCCCCGACGCGCGCGTCGTGCTCCACGCGGTGCCGTCCGCCGGCAAGGCCGCGCCGTCTTCCGCTCCGGGCAAGGAGGCCCGCTAGTCATGCACCGCCGAATCCTCACTGCCCTCCTCACGCTGTCCGTCGCCGGCTGCGCCACCACGAAGCCCGCGGAGACGCCGGCTGAAACGGCGCCGGCCGCGCAGCCGCGAACCCAGACACCGGCTCCGGACGCGGAGGCGTTCCGCGAGCAGCAGCCCAAGCCCGGCAAGCCGCCGGAGCTGGTGCTGCCCACCTTCGAGCAGGCGAAGCTGGACAACGGCCTCACCGTCATCGTCAGCACGCGCAAGGAATTGCCGCTGGTGTTCGTGGGCATCGCCTTCGCCGCGGGCGTGTCGCAGGAGCCCGCCGCGAAGCTGGGCATCGCGGACCTGTCCTACCGCATGCTGCTGGAGGGCGCGGGCAAGCGCGACACGGTGGCGCTGGACAACGCGTTCGCGGACCTGGGCGTGTCGCCCGCGATGTCGGTGGACCCGGATGGCGCCTTCGTGGGCGCGCGCGTGCTCACCACCAACGTGGACGCGGCGATGAGCCTGCTGTCGGACGTCGTCCTGCGGCCCACCTTCGACGCGAAGGCCTTCGAGCGCCGCAAGAAGCAGCAGCTGGGTGAGCTGGTGCGCCGCATGGGCGACCCGAACTTCCTGGCGCAGCAGGCCTACTACCAGGCCGTGTTCGGCGCGGATCACCCGTATGGCCACACGTCCGGCGGTACGCCGAAGACGGTGGAGGCGCTCACGCTGGCGGACGCGAAGAGCTTCTACACGAAGAACACGGGCCCTCGCGCCGCCGCGCTCATCATGACCGGCGACGTGACGCTCCCGCAGGCAGTGGAGTGGGGGAAGAAGTACTTCGGAGGGTGGAAGGGCGGGGCCGTGGCGCCCAAGCCGCCGCCCGCGCCGCCCGCGCCGCCGCGTCAGCAGGTGCGCGTGGTGCCCAAGCCGGGCCTGGAGCAGACGGTGGTGCTGGTGGGCCGTCCGGGCCTCGCCGCGGGCCACCCGGACGAGTACCCGCTGGAGCTGGCGACCACGGTGTTCGGCGGCTTCTTCGGCAGCCGGCTCAACATGAACATCCGCGAGGACAAGGGCTACAGCTACGGCGCCAACGCGCACCTGGGCACGCGCCTGGGCGTGGGACCGCTCACCGCGTACGCGGCCGTGCGGCAGGACGTGACGGGTCCGGCGCTCAACGAGTTCATCAAGGAGCTGGCCGGCATCAAGTCCAACCCCATCACGGAGAAGGAATTGGCCGCCGCGCGAGAAGGCCTCATCCGCGCGTTCCCGGGCGCCTTCGAGACGGTGGAGGGCCTGGGTGGCAGCGCCGCGCAGCTCTACTTCCACCGCCGGCCGATGGATGAGTTCAAGCGCACCGTGGAGGGCCTGGAGAACGCCAGCGCCGCGGAGGTGCAGCGCGTGGCCGAGTCCTACCTGGATCCGGCCAGCATGCAGGTGGTGCTCGTGGGCGACCCGCTGGTCATCCAGGAGCAGGTGACGCCGCTCAACCTGGGCAAGCTCACGCTGGTGGAGACGCCGGCGTCCAAGTAGCCGGGCGCTTCACTTCGAGGTGTTGAAGCCGGGGTCCCGACGTGGGTGTCGGGGCCCCGTTTTTTTCATTCCCGGGTGGGCTCGTTCTCTTCCTGGCGGGCTTCGGCCTTGAGGCGTCCGCTCTCCTCGCGCTCCTCGTCATCGACGTCATCGAGGACGCTCTGGGGATTGTTGCGAGGCCCGCCGACGGGGCCGTCGCTGTCGAGGGCGAACTTCTGCTCCTCGGTGGAGTGCTTGGCGTCGTCCGCGTACAGGGGCTTGGTGTCGTCCGCCTCCAGCCCCCGCTCCACGCGGTCCTTGGCGAAGCCGGGCTTGTGGGCGGTGTCGCTCTTCTTGTGGGTGGCCATGGGTTGCTCCTGAAGGGGGTGGGACGGCTCACACACGCTCAATGTCGGCAGCCCTGGCCGCGAGCACCACGGTGGGGGCCCTGGAGCGGGGGGCTGGCTGCCTGCCCCCTGACCTTGGCGCGCGGAAGCGGCTAGGATGGGGACTCCATGGTCGGACGCAGCGGGAACAACCAGCGGCACGAGGGGACGACGTCCTCCGTGGGCGTGCGTGTCCAGACCCTGCTGACCGAGACTTGCACTCGCACCGGCCTGACTCCTCGCGGAGCGCGGACCGCCTGACTTCCGAAGCGGACCTCCTGAAGGTCCCCCTTCCGAACCCGGCCCCGCGCTCCTCCCGAGCGCGGGGCTTTTTCGTTGCCCCACCTGCCAGTCGCCAACCCCGAGGCCCCGCATGACGCCGCTTCCGATGTGCCGCCCCAGCCACCGAGTCCCGATGTTCCGAGAGGAGGCCGTGTCATGCGCGTGATGAAATTCGGTGGCACCAGTGTCGGAGATGCGGAACGGATGCGCGGCGTGGTGGCGCTGGTGGAGGAGGCGCGCAAGGCCGAGCGGGTGATGGTGGTGGCGTCCGCGGTGTCGGGCATCACGAATCTGTTGGTGGAGGCGGCGAAGGTGGCGCAGGAGGGCGAGTCCGTGCAGGAGGCCTGCGCCCGGTTCGACGACACGCACTCCGCCATCGCGAAGGCGCTGAGCGTGGACCTGAAGCCCGCGCAGACCCGGCCCCTGGCGGAGGGGTTGGTGGCGCTGGGAGTGGAGCTGCGCGGGCTGTTGCAGGGCGTGGGGCTCTTGCGGGAGTGCTCGCCGTCGGTGCTGGCGCACCTGTCGGGGCTGGGGGAGCGGGCGTCGTGCCTGCTGCTCGCGGCGCTGTTGGATGCACGGGGGCTTTCGCCCGTGAGCCTGGACCCGAGGCAGGTGCTGGTGTGTTCGGGAGACCCGCTGCAGGCGACGCCCCGGGTGGAGGAGATCCGCGCGCGGTTCGCGGCGCTGCGTGAGGACGGGCCGGGGCTGATGTTGATGCCGGGCTTCTTTGGAGGGGATGCGCGCGGCAAGACGATGTCACTGGGGCGGGGAGGGTCGGACTACTCGGCGGCGCTGGCGGCGGTGGCGCTGGATGCGCGGCTGTTGGAGATCTGGACGGACGTGGACGGCATCTTCAGCGCGGACCCGCGGCTGGTGCCGGAGGCGTTCGCGCTGGAGGAGGTGAGCTTCGAGGAGGCGATGGAGCTGGCCTACTTCGGCGCGAAGGTGCTGCATCCGAAGACGATTGCGCCCGCGAGGGAGCGAGGCATCCCGGTGCGGGTGTGCAACAGCTTCCGGCCGGAGCATCCGGGCACGCGGGTGACGGCCACGGCGCCGGCTTCGCGGCACCCGGTGCGGGGGTTGTCGTTCCTGCCGGACATCGCGCTCATCAACATCGCGGGCGCGGGGTTGAAGGGTGTGCCGGGCACGGCCGCGCGCGTCTTCGAGGCGATGGCGCTGGCGTCCATCTCCGTGGTGCTGATTACCCAGGGCTCCAGCGAGTCCTCCATCAGCTTCTGCGTGGGGGAGGCGGAGGCCACGCGGGCGGTGCTGGCGCTGGAGGACGAGTTCGAGGTGGAGCGCGAGGCAGGGAAGGTGGACCCCATCGAGCACCAGCCGGGGCTCGCGGTGTTGAGCATCGTGGGAGACGGGATGCGGCACCGGGTGGGCGTGGCGGGGACGTTCTTCAGCGCGCTGGCGGACGTGGATTGCAGCATCGCTGCCATCGCGCAGGGGTCCAGTGAGCGGAGCATCTCCGCGGTGATTTCGCGGGAGGACGGGCCGCGTGCCATGGCACACGTGCACCGCAAGGCCTTTGGCACCACGGAGGTGGTGGAGCTGTTGGTTGCGGGCGTGGGCACGGTGGGCGGGGAGCTGCTGCGGCAGATTCATCAGCAAGCGCCGAAGCTGCGGGCACACGGATTGGATTTGCGGGTGTGTGCCGTTGCGAATAGCAGACACAGCCTGGTGGCGCCGGAGGGCGTGGCGCTGGACGGATGGAAGGCGCGGCTGGACGCAAGTGAGTCTGGTTTCACGCTGGACACGTTCCGAGCGTGGGCGAAGGCGAGGCGGCCGGGCCGGCCCATCTTCGTGGACTGCACGAGCAGCGAGGACGTGGCGTTGGGGTATCCGGCGTTGATGGCGTCCGGGCTGCACGTGGTGACGGCGAACAAGAAGGCCAATGCGGGGCGGCAGGAGCACTGGAAGGCGCTGCGGGAGACGGCGGTGCGGCACCAGCGGAAGTTCCTCTACGAGACGAACGTGGGGGCGGGGCTGCCGGTCATCGACACGTTGAAGAACATGCTGCGCACGGGAGACACGGTGCACCGGGTGGAGGGCATCCTGTCGGGTTCGCTGTCATTCATCCTGGGGCTGACGGAGGCCGGGGTGCCGCTGTCGAAGGCGGTGGGCACGGCGATGGAGAAGGGCTTCACGGAGCCGGATCCGCGAGACGACCTGGAGGGCACGGACGTGGCGCGCAAGGTGCTCATCCTCGCGCGAGAGCTGGGGCGGTCGCTGGAGTTGGAGGAGGTGGCGCTGGCGTCGCTGTTGCCGGAGGAGTTCGACGCGAAGGGGCCGCTGCCGGAGTTCCTGGCGCGGCTGCCTCAGGCGGATGAGATCTTCCAGAGGCGGGTGGACGCGCACCGGAAGGAAGGCAAGGTGCTGCGCTACGTGGGCAGCGTGGGACCGGAGGGCGTGCGCGTGGGCCTGGTGCCGGTGCCACTGGAGCATCCGCTGGCGGCGGTGAAGGGCGGCGAGAACGCGTTGAGCTTCCTGTCGGAGCGGTACAGCCCCACGCCGCTGGTGATTCGGGGGTATGGCGCGGGCGCGGCGGTGACCGCGGCGGGGGTGCTCGCGGATGTGTTGCGATTGGTGGAGGGGCCGTTGCCCTGAGCGCGGGTGTTAGGCTTTTCCGCCATGAGGAAAAGCCTGGCGTTCTGTGCGCTGGTGCTGTGGATGGCGGCGTGCGCGTCCAGCACGCCGCTCCAGCAGCGCTGGGATGAAGCTGAAGCGGAGTGCGGTGACGCCAGTGCGGACGCCTGTGTGACCCTGGTCTGTGGGGACACAGTGTGCGGCTTCTTCCGGTGCGAGGACGTACCGGGGGAGGTGGTGCTGGCGCGGGGATTACCGCCCCGGCCGCCACCCGTGGCCGTGGCTCCCGCTCCGGGAAGCGGGCCCCGGCGCAACTGGGGCGCCAGCATGGGCCTGCCGGGTGATGTGGAACCGGTGATGGTGTTCCCCTGGTACGGGAGCCCCAAGCCCGTGCCTCCTCAGCGGCAGTTGCCGGCGGGCAAGTTCGAGAAGCACCACATCTTCCCGCAGGCCCCGGACCTTGCCCGGTGGTTCAAGGAACGAGGCGTCGACATCCACCAGTACACGATCCCCATTCCCGTGCACGTCCACCGTCGTATTCACAGCAATGGGCCCAGCGGAGGCATGTGGAATGAAGCCTGGCGCGACTTCAAGGAACAGAATCGAGGCGCTTCGCCGCAAGAAATCTTCCGGCACGCCGGGGAACTCATTTATCGCTTCCAGCTTCTGGGCGGACCCATCCAGCAGTACCACTGAACTTCGAGCGAACCCACCAGCACATGTCCCTCTTCTACTGGATGCGCAACGACAAGGTGGCGACAGCGCGCTATAGCGCGGACTTCGACGCAGGACATAAGTGGGGACTGCCGGGTCTCAAGAACTGCCCGGAGTGTGGCGCTACCTGGTCTGAGGCGGGACACGAGTATCCAGCCGTGGATCTTTCGATCATCCCCGAGCATCAGGAGTTTGAAGAGCCTCGACCTGAACCCCTTCACGAGTTCCTGCGTCTTCAAGCCCTGGTGCGTCCACTGGCCCCGTCCCATGCCGAGCTCCCTCCCGGAACGGACTTCGGCCCCCTCGTAGGAAGCGCCTCCGGTCAGTTCGGTCCCTTCACGTGGTTGGGGAATGCGCTGATGATCATCCGCCGCGACGCACTCGATGGTCTCCAGGCCGCGGGCATTCGTGGGCTGCTGGGCTGCAAGACGGAGCTGCGGTTCCGGCAGAAGACGGCTCCGGACATCCTCGAGCTTCAAATCGAACCGCGTGGCCTCCTGCACCGCGACTGCCTTCCTCCCGACCTGGCGCAGCCCTGTCCCACCTGCGGGCGGCAGGCCTTCCGCCGTCCGGACGATCCCATCCTCGACGGTGCTTCGTTGCCCACGGACAGGGACCTGTTCCGCGTCGGCAACTTCAGCACCATGATCATCGGCACGGACCGCTTCAAGGACGCGGTGGAGCAGGGCGGATGGACCGGCATCTCCTTCCGCGAACTGCCCGTGCGTTCCTGAAGCCCTACGCTGCCCTTCGTGAAGACAGTCGCTGGGGAAAGCGCTCTTCGACCCCGGGAAGGAACAGCGACTGACCGGCACGTGCGGCTTCCACGGCCTGACGGAAGTGGAGGTCGCCGTAGCGGTCGAGTACCGAGGGGTCGAAGTACTCAGCTCCGTCTCCATTCCCTTCATTCTCGATGTCAGGTGTCAGGGACTCCCAGCTCCTTGCGGCGCGTAGATCAGGGCCCGTACGCCTCCATCCGCGTAGACACGGGCGCTGTTCGCGAGGAAGACAGCCCGTGCCTGGAGCTCTCCCTTGGCGCTGAGCACCGCGTTGCGGTCTCCGTACCGGCCGTCTGGATGACGTAGGGACCGTCGCCCGTGTCGATGCCTCCAGGGACATCCACGCCTGTGTCGATGCTCCGGAGGATGCAGGGATTGAGTCCGTCAAAAGCACGGAGTTCCGCTTCCCACTGGGAATCGCGAAGGGAGTCGAGGGTCGTTGCGTTGCCCAGGTCTTCAAGTCTGACGTTGGTCACAGGGACGCCGGATATGAGTAGGTTTTTCAGCCATGCGAAAGATGCTGATGATCCTGGCGCTATGGATGGCGGCGTGCGCGTCCAGCACGCCGCTCCAGCAGCGCTGGGATGAAGCCGAGGCGGAGTGCGGTGACGCCAGCGCGGACGCCTGTGTGACCCTGGTCTGTGGGGACACAGTGTGCGGCTTCTTCCGGTGCGAGGACGTACCGGGGGAGGTGGTGCTGGCCCGGGGACTGCCGCCCCGGCCGCCACCCGTGGCCGTGGCCCCTGCGCCAGGAAGCGGGCCCCGGCGCAACTGGGGCGGCAGCATGGGCCTGCCGGGTGATGCGGAACCCGTCATGGTGTTCCCCTGGTACGGGAACCCCAAGCCCGTGCCTCCTCAGCGGCAGCTGCCAGCGGGCAAGTTCGAGAAGCACCACATCTTCCCGCAAGCGCAAGACCTGGCCCGGTGGTTCAAGGAGAAGGGCATCGACATCCACCAGTTCACGATCCCCATTCCCGTGCATGTCCACCGACGCATTCACAGCGATGGGCCCAGCGGGGGCATGTGGAATGAAGCCTGGCGCGAGTTCAAGAACGCGAACGACCTCGCTCCTCCTCTAGAAATCTTCAAGCATGCCGGGGAACTGATCTATCGATTCCAGCTCCTGGGTGGCCCCATCCAGCGGTACAACTGATTCTTCATCCATCCGAGGCCTGACAGTCCATGATCCACTTCTTCTGGCTGCGCGACGACGAGGCAGCCACCTCCCGTTACAGCGGAGACTTCGATGCTGCACACAGGTGGGGACTTCCTGGCCTCAAAGATTGTCCGGGGTGCGGCCTGACGTGGAGCGGATCAGGGCGGCAATACCCCGCCGTGGACCTTTCGCTCATCCCTGAGCATCGGGAATTTGAAGAGCCCCGACCCGAGCCGTTTCACGAGCTCGTCCGTCTCCAAGAATTGGTGCGCCCGCTGATGCCACCCAATGCATCTCTTCCTCCCGGCACAAGCTTCGGTCCGCTCACGGGCACTGCGTCCGGTCAGTTCGGGCCGTTCACCTGGCAGGGGACCTCGCTGATGCTCATCCGCCGCGACGCACTCGATGGCCTCCAGGCCGCGGGCATCCGGGGACTGCTGGGGTGCAAGACGGAGCTGCGGTTCCGACAGAAGACGGCTCCGGACATCCTCGAACTCCAGATCGAACCGCGCGGCCTCCTGCACCGCGACTGCCTTCCTCCCGACCTGGAGCCGCCCTGTCCCACCTGCGGACGACAAGGCTTCCGACGTCCGGACGATCCCATCCTCGACGGTGCTTCGCTGCCCTCGGACAGAGACCTGTTCCGCTTGGACAACTTCAGCACCATGATCATCGGCACGGACCGCTTCAAGGACGCGGTGGAGCAGGGCGGTTGGACCGGCATCTCCTTTCGCGAACTGCCCGTGCGTTCCTGAAGTTCAGACTGTCTTTCGTGAAGACAACCGCTGGGGAAAGCGCTCCTCGACCCCGTGAAGGAACAGCGACTGACCGGCACGTGCGGCTTCCACGGCCTGACGGAAACAGAGATGCCGGATATGAGTAGGTTTTGCCGCCATGCGAAAGATGCTGATGTTCCTGGCGCTGTGGATGGCGGCGTGCGCGTCCAGCACGCCGCTCCAGCAGCGCTGGGATGAAGCCGAGGCGGAGTGTGGTGACGCGAGCAGCGACGCCTGTGTGACCCTGGTCTGTGGGGACACGACCTGCGGCTTCTTCCGGTGCGAGGATGTGCCCGGGGAGGTGGTGCTGGCGCGGGGACTGCCGCCCCGGCCACCACCCGTGGCCGTGGCCCCCGCACCGGGAAGCGGGCCCCGGCGCAACTGGGGCGGCAGCATGGGCCTGCCGGGTGATGCGGAACCCGTCATGGTGTTCCCCTGGTACGGGAACCCCAAGCCCGTGCCTCCTCAACGGCAGCTGCCAGCGGGCAAGTTCGAGAAGCACCACATCTTCCCGCAGGCGCAGGACCTTGCCGCGTGGTTCAAAATCAAGGGCATCAACATCCACCAGTTCACGATCCCCATTCCCGTGCATGTCCACCGGCGTATCCACAGCGATGGTCCCAAGGGAGGTTTGTGGAACAAGGACTGGCGTGAGTTCAGGGATACGAACGGAGGCGCTCCCCCAGAGGAAATCTTCAAGCATGCCGGGGAGCTGATCTATCGATTCCAACTCCTGGGTGGTCCCATCCAGCGGTACAACTGAGCCTTCATCCATCTGAGGCCTGACGGTCCATGCCCCCCTTCTTCTGGCTCCGCGACGACGAAGCAGCCACATCCCGTTACAGCGGAGACTTCGATGCCGCACACAAATGGATCCTGCCCGGCATCAAGGAGTGCCCAGGCTGCGGTGTAACGTGGGGTGGATGGGGAGATCAGTACCCAGCCGTGGACCTTTCGCTCATCCCCGAGCATCGGGAATTTGAAGAGCCTCGACCGGAGCCGTTTCACGAATTCGTCCGTCTCCAGGACTTGGTGCGCCCGCTGATGCCACCCAATGCATCTCTTCCTCCCGGAACAAGCTTCGGTCCGCTCACGGGCACTGCGTCCGGTCAGTTCGGGCCGTTCACCTGGCAGGGGACCTCGCTGATGCTCATCCGCCGCGACGCACTCGACGGTCTCCAGGCCGCGGGCGTTCGTGGGCTGCTGGGCTGCAAGACGGAGCTGCGGTTCCGGCAGAAGGCGGCTCCGGACATCCTCGAACTCCAGATCGAACCGCGCGGCCTCCTGCACCGCGACTGCCTTCCTCCTGACCTGGAGCCGCCCTGTCCCACCTGCGGACGACAAGGCTTCCGACGTCCGGACGACCCCATCCTCGACGGTGCTTCGTTGCCCACGGACAGGGACCTGTTCCGCGTCGGCAACTTCAGCACCATGATCATCGGCACGGACCGCTTCAAGGACGCGGTGGAGCAGGGCGGTTGGGCCGGTATCTCCTTCCGTGAGCTCCCAGTCCGCTGAAACCCTCAGCCCGCGGCGGGGAAGGGCGGTGGCTCCACCACCACCTCCATGGGCAGGTTCTCCTTCTCCGCGATCCACTTCACCCACAGCTTCGGACGCGCGGTCGTGTCGCGGTGCTTGGGCCGCTCCAGCCGGATGGACAGCCAGTTGCGGTCCCGCAGGTACAGCTCCTTGCCCACCGGCAACAGCTCCGTCTGCAGGAACCCTGGCAGGTCCTCTCGGGAATCCTCCGACAACGCCAGCATCCCCTTGAACGAGAGCCATCCCGGCGGCGGATGCACGATGGGCGAGGACGTCACCTGTTCGATGAACACCTCCCCCACCGTTCCCAACGCGGGCACCAGGTGGTCCGGATTGCGTGAACGCACGCGCGCCCTCGCCCCCACGTGCACGTCCCCCGACAACACCGTCACCGCGCAGTAGGACTTCTTCGCCAGCGAGAACAGGTTCATCAACAACCGCGTGCGCTCGCCCCTGTGCACCGAGGACTCCCACTGGTCCAACAGGTCGTCGCGCAGCTCGACGCCACCTCCGGTCATCCGCTCCATCGCCGGACCGAAACGCAAGTGCACCAGCGGCACCGACGACACCACCAACACGTGCCGCGCCTTCTTGCCGTTCTCCGGCCGCTGACGGTGCTCCTCGCGCCACGCGTCGAAGGCGTCCCACTGTGACCGGCTCATCACCGTGAACTCGGTCTGCGGATGCGCGTCCCCGGTGTCCATCACCCGGCTGGTCCGGCCGCTCCTCAGGTCCAGCAACACCACGTCCAGGTCACAGTCCGCCGTGGAGAAACAGAACGTCTGGAGATAGTGCTGCGCGGGCTTCACCACGCCCCGGTCGTCCGGCTCGCGTGCCTTCGCCGGCTGCTCCAGCCAGCCCCGCTGGAAGGCCTCGAATGCTCGCGCCGCCGCGCTGTAGAGCGCCCGGTACCAGGGCGCCTGCTGGAGATCCTCGTGCGAACCCCATCCGTCGAAGATGTCGTGGTCGTCCCACATGAACAGGCCCGGCACCCTCCGCAGCAACGGCGCGATGCCCTGGCTCCCGCCCCACCGCTCCCGGTAGAGCCAGACGTATTCCGCGAACAGCTTCTCCGAGAGTCCGTCCGGCACCGGCAGCTTCAACCGCTCCGACCGGGGCAGCTTCATGAACGCGTTCAACACATCCAGCGTGTTGTGCAGCGAGTCCGCGTAGAGCTGATCCCCACCCCCGATCAGCAGCTGGAAGCCCGGCGTCTTCGCCGGATCCACCGGGTCCCTCTGATGCTGTTGCAGCATCCGATCCCACAGCGCGAAGGGCTGCGCCAGATTGCTCCAATCACTCGCACGGCTGGCGCCGTTGCAGGAGAAGAACGCGATGTTCGGCGACACACCCTTCGCGGGGACGACCACGTCGGACACCACCAGCGGCTCCGGCGGGATGACCTTCGAGGACCACGGCCGGTTGTCTCGCGGCGTCGGACGCTCGAAGGTCACCGGCACGCCGGGCGTGTCTGGTGATTCGAAGTGATAGGACAGACGCTGGGCCACGTCCGTGCGCGGCAGGATGACCTCCCAGCGCCACACCACGCCCCGGGTGTCCTTGGGCAGGGCGGTGAGGTCCGCGGCGGGCTTCGCCTCGTCGAAGACCGCGACCCGCTTGCCCTTCGCATCCCGGAAACACAGCCTCAACGCCGGAGGCTTCTTCGCTGACGTGCTGTCCAGGAACACGTTGACGAAGAAGCTCCACACGTCGTGAGACTTCGGGTCCGGCGTGGCCTGCGCCCGGGCGTACAGGATGGGTCCCAGCAAGAGCTTCATGGGGAAAGCCTTGCATGGACACCCCCTCCCGTCGACGAAGGCGCCAGGCTCACCCCTTCGGCGGAGGCACCGCGAGCGGCTGGTACGTGCCGAAGCTCCAGACGTTCCCCTCGGGGTCCAGCGCGCTGAAGTCTCGCGAGCCGTAGTCCGTGTCGTGCAGCTCCATGACGATGCTCGCGCCCGCCGCCTTCGCCCGCGCGTACAGCGCATCCGGGTCCGTCACCACCACGTAGATGCCCTGGTTCTTCAGGGGCACGTCCTTCGACGCGGCCATCTTCAGCCGGCCGCCCTCCGCGCCGCCGAACATGACCAGGCCGTGGCCCAGCGTCAGCTCGACATGGGCGATGGCGCCGTCAGGCTTGCGGTAGACGACCCGCTCCTCGCAGCCGAAGGCCTGCTTCAGGAAACGCAGGGCCGCTTCGGGGTCGGCGTAGTGGACGAAGGGATACAGGCTGGGCAGGGACATGGTGTGTCTTCCTTTCACCGCGCATCCTGCCCATCCGCTCACGGTTCTTCTTGGACGGATTTTACCTACGCACCGGATTCGAACCCGCCCGCGTCCGGTAGCGCACGCCGCAGGAGGGCGGACGGCGGCCCGCCGGTGAACTGGCGGAAGTCCCGGTTCAGGTGCGCCTGGTCGAAATAGCCCAGCTCCAGCGCGAGCTCCGCCCAGCGCACCGGGCCTCCGGACTTGATCCGCTCCACCGCCCGGTCGAAGCGCAACAGGCGCGCAAGCCTGCGTGGCGGCAGCCCCACCTGTTCATGGAACTGGTGGATGAGGTGCTTGTGGCTGTGGCCCAGCTCGCTCGCCAGCGTGGCGATGTCCACCTGGCCTCCTGTCCTCTGGATGCGCTCCACCGCCCACTTCACCCCCGCATCCACCGCGGGCCCCCGCTCCGCTCGCTGGATCAGGAACGCGTCCGCGAGGGCGAAGCGCGCTGCCCAGTCCCGCGCCTCCGCAAGGGACTCCACCAGCCGCCGTGCCTCGCCGCCCCACAGGTCCTCCAGGCCCGTCACCCGGTGAGCCAGCTCGTGCATGGGCAGACCGAAGAGGCGCCTTGCCCCCAGCGGCGTCAGGTTCACCTGGAGCCCGTGGGACTCGCCGTTGTGCTCGGTGGTGCTCCAGCGCTCATCGAGGCCCGCGACGAAGCCGGAGCGATGCCGCGTCACCCGGCCCGCGTCGTCCAGGTGCTTCAGCAGCGGACCGAACTCCAGGATGAGCACCACCTGCACGCCGGGCAGCTCCTGCCGGCGCATGGGCTGGGGCATGGCCTCGCGAAAGCCGCAGTAGTCCCGGATGAGCGGCGCCAGCGCCGGTGGCGGCGTGGCCAGCGCCATCTCCCAGCCGCCCCGCTCGGACGCGTGGCGCACCACGCGGATGCGATGCATGGCGCGGAAGGCTACTTCGAAACCTTGCGCAGGAAGTCCAGCAGGGCCGAGTGCCACTTCTCCGGCGACTCGAAGTGGGGGATGTGGCCCACGTTCGGGATCTCCACCAGCGTGGCGCCCGGAATGGCCGCGGCGGTCTTCTTCCCCAGCGCCGGGTACTGCCCCAGCTTCGGCAAGAGCGCGGGCGGCACGCTGCCCTTGCCCACCACCGTGCGGTCCTCCTGACCAATCACCACCAGCGTGGGCACCTTCACGAACGGGAACTCGTGCACCACCGGCTGCTCGTAGATCATCGTCTGCGTGGCCGCGGACACCCAGGCCAGGCGCGGGTACTCACCGCTGAGCGTCTGGCGGTAGAGGACCTGGACGTATTCGTCGTACTCGGGCTTCCACTTCACGTAGTAGCCGCGCTGGTACTTGCGCAGCCCCTCCTCCGTGGCCTTCAGGTTCTCCTGGTAGAGGTCCTCGGTGGACTTCCAGGGGACGGACTCGCGGTAGTCCTCCAGGCCGATGGGGTTCTCCAGCACCAGCTGCGTCGTCACCTCCGGGTACATCAGCGCGAAGCGCGTCGCGAGCATGCCGCCCATGCTGTGACCCACCACCACGGCCTGCTTCACGCCCACTTCGTCCAGCACCTGCTTCGTCAGCGACGCCAGCGTGTGGAAGCTGTACGCGATGGCCGGCTTGGACGACTTGCCGAAGCCAATCTGATCCGGCACCACGACCCGGTAGCCCGCGCCGGTGAGGACGCGAATCGTGTCCTTCCAGTACGCGCCGAAGAAGTTCTTGCCGTGCAGCAGCACCACCGTGCGCCCGTTGGCGTTGCCCGTGGGCTTCACGTCCATGTACGCCATGCGCAGGTCCTGGCCCTCCAGCTTCACGGACAGGAACTGCACGGGAGCAGGGTAGGGGTAGCCCTCCATGCCCAGGCCCAGCGCCTCCGGGGCGCGCTTGGACTCCTGCGCGTTCGCGGCGGGCGCGGAGAGCAGCAGGGCGGACAGGAGCAGGGCGGGCACGCGGATGGACGACATGGGGCTCCTTTGCGAACGGGACGCGAGGGAACGGCAGTCTGGCCGGGACATTCCCCCGCGTCGCGGATTTCAGAACGCCCCGCCCTCCCGAAGGTTGATGCCGAACTCCAGGTAGCCCTTGAGGCAGAGCATCATGTGCATCCAGCCACCCGCGTTGTCGTAGGACGCCTTGATGCCCTTCTCATCCGGCTTCCATCCGGACTCGCTGATCTTCACCATCGTGTTGCTTGCGTCCAACGGCACGAAGCGCATCTCCACGCGCGTGTTGTAGCTGTCGTCCGCGGGCCACTCGAAGACGATGCGCTCGTTGGGAATCACCTCGCGCGTGATGACGTCGAACTCGCCCGGCGCCTCCGCGAAGCTCCACTTCACCGTCGCGCCCGCCGCCAGCGGACCGCTGCTCGTCTTCACGAAGTAGCCGCTCAGCTTCGCGGGGTTCACCACCGCCTCGAACACCTGCGCCACCGGCTTGCGGATCTTCAACTGCACCTGGAACTTCGGCTCCATGTGGCACCCCTGGTCGTGAACTGGTCCTGCCCGCAAATAGGTTATAGAAATATAACATGTCAAGGAGCGACCAGGACGACGTCCTCTTCAAGGCGCTGGCGGACTCGCGCCGGCGGGCCATCCTGGACCTGTTGAAGGACGCGCCCCGGACGACCGGGGAGCTGTGCGAGCACTTCGAGAAGACCCTGGACCGCTGCACCGTGATGCAGCACCTGAAGGTCCTGGAGAAGGCGGAGCTGGTGCTGTCCCACAAGGAGGGGCGCACGCGGTGGAACCACCTCAACGCGGCGCCCATCCAGGACATCCACGCGCGGTGGATCAGCTCCTACGCCACCCACGCGGTGAAGCTGCTGACGAAGCTGAAGCGGGACCTGGAGGAGGACTGACGGCGGGCCCGGGCTACTTCACGGTGGAGCCACCACCTCCGCCTCCGTCGCGGAAGAAGCGCTCCATCATCTTCTGGTGGTGCAGGTTCTTGCTCCCGGCCCCCGCCTTGTTCTTGCCGGGCGCGTAGCGGTGGATGGCCCACAGGTTGGCCACCCGGATGTTCACGTTGTCGGGCGGCGGGATGTATTGGCCGTCCACCCGGTAGACGAACTCGTAGCGCGTCCCATTCAGCACCACGTGCTCGTACCGGTGGTTGTTGGCCACGTTCGTCGGCGCGGCCCCGGTGTTGAAGGCATTCAGCAGGGCCAGGATGCAGAGCTGGTACTCGTTATAGGAGTCCAGGTGCTTGATGCAGCGGTTCTCCTGGGCATTGGTGACCTGGACCAGGAGGAACCGGATGTTGTTGTCCTGAGCGACGTTGCTCCAGGAGTCCAGGAGGAAGTCCCCCACGGCCACGGCGTTGGGGACGGGGAAGTGCGGGTTGACTGGCGGCATGGACGGCTCCTCGTGAAGGGGAAAGGCGGATGGACGCTCAATCCTTGCGGCCGGCGCGGTCCTGCGAGCGGTTCCTGGACAGCTGCTGGGTGCGGTTGGAGTTCCAATACCAGACGACCTTCACCTGATCCGCGTCGTTCACCATCCAGTCGATGTTGTCGTTGTCCAGGTAGAACGCCTTGCGGCCTTCCAGATGGGGCATCCCTTTGTGTTTCGCGAATTCGGCGGTGGCCACGCTCACGGAGCGCGTATAGGCAGCCACCTCCGTGGCCAGCCGGCAGGGCTTCCACAGGTAATTATGGAAGTCCTTGGCGAAGTTGACGGACTCGGTATCCACCTTCTCTCCCGCCTTGCAGGACACCAGGGTGACGCGCAGGGCAGCCTTGGCGCCCCAGGTATGGACGACCGCGTAGGCGAGGTTGAAGGCATTCACGCCCTGGACGGTGGTGCCCTGCCCGTGACCGACGAGGTACAGGCGGCTCTTGTTCGTCAGCGCTCCGAACTTCTGATTGAGCTCCTGCGAGATGCTGCCTGCCTGGGGGTCCAGCTCGATGATGTCCGAAGGCAGGCCCTTGCTTTGGGCCTTGTTGTGGAGCGCCGTTCCCGCGTCGTCCACCGGCTTGTAGTTGCTCGTATTGGTGAACTTCACCACGAGCTGCCGGTCGTAGCGGCTCACCGGCGCAAGCACCTGCTGCGTCGGCTGTTGCTGCGGGGGCGTGAAGCCGAAGGGCTGCTGCACCTGGGGTGTATCCGGCACACGCGACACCAGGAGATACGTCGAATCATGTGGAGCGGAGACGCCACATCCCGAGCACCACTTGTCCCCGGAGGGATAGGGCGACTCGGTGATTTCATTGAAATAGGAGAGGCAGCTGGGGCACTGGAAGTCGTGCAGGTACATGGCTTCCGGCCAGTCTAAACGCAGACGGCCCGGCCGGACGACGACCCCATGGGTCAGTGCGCGCTGTCGGAGAACGGCTGCACTTCGGCCAGGGCCAGGGGCTCGTTCTCGAAGCGCGCGGGCTTGAGCAGGCGCGTGGTGAGCACCAGCGCGAGGAAGATGGCGCTGGATCCGATGGTCACGAAGCGCAGGTTCATGCGGTCCGCCAGCGCGCCCTGGAACCAGACGCCCAGCGAATAACCCGCGCCCAGCACCATGCTGTAGAGGCTGCCCATGCGCGCCTGCAGCTCACGCGGCACGCGGCCCTGGCAGGACGCACTCAGGCTGCTCATCAGGATGAGGTAGTTGGCGCCGAGGAAGAAGATGCACACCGCCGCCACCTGGAGCGTGGGCGCCAGCCAGTACACGCCCGACAGCACCGCGATGGTCGTCGCCGAGTAGCCGCGCAGCTTGCGCTGCCCGAAGAGCTCCGCGAGCGTGCCCACGCACAGGGCCGCCGTCACCGCGCCCGCGCCCTGGCACGTCACCAACAGCGACGTGGCCGCCGCGCCCTGGCCCAGCTCGCGGATGGCGAACACCGGCACCAGGCCGATGAAGGGCGCCACCAGCGCGGCCACGAAGAAGGTGGCCACCAGCACCAGCGAGATGTCCTCGTCGTCACGCGCCACGGTGATGCCGCGCCGGATGCCATCCCAGAGCGGCTCACGCTTCGCGGCCGGGTCCCGCGCGGGCGGCACCACGCGCCACAGCGCCACCAGCACCGCGAAGAAGGACAGCGTGTTCGCGAGCAGCGCCCACGCGGGCCCGCCCGCCTGCAACACCACCGCGGCCAGCGTGGGCCCCAGGATGCGGCCCAGGTTGAACTGCGCGGAGTTGAGGCTGGTGGACAGGTGCAGGTCTTCCGGCGGCACCAGCTCCGCCAGCAGCGCGGAGAAGGCCGGATAGGTGAGCGTGCTCACGCACCCGTTGAGGAACGAGATGACACCGATGACGGACACCGACAGCTGCCCGCGGAACGCCAGCACCGTCAGCACGGCCGCGAGCACCGCCTGCAGCAGCGAGCCCAGCGCCGCGTACGCGCGCCGGTCGAAGCGGTCCGCCAGCGCGCCACCCACCGGCGCCAGCACCACCGCGGGCAGGAACGACAGCGCGACGATGGCGCCCGTCCACTCCGCGCGGCCGGTGGTCTGCGTGACGTACACGCCCATCGCCACCGTCTCCATCCAGGTGCCGATGTTGGAGATGAGCGCGCCCACCCACACCGCGAAATAGCCGGGGTAGTCGAACGGGCGCAGCGAAGTCAGTCGTGGGAGTCGATGGGCAGGCACGTCGATGGCTGTCTTAGCGCACGCCGCCCACGCATGCCTTGCACGGCGCGGCACGCTTGGAGGCGCAATGAAGCGCACGGCAGCCCAGGCAGCAGCCCGGCTTCAACAAGCGCGCATTCCCTGACGGTGATGCGCGATGCGTGACACACAAAACACCCACGGAGGTGCTGCTTCCGTGGGTGCGGGTGTGGCGTTGTCGTGAAGGCTCGGCGTCAAGGCGCGGTGCTGGAGGCCGTGACGGGCGACTTGCGCGGAGAGAGGCGGCCGTCGTCCGCGATGCGGGCGCCCGTGTCCGGGAAGTCCTCGGTGGTGAGCTTGCGCACCAGCGAGACGACGTTGGCGGCCGGGTCCGGCTGGGTGATGCCTTCACCGACCTGCTTGGTGGGGAGGATGCGGCCGTTGGAGAAGCCGCCACGGCTGTCCAGCTCCACCTCCAGGATCATGCCCAGGCCCTGCGGACCCTTGAGGTTGAAGCGGCCGTAGGTGGCGAAGTTGCCCATGGAGTAGGCGATGAGGCGGCCCTGGTAGAACTCCATGGCGCGCGCGACGTGCGGGCCGTGGCCGAGCACCAGGTGCGCGCCCGCGTCCACCACCGCGTGGGTGAAGACGCGCAGGTCGCCGCGGTCCTCGCCGAAGAACATCTCCCTGCCGGCCGGGACGTGCAGGGCCTTGCCGCCCTCCGCGCCGCCGTGGAAGGAGACGATGACGATGTCGTGCGTGGCGGCGGTCTGCTTCACCAGCGCGGTGGCGGTGGGCAGGTTGTTGAGGTGGTTGCAGCCCGCGGACGTGTGGAAGGCCACGAGTCCAATCTTCAGCCCGTTGCGCTCCACGGTGGCCACGCTGCCCGGCGGACCGCTCCAGGCGATGCCCAGCGCGTCCAGGGTGGACTCGGTGGCGCGGCGGCACTCCTCGCCGAAGTCGCCGGAGTGGTTGTTCGCGGTGGAGACCACGTCCACGCCGGCCTGCTTCAGGTAGTCGCCGAAGGACGTGGGGGAGCGGAACGCGTAGCAGTTCGCGGGCGAGCGGCACTTGGTGGTGCGGCCGGTGTCGCAGAGCGGCCCTTCCAGGTTCACGAAGGTGAGGTCGGCGTCCTCCAGCAGGGGACGCACGGCCGCGATGACGCTGCCGCCGCCCTCGGGCGGCAGGTAGCCCTCTGGCACGGTGGTGCCGAGCATCAGGTCACCGGCGGCGCGGATGCGCAGCTTCGCGCCCGGGGGCGGGGGAGGGCGGGGCGTGCTGTCCACGGGCTGCGCGAGCTTCGCCTGGAGCGCGGCCTGGTTGCGGGCCTGCGTGAGCGCGCCCTCCAGGTCCGGCTGGTTGGGATTGAGCGCGCGCACCTGCGTCCACTGCGTGAGGGAGTCCGCCCAGCGGCCCTCGACGGAGTAGGCCCAGCCGAGCTCCCAGCGGCAGTCGGCGCGGGACGGCGCGGCCTGCACGCACGCGGACAGCTCCGCGATGGCGGTGCGTGAGTCCTTGGACTGGAGGGCGGCGACACCCCGGACGTAGTGCTCGTCCGGGTTGCCCACGGTGGCGAGGCCGGACGCGCCGGCCTTGCCGTGCATCACGAGGCCCGCGGCGCGCAGGGCACCGATGCTGGCCTCCACGGCGATGCGGCCTGCTTCGGAGAGGGATTCTGTCTGGCTTTGCGCGGCGCCCGTGGCCGGCACCGTGTTCGCCCCGGGAGGCGACGACGGAATGGACTCGGCGAGGCCCGCGGGCATCCGCACCGTTACAGGCGTGCCGGAGTCACTGGAGGCCGTGCCGTCCGCGAAGGTCACACCGGCGGACGCGCCCTGCGACGCGAAGCTCGCGGTCTTCACGACGCCCGCGGTGCTCGCGACAGTGGAGGGGTTCCGCGTGGCGGCCGTCACGGACGCGAGGCCCGCCGCATCCAGCTGCCGCGTCACCCGCGAGCTCCCCATCGCCCCTCGCACGGAGGCCATGCCCGCGGCTTCCAGCCGTCCGGCGCCCGCATCCCGGATGACGGAGCGCACGGAGGCCATGCCCGCGGCGGTGAGGCGCGCGGTGCTGGAGGACTCGGCTGTGGAGAAGTTGGGGACAGACGCGGCGGGCGCGGCGAGCGCCAGCATCAGCAGGACGGACGGGGGGGCCATGGCCCGCGCATCTTACGGGATGAAGCGGGGGCAGGGGCGCTACCCACGGGCCCGGTTCAGTAGCAGCCGGGCAGGCGACACCCCCACACCCCTTGAAGGCCCTGGCTACCCGAGCGCGTCGAGCAGCACCGAGCCCCGGCGCTGACGCGGCAGCAGCCGGAAGTGCCTCAGCTCCCGGCGCTTCACCCGCCGCTCCAGCGCGCTGTGCAGGGACAGCCGTCCGGGCCCGCGCATCAGCGTCCCGAGCGCGATGGCGATGAGCGCCACGTTGAACTCGTAGCCGCCCTTGGTGATGTCGAAGCCGTTCTTCCTGTGCACCTTCGCGATGGCCATCGCCTGCGTGACGATGACCGACACCGCCGTGAAGCGCGTCGCGATGCCCAGGATGGAGCTCACCCCGGCCACCAGCTCCGTGATGCCCGTGGCCAGCAGCCACGGCTTGCCGGGCTTGATGCCCAGCTGCTCGAACATGCCCGCTTGCTCCTCGAGGCCTTCCTTCTTCAGCTTCGCCAGGCCGTGATGAATCATCGTCGCGCCCAGCGACAGGCGCGGAGGCAGCAGCGCGGCCGACTTCAGCAGCGATGGTTGTTCGTTGAGCATCGTCACGTTCATGGGGCTCTCCTCATCGGGACGCGGACGTCCGGTAGGTGAAGTGCCCCTTACGTTGTGACGCATCCGCCCATCCGGCCCCGACGCTCGCAGGGACCCACGCCCGGCGGCCGTACACTCAACCCCCGTTCCGCTCCGCCAGCGGCACGTCCATCAGCGCCGCCACCTCCGCGCTGTAGCCGCCGGGTCCCTCGCCATGAACGATGAGCGGCGCACGCACCGACAGGCCCCGGTCCTGGTCCCTCAGCGCCTGCACCAGGAAGCGCGTGGCGGGCGCGTCCACCCGCGCATGCACGGAGCGCAGCACCCGGGGGAACAACCGCGCGCTCGCGAGCACCCCCAGCACCTCCGCCAGCCGCGCCGCCGGGTACACCAGGCTCACGCCACCACCGGGCCGCAGGGCATGCCGCGCCGCCGCGACCACGGACGGCGCATCACACGCAACCTCCGACTTGGACACGGCCCGCTCCGCGTCCGGGCTCATCACGCCCGCCTCGGCCCGGCGGAACGGCGGGTTGGACACCACCTGGCCGTAGGCCCCGGAACTGAACAACGACCGTGCCTGCCGCAGGTCCCCGAGCACCGGCCGCACCCGGCCCTCGCATCCGTTGAGCGCCACCGCGCGCGTCAGCCGTTCGTGCACCGCGGGCTGGAGCTCCAGCGCATCCACCGGGCCCGCGAAGCCGAACTGCTTCACCAAGAGCAGCGACACCACGCCGCTGCCCGCGCCCAGCTCCAGCACGGGCCCGGGCAGGTCGTGCCCTTCCGTGGCAGCGAAGTGCGCCAGCAGCACCGCGTCCAACGTGAAGCGGTAGCCCGTGCGGCGCTGGAACACGCGCACGTCCGCGGTGCCAATGGAGTCCAGCGTCTCGCCGTCCTCCAGACTGACGGGGCCCACGGTCAGCGCGCGCCGTGCATCCGCTCGGCCACGTCCAGCACGCGCGCCTCGCAGGAGACGCCGTCCAGGTGGCTGGCCTCCACCAGGCCCGTGGGGCTGGTGACGTTCACCTCCGTGAGGTAGTCGCCCAGCACGTCGATTCCCACCAGCGTCAGCCCCTTCTCCTGGAGCGACGGCTTGAGGCGCTTGCAGATGAGCAGGTCGCGCTCGGTGATGTCCGCCTTCATCGGCGTGCCGCCCGCGGCCATGTTGCCCCGGTGGTCCGCGTCCGACGGCACGCGCAGCACCGCGCCCACCGGGTCTCCGTCCACCAGGATGATGCGCTTGTCGCCCAGGCGGCTCTCCGGCACGTACGCCTGCGCGAGGATGGGTTCCTTCCCGCCCTGCGTGAGCAGCTCCACCATGGATCGCGCGTTGCGGTCCCCCGGCGCGAGGAACAGGATGCCCTTGCCCCCGAACCCGTCGATGGGCTTCAGGATGGTGCCCTGCGAGTTCTTCGCCGCGAACTCCAGCACCACGGACAGCTCGCGCGTCACGCGCGTCTCCGGCATCAGGTCCGGGAAGTTCAGCGTGAAGAGCTTCTCGTTCGCGTCGCGGATGCCGGACGGGTTGTTGATGAAAATGGGCGAACGGTCCGGACACAGCTCCACCAGCTGCGTGGCGTGCAGATAGTCCGCGTCCACCGGCGGGTCCTTGCGCAGGAAGAGCACGTCCAGCTTCGACAGGGGCCGCACGTCCTCGCTCAGCACGTCGAAGTGGTGCCCCACCTCACGCCGCACCCGGACCCGGCGCATGCGCGCCTCCGAGCACCGGCCGTTGAAGCGCAGCCAGCCCTGTTCGAAGTAGTAGACGTCGTGCCCCCGCCGCTGTGCCTCCAGCATCAGCGAGAACGTCGTGTCGTGGTCCACCCGCACGCTCTCGAGCGGGTCCATCAGGAAGCCAAGGGAGAGGGCCATGAGGGGCGGAAGATAGCGGACGCCCTCCGCCCGTGCTGCTCCTTCGAACGTGCCTTCGTCCACGCTGGAACGGACGGGGGTCTAGCGGCCCGGCAGCTCCCTCAGCTTGAGGTTGAGGCGCACGGGCTTGCCCGCCTCCACCGGCACGGCGAGCACGCGGCGCTTCTTGTCCTCGCCCACCAGAATCAGCTCCGCTTGTCCCACCGGCAGGGAGCGCTTCACCAGCGGCGCGCGGCCCAGGGACTTGTTGTTGAGGAAGATCTCCGCGGGCTCGTCCAGGAAGAGCGTCACCTCGCCCTTGCCCTTGCGGCCACGGCTGCCCCGGTTGGCGGTGGCATCCTCCCGGTCGTTGTCCCGGTCCTTCGTGCCTGCCCGGTCGCGATCCTTGTCCTTGGTGTCGCGGTCCTTGGTGTCGCGGTCCTTCGTGTCCTTGTCCTTGTCCGCCTCCACGACGGCCACGTCCCCGCCGGGCACGGGGGCGTTGGGCGGCAGGATGGGGACCATGGCGCCCAGGCTCATGGGCGGGGGTGGGGGTGCCTTCTCCTCGGCCTCCAGCAGCTGGGTGAGCCGGAACGCGCCGTAGGCCAGGCCCAGGAAGAGCGACAACGACAGGAGCGCCCACACCGCGCCCAGCTTCGAGCGCTTCACCGGAGGCGCGGTCTCGTCGCTGCCGGGCGCCTCCGCGCGCAGCTTCGCGATCTCCGCCTTCTTGCGCGCCTCCACGACACTGAGCGCGGTGGCCTTGCGCTCCGGCAGGTAGGGGCCGTCATCCTTCTGGAGCGCCCGCTTCGCCGACGCCAGCACCTGGCTGCTGGTGGTGACGTCCGCGCTCTCCAGCAGGGACCGCGTGGCCGCCATGCGCTCCGCGAACAGGCTCTTCATGAGCGCGGCGCGCTGGTCCGCGTCCATCAGCTTGCCGCCGGCCGCCTTCTCGATGGCGCGCGCCATGTCCCGCCCGGACGGGTAGCGGCGGTCCACGTTGCGCTCCAGCGCGCGCATCACCACGCGGGAGATGTCCTCGGAGATGTGCGGCAGCAGCACGGACGGCCACGGGATGGCGTCCTCGAGGATCTTCACCATCTCGTCGCGCTCGGTCTTGCCCGCGAAGAGCCGCTCGCCGGTGATGAGCTCGTGCATCACCACGCCCACGGAGAACAGGTCGCTGCGACCGTCCAGCGCATCGCCGCGCACCTGCTCCGGGGACATGTACCCGGTGGTGCCCTTCACCGTGCCCACGCTGGTGCGCTCCAGGCTGTTCTTCGCCTTGGCGATGCCGAAGTCGAGCAGCTTCACGGTGCCGTCGTACGTCACCATGATGTTCTTCTGCGCCACGTCGCGGTGGATGACGGGGCTCGCTTCGCCGCCGGGGGACGTGAAGGTGTGCGCGTAGTGCAGCGCCAGGCACACGTCGCGGGCCACGGACAGGGTGAAGGCCAGCGGCACCGGCTGGCGCTTCTTCATGCACGCGCTGGTCACCTGGTTCAGGTTCTGCCCGCCGATGAACTCCATGGCCAGGTAGAGCCCGTCGTCCTCCTCCCCCAGGTCGAACACCTGCGCGATGTTCGGGTGGTTGAAGGCCGCGGTGATGCGCGCCTCGTCCAGGAACATGCGGACGAACTGATCATTGGAGCGCGCGTCCGGGAGGATGCGCTTGATGACCACGTACTTGCGGAAGCCGCCCGGGCCCGACGTGTAGCCCAGGAACAGCTCCGCCATGCCGCCCACGGTCAGCTGCGTGAGCACCTCGTACTTCCCGATGCGCTCGCCCCGATGGAAGTCGATGAGCTCATCCTCCAGCGCCTTGGGAAAATGGCGCCCGCGTCGTGAAGAAAGCCGGCCGGACCATAACAGGGCTGTTGCATCCAGGGTCCTTCCTTGGCGGTGTCATGCCCCCAGGTTCCCTGTGGATCACCTGTGGATGGTGTGGACGGCCCTGTGGACAACCGGGGGCTCGGAAGCCCCCCTGTGGATGCCCGGGGGAAACCGGCAATTTACCCACATGTAGCAGATCGCCGATTCGTGAATGATTCCCGAAGCTTGCTGACTTGTCCCCAACTCGGCTCCCCCTACCTCTTCTACCAGTTGATCAACACTCCAATTAGACTGGTGAAAAGAAGCGGGTCCGGTGCACAAGTCGGAAACCGACAGGCATCCGCGGAACAGCGAACGGCGCGGGACAGAACGCTACAGGATCGTGGCGCGAAGCCGCTCCAGCAGCCCGGGCAGTTCCTGGAGCAGCTGCCGGTCCAGGTCCTCCAGCGCGGCGCGGTGCATGACCAGGTCCTCCGGCTCCCGGTCCGCGGCCATCATGCGCTGCAGGCCGCGCAGGCGCTGGTTGCGCTGGACCAGGCGGGCCAGGGTGTCGTCCAGCTCCTCCGCGAGCGCCGAGTCCAGGTGCAGCTCCTGGCCCACCAGCTCCCGCAGCTGCTCCACGCGGTAGGTGAGCTCCCAGCTCTCCTCGTAGCCCGCGCGCCGGGGCAGCATCTGCCCATACGTCCACCGCTCGTTCACCAGGTCCTCTAGTGCGGCCGGGGCCGGGTGAGGCCCGTCAGGGACAGCCGGGTGCGCATCGGGTCCAGCTCCACGTGCATCCGGCAGTCCGCCACGTCCAGGCGCAGGGTGTAGGGAGGACAGGCCGCCTGCCCCGAGTGGGCCTCACAGGCGCGAGCGCCCATGCGGAACAACTCGGCCAGCACCGCCCGCCGGACCTCCGCAGAAAGCCGGTCCACGGTGGATTGTACACCCCGGGCGATGAGCACCGTGAATGCCTGCAATCCTGGAGAATCCTGCGGAGGGCCGGCCAGGGTCATCCCCCCGCCCGTTGCCAGAACCGTACCCTGCGACAGGCCTGTCGTTCCGGGGGGTTGGAAGGGCTCGAAACCCTTGGGGCTGAAAAAAACTCAGGCATGGAAGTGCCCAATCCTGAAACCCCGGGGGGTGGGGTGCCGTGGGACAGGGGGATGGAGAGGGGTGTAAAGGCAGGGCAGGGAGGGCACGATGGCGCGCACGCGGACGGTGGGCAGTGGGGGCCTGACGATGGCCCTGGCAATGGCCCTGGCGGCCCTGGTGGCCTTCGGAAGCGCCTGCCGGGACGAACCCCCGCTGACGGGCGCCCGGAGCCTTCTACGGGTCTCCCAGGAGGCCGTGACGTTCCCGGCCAGCTACCCCCAGGTGGAGCGGGTGGTGGAGTTCCGGGTGGTGAACGCGGGCCGGACGACGCTGGACGTGGAGTGGACGGCGCTGGCCGCCCCCTTCTCCGCGTCCGGGTTGCCCGCACGGATGGTGCCGGGCGAGGTCCCGGTCCGGCTGTCCTACCGGCCGGAGGCCACGGGCGTGCTGACGGCCACGCTGGTGGGGCGGGCGCCGGGGGGCGGGGAGGTGCGGATGGAGCTGCGCGGCGAGTCGAACCCGTATCCGGATTGCCCCACGCCGGTGGCCTGCCACACCTCCACGTTCGACGTGGCGACGGAGAAGTGCGTGGAGGCCGAGGAGCCGGACGGCACGGCGTGTGACCCGGGCAACGCGTGCCTCCAGGACGCCACGTGCACGGCGGGGCGGTGCAAGGGGGCGGAGCGCGTCTGCGACGACGGCAACGCGTGCACCACGGACGTGTGCAACCCGCTGGACGGCTGCACGTCGGTGCCGGCGCCGCCGTGTCCGGGGGATGGGAAGTGCCAGGTGGGCGCGTGCGACCCGAAGCTGGGGTGCACGCTGGCGAAGGCGCCGGACGGGACGTTCTGCGGCCCGGAGCGCGGCTGTGACGCGGCGGACGTGTGCCTGGACGGGACGTGCCAGCGCCGCGACCCGCCGGACAACTTCACCTGCGCGCCGGCCAGCCCCTGCCAGGGACCCGGGAAGTGCAAGGGCTCCGTGTGCGAGCGCCCCGCCGCGACGGCGCTGGCGCCGGACTGGACCTACGACGCGGCCTCCAACGGCGAGGCGCTGCATGACCTGCTGGTGGGGCCCACGGGGGACGTGACGCTGGTGGGCTTCTTCGTGCCGGCGCTGCTGGACGCGGCGGGCCCGGTGCCGGTGCGCGCGAGCACGTCCGGGCGCCGGTGCATGCTGTGGAACGACCGGCTGTTGTGCATGGACCTGCCGCTGTCCGGGCAGGTGTCGCTGTTGGACCGGGTGACGGGCGCGCCCCGGTGGACGTTCGACCTGACGACGGCGAGGCCGGATTTCGCGCAGGGGCTGACGACGCTGTTCATGGCGCGGCTGGGGGTGATGCAGCCGGACCGGCTGGCGGCCCTCTTCGAGGCGTACCCGGCGGGCATGTCGCGCGACACGCTGTGCCGGCAGTACTTCCTGGTGGTGTTGGATGCCTTTGGCGGGATGGTGTCCGCGCAGGCGTTGCAGGATCCGCTGCTCGCCGAGTGCAACCACCCGCACCCGTACGGCGTGGCGTCCGACGCGGCGGGCGATTTGTACCTGGCGTTTGGACAGACGCAGAACGTGGGGGCGCCGCTGTATCCGGGAGCGCCGACGTTGTTGATGGCGTTCTCGCAGGACGGGGTGCCGCGCTGGCGCAAGACGGAGGCCTTCGCCGCGGGGGAGCTGGCCATCGTGAACGGGGTCCTGCTCAACGAGCGCTCCACGCAGGCGCTGCGCACGCAGGACGGGCAGCCAGTGGGTTCACAGACCTTCCCCCGGGGGCTGGGCCGCGCGCTGGCGACCTCAGCGCACGTGATTCCCTCTCCGTCCGAGGACGACACCGCGGGCGGGTGGACGCTGGAGGGCTACGCGTTGCCGAACCTCACGCCGTCCTGGACGCACGGGTTCCAGGGGTGGCCGGGGCCGGTGGCGCCAGAGGTGCGGCTGGCGAGCTGGACGACCTGGCCGGGCCAGCCGCCGGAGACGGTGGTGGTGGGCACGGGCATGAACACGACGGGGCCGGTGCTGTTCGCGGTGAGCGCGAAGGACGGCAGCCAGGTGTTCCAGTGCCCGGTGTCGAACGCGGCCACGCCCGCGCAGTTCCTGGAGCTGGGGCCGGACAGCATCGTGATGATGGACGGGGCGAAGACGTGCGGCGATTGCGATCCGCCCTACGCCTACAGCCAGGCACGCTTCCGGCGCTTCCCGATTCCCGGCCTGAAGCCCGCGGAGGAACCCTGGCCCGGAACGTTCGGCGGGCCAGGGCACGACCATCATGAGGACCCGGTGCGCGGGCGCTGAGTCGTCATGACGTGCATCACGGCCTTCCACGATGTTCCACGCATGTGTTGTCCCTCTCCGGTTTGAGTTGAGAGGGATTAAATCAGATTAAACAGTAAAAATAGCAATAGTGGATTACCGTCGAGTCAGGTCCAGGATGCGCCCCTCGCGCAATGTTCCATCCGTGTCGTGCGTGAGGGGCAGGCCCACCGCGGTGACGTCCCGGGGCCGGGTGCGCGTGAGCCATCCCAGCCAGGCGCAGAGCGCGGCATCCAGCTGGTCGTGCGTGCACGTTCCCGAATCTCCGAAGCGCAGGCCGGAGGACTCCAGCAGGGCCTGTCTCCGGGCGCGTCCCTCCGGCGTGGACTTTGCCCCCAACTTCTCCACAGCCAGCGCGCGCCAGGTAGCGCCGGGGAAGGCTTCGAACAGGCGCGCGTGTGACAGCGACGGCGTGTCCAGGTCCAGCATCGGCACCCGGGCATGGGTCCGCAGCGCGGAGAACAGCAGCACGCTGCCGCGCACGAAGCCCGCGAAGGGCGCACCGGGCAGGGGCAGCACGTCCGGGGTGCGGCCCGGAGCGCGCAGCTTCCGCTCCGCGTCCCGCACCTTCGCGCCGGGGTTCGCCAGCGCCTGCGGTCCGTCCACCACCACCACGTCGCCGGGCCTTGTTGCGAAGGCCTCCGCGAGTGCCTCCGGGTCCAGCCCGTGCCGTTCCCGTGCCGAGGGCCAGACGCGCTGGGAGAAGCGCACGCGGCCGTCACCGTCCACGGTGGCTTCATCCACGGGGCGGGGCGCTCGGGCGAAGGGGTCCGTCAGGTCCCAGCCCACGAAGCGGCGTGCGTCCGTCATCGCGTGCCTTCCTGCTGCGGGGCCGTGCACCGGACGTTAAGAGGGGCCGCCTTCACTTCCACCCAAGGTGACACGCACATGCACTACCGTCCGCTGGGCCGCACCGGCCTGTTTGTCTCTGAACTGTGTTTCGGCGCCATGACCTTCGGTGGCGAGGGCTACTGGAAGAACATCGGGCAGCAGGGCCAGTCGGAGGCCGACGCGCTGGTGGGCCGGTGCCTGGACGCGGGCATCAACTTCTTCGACACCGCGAACGTGTATTCGTATGGGCAGTCGGAGGAGCTGCTCGGCAAGGCGTTGGCGGAGAAGCGCTCGCAGGTGGTGCTGGCCACCAAGGTGCGTGGCCGCATGGGCCCGGGCCAGAACGAGACCGGCCTGTCCCGCTACCACATCTTCGACTCCGTGCACGCGAGCCTGAAGCGCCTGGGCACGGACCACATCGACCTCTTGCAGATCCACGGCTACGACGTGGCCACGCCGCTGGAGGAGACGCTGCGCGCGCTGGACGACCTCGTGAGCCAGGGCAAGGTGCGCTACCTGGGCGCGTCCAACCTGGCCGCGTGGCAGTTGATGAAGGCGCTGGGCTTGAGCGACCACCGCGGCCTGTCCCGCTTCGAATCGCTGCAGGCCTACTACTCCATCGCCGGCCGCGACCTGGAGCGCGAGCTGGTGCCGCTGATGAAGGACCAGCAGGTGGGCCTGATGGTGTGGAGCCCGCTCGCGGGCGGCTTCCTCTCCGGCAAGTACCGCCGCAATGCCGAAGGCCCCGAGGGCGCTCGCCGCACCACCTTCGACTTCCCGCCCGTGGACCGCGAGCGCGCGTACAACGCCATCGACGTGATGGATGAGGTCGCGAAGGAGACGGGCACCACCGTGGCGCGCGTGGCGCTCGCGTGGCTGCTGCACCAGCCGCACGTCACCACCGTCATCCTCGGCGCGAAGACGCAGGCCCAGCTGGAGGACAACCTGGCCGCGTCCGAGCTGCGCCTCAGCCCCGAGCAGCTCTCGAAGCTGGACGCCGTCTCCAAGCTGCCCCCTGAGTATCCGGGCTGGATGGTGGAGCGTCAGAACGCGGACCGCTTGCCGCCGGCCCGCTGAGCAGGTTGCTCGCGGAGTCCCACGCGTACGGAGTTTTCCATCATCGCTGGATGGACCCGACCTGACGCGTCTCAACGACGCACCGTGTGAGCACGGTGCGTTCGTTTTTACAGTCCGTCGGGGACAGCAGGCGCGGCGAGGTGCGCGTTCCCCTGCGAGTCTCGTGGCGAAAGCGACGCTGGGTGTTTGGGATTGGGACGGGTTCCCGATATCTTGGGGACTGCGAAGCGTTCGGTCACTCGAGCGCGTTCCATGGAGCCCACGCGCTTGTCCGGCGGCACTCCGGTGCGGCCGGCATCCACGTGGAAGGTAGGACGGTCGCCCGGATGACCTTGGAGGTCCGGTGTGCGGCGTCTCTTTTTGCTTCGTGGGGGGCCTATCCGGGCCCCGGGAACTCCCCGGGGCCCGGCTAACCTTTCCCGGTACCGCTGCTAGTTCGAGGCGTCGAGGCGCGAACCGCCGCTGACGTCCAGGTTGGAGCTCTGGGGCCGCTTCGACAGGCGGATGATGCTGCCGCCTGAGGCGTCACCGGAGACGCTGGCGGGGGCATCGGCCTCCACGATGGAGCCGCCGCTGGCCTCCACCTTCAGCTCGCTGATGCCCTGGAGCTTCTGGGCGTGCACCTGCGCGCCGCCGCTGGCCTCGGCCTCCAGCTGTGTCGCGCGGCCGGTCAGCGTGATTTCGGAGCCGCCGCTGGCCTCGGCCTCCACCTGCCTGGCGTCCACGCCGCGCACGGTGAGGACCGAGCCGCCGCTGGCCTCGGCGTCGAGCTCGCCGGACGCGGTGACGTCCGCGTTCATGTGGCTGCCGCCGCTGGCCTCCAGGTGGTCGATGCGGGGCGAGGACACGATGAGCTTTACCTTGCCTTTGAGGCCGCTCCAGCCCTTGCGCTCCACGCGCGTGGTGAGGATGCCGTCCTCCACTTCCAACTGGAGGCGGGCGAGGTTTTCAGGCGAGCCCTCCAGGCGGACGGACTTCGGGCCCACCTTCACCTCCGCGTGCATGCCGTGACTCACGGAGACGCCGTGGAAGTCCTCGACCTGGCGAGTCTCGCCGGAGCCCTGGGAGGGCCTGGCCGCGTCCTCCGCGTGAGCGGTGCAGGCGGTGGTGGCGAGGCAGCAGGCGGCGAGCAGGGACAGCGAGGACATCCTCATGGGCGGCTCCGGGCGAGGCGCGAGGACGTGGGAGCACGTCCCGGCGGAATGCCTCGGGTACGGAGGACCCCCGCGAGTGATTGCGTGGCGTCGCGAGAACCTGTCCGACAGTCGGACAGGTTCAGGGATTGGCCAGCATCTCCAGGGGGACGCGGACGGAGGTGGTGTCGTCCGGTTTGATCTCCACCAGGAGCTTCAAGAGGCGGCCGGTGCCGTCCGTGAGCTTCAGGGTGTGCCTGCCCACCGGGAGGGCGACCTTGGTGAGCGGGGTTTCGCCCAGGGAACGGCCGGCCAGGGACACGCGGGCGGAAGGTTCCGTGACCAGAGTGAGGAAGCCCTGGGGCGCGGCCGCTTCGGTGGCGCTGTCATCCGGGGCGGGGAGGTCGGCCTCCGAGTCGTCGGCGGGCGCGGCGGTGCGGGACTTGCCGCGGGCCGGGGTGGCCGCCGGGTCGCTGGCGTCGCGCTTGGCCTTGCGGACGGGGGTGCGCGTCTTCGCCTTCGGGGCCTGGGCGTCGTCGGTGGGCGCGGTGGCGGAGTCGTCGCTGGGAGGCGGGTCCGTGGGCGCAGCGGGTTCGGCGGGAGGAGTGGCCTGGGCGACCGCGGTGGAGGGTTCCGGCGCGGGTTCGGTGGAGGCGGGCTTCTGGGCCTCGGGTTCGGAAGGAGGCGGTGGAGAAGTTGTGGATGAGTTCGTGTCCGGCTTGCGCGAGGTCGCGGAGCTCCACAGCGCGGACACGCGGCCGCCGTCGAGTCCCAGGGCGACGGTGGTGCCGAGCCCCGCGATGGCGAGGAACACGATGCCGGCCGCGATGAGCCCGCCCTTGCCACGGCGGGGGGCGGGGGAATCGGCGAGGAAGTCGTGCGGTTCGGTGGGGCGTCCGGAGGCGCGCGCCGGGGTGGAGCGTGCGGGAGGCGAGGACTGCTTGCGGGAGGACGGCGAGCGGCGGACCGCGGGCGTCTTCTCGGGGGCCTCGTCGGGAGGCAGGGACGGCACGCGGGAGATGGCCGTCTCGTTGTCGTTCAGCAGGGCCTGCGGCGCGGTGTGGGGCTGGGTGACGCGGAAGCTGTCCTGCGTGGAGGACCGTGAGGGCCGGGGACGGGAGTCCTCGGCGCTGGAATTCGAGGCGTCGCGAGGAGGGCGGGGACGGGAGTCTTCCGCACCGTTGTTCGAGGCACCGCGAGCCGACCGGGCACGCCCATCGTCGGCGGAGCTGTTCGAAGCATCACGGCCAGACCGAGCACGTGCATCGTCGGTGGATCCATTCGCGGCATCGCGGCCCGACCGGGCACGCGCATCGTCGGAGCCGTTCGAAGCATCGCGGCCAGATCGGGCACGTGCATCGTCGGCGGAGCTGTTCGCGGCATCGCGGCCAGACCGAGCACGTGCATCGTCGGCGGATCCATTCGCGGCATCGCGAGGAGGACGGGGACGGGAATCCTCAGCGGATCCATTCGCGGCATCCCGCGCGGACCGGGACCGCGCATCCTCACCCGACGCGCTGAAGGCTTCACGCGGCGGTTTGGGCCGAGCCTCCTCGGGAGGCGCGTTGAGGGCTTCACGAGGCGGACGGGGACGCGAGTCCTCGGCGGATCCATGGGCCACATCACGCCCGGAGCGCTGCCGTGCATCGTCCGAGGATCCAGACCGGGCACGGCCTTCCTCGGACTCCCGTCCACCCCGGGCGCGGGGCTCGTTGGACGGCGGCACGAAGGCCGGAGGCTCCTTTGAAGGCCGCGACTTCGGGTCCTCGGCAGGCTGCGCGCCCATGCGCGACATCGGCGTGAGGATGGTCTCTCCCTCGACGTAGCCGGGGGACGCCGTCACGGGCGCAGTGATGCGCAGCGACGAATCCAGCATCACCGGCGGCAGGGCCGGCTGGGTGCGCACGCCCGGTTCGGAATCGTCGGGCTGCGCGGACATCTCATTCGTAGGCGGAGGCGGCCGGAGCGTCTCCGTGGGAGGCGACACCCGGCGCGAGGGCGGCAGCGCCGCGGGCTTGCGGACCGCCAGCTCCTCCGTCGTGTTGCGGCGGCTCCCCACCCCGGCAGCGGGAGCCGGCGGCGCCTTCGCCGGAGCGGGAGCCTTGGCAGGCGCCGCGGGCGCGCGAGGCGGCAGCGTGGAGGAGACCTGCGGCAGCGCACTCGAGGGCGGAAGCGTGGCCGGCTCCGGGACATCCCCGCCCCGGGCGAGCACCTGCGCCACCTGCGTCTCGCTGGAGGTGCCGTCCCCGGACGACTGCCCGCTCATGAGCAGCAGGCGGGTCTGGTCGCGGCGCTCGGCGAACAGCCGCAGCATCAATTCGCTGCTCTGTTCGGGGTGCCAGATGCGCTGTCCCACGGCGCGCTCGATGGCGCGGGCGAACTCCAGCGTGGTGCCGTAGCGGTCCTCGCGCCGCTTCGCGAGCGCCTTGAGGACGATGGCGTCCAGCTCCGGAGGCACTTCCTTGTTCACGCGCGAGGGCGGGGGCACGTCGCCGCTCAGCACGGCGTTCATCATGGCTTCGGCGCTCTTCGCGTAGAAGAGGCGCATGCCGGTGAGGCACTCGTGCAGCACCACGCCCAGGCTGAACAGGTCGCTGCGGGCGTCCAGCGGGTCGCCCATGATCTGTTCCGGGGACATGTAGCCGCTGGTGCCCTTGACCATGCCCACGGCGGTGCGGCCCGCGCGCGCCAGGCTCTTGGCGATGCCGAAGTCGAGCAGCTTGGTGACGCCCTCGTACGTCACCATGATGTTCTTCTCGGCGACGTCGCGGTGGACGACGGGCGAGGGCCGGCCCAGCGGGTCGGTGAAGCTGTGCGCGTAGTTGAGCGCCACGGCCGTGTCGCGCACGGCCATCAGGCTCAGGCCAATGGGGATGGGCTCATGGGCGGTGCGGCACGCGCGGGCCACCTCCACCAGCGTGGCGCCCGGGACGAACTCCATGGCGAGGAACAGCTCACCGTCCGCCACGTCCAGGTCGTACACGTGGGCGATGTGCGGGTGGTTGAACGCGGCCGTGACCTTGGCCTCGTCCAGGAACATCCGGACGAACTCCTCCTCGCCGCGGATGTCGGGGAGGATCTGCTTCAGCACCACCATCTTGCGGAAGCCGGCCAGGCCCTTCTGGGCCGCGAGGAAAATCTCCGCCATCCCGCCCGTGGACAGGCGGCAGAGCACCTCGTACTTGCCCAGCACCCGGCCGCGGAACCCGTCCGGGGTGAGCGTCAGCGTCGTCCCAGCCATTGAAGGGGTCCGACTCTACACCGGGGCGGGTACCAGCGCGAAAGGCCCGGGACCCCGTTTCTGGCCGGATGCCAGGGTTTACGAGGATGCGCCTCCGTCCGGGCGAGGACAGGGCTTCCGGAACGGAAGGCGCGCGAACTGTCCGACACCGGAGGGGCTGCCTCTGGGAGGGACGGACCGAGGGAAGGGCGCCGCTACTGTGAGTGCCATGCAGTGACAGTCATCAGTCGAGTTCGGGATAAGCCCCGGCGTCCTGGCTCTCGCGCATCATCGCGTCGAGTTGGGAGCGGCGGTCGGCCTTCTGCCGTGCGCGGTACTCAAGGACGTCCTTGCTGTAGACGCGACGATGGGTGCCCGTGCGGTGGAAGGGAATCCGGCCCTCGTCGAGCAACTGCACCAGATGCTGCCGCGAGACGTTGAGCAGGTTCGCGGCCTGCTGGGTCGTGAGCTCCTTGTGGACAGGGACCACGGTGACGGCATCCCCCGACGCCAGGATGGCGAGCAGCTGCTGCATCAGCTCGAGCACCTCCGTCGGCAGCCGCACGGACTCATGGTTCGGGCCGAGCAGCGAGAAGAGTGGGTGTCCGCCGCCCTTGTCGCCCAGCTCCCGGGTGATGAGCTGCGCGAGCTTCCGCACCTGCTCCAGCGTCATGTCACGGGTGGGCGAAGTCACGGGTTCCTCCTGGCCTGGCTCTGCTGAAATCAGGTCCATATTCGACGCAAACGCAAGGAGCCCACTGACGTCAGGTCAGGATGTCACTCAATCCGTCGTCGTAGCCGCAACATGCATCCCAACATCTCCCCGCGTACCCGTGAGGTGGGCTACGACGGCACCGACATGGACACCTCCGCTTCCCCGCGCACCGTCACCGGCCGCGTCGACGTGCATCCCCGTGGCTTCGGCTTCCTCACCGTGCAGAAGCCCGGCACCCCGGAGGTGCTGTCCGCCTTCATTCCTCCTCCGGACCTGAACCCCCTGTTCGCGGGTGACGTCGTCTCCGCCACCGTGACCGCGTCCGGCGAGGGCCGGTGGACCGCGTCCGGCCTGTCGCTCGTGGAGCGCACCCGCACCGTCGTCTACGGCGAGGTCGTGTCGCGCAAGGGCGCCTTCTTCCTGCGCATCGACAAGGAGGTCTCCAACACCGACTGGCCCCTGGACCCGGGCACCACCCCCGTCCAACACAACGACGCAGTCGTCGCCCGCATCGCGGACGGCAAGGTCGTCCTCCTCTATCGCCTGGAGCCCGGCGCCGACCGTTCCCTGGAGCGAGTCATCGCCCGCCACGGCCTCCATCGGGACTTCCCTCAGGAGGTCGTCCAGGAAGCCCTCCGCGCGAAGGAGACCCCCCACGCCCTGGGCGGCGCCCGGCGCGACCTGCGCTCCATCCCCACCGTCACCGTGGACGCGCCGTCCACCCGAGACATCGACGACGCCATCTCCGTGCTGCCCGCGGGCCCTGACGGCGCCGTGCGCCTGCTCGTGTCCATCGCGGACGTGAGCGAGTCCGTGAAGGAGAACACCCCCCTGGACCTGGAGGCCCGCGCCCGAGCCACCAGCGTGTACCTGGCGGGCCGCGTGCTCCCCATGCTCCCGGAGGAGCTGTCCGCTCACTGGCTCAGCCTCGTGCCCAACGAGGAGCGCCACTGTCTCACCGTTGAATTGCGCATCGACCCCGACGGCCGTGTCACCGCCGCGGATGTCTATGAAAGCCTCATCCGGTCCTGGGCGCGGCTGAACTACGACGAGGTCGCGGCCTTCCTCGACGACAACTCCATCTCTCCCGCGATGGAGCCCGTGCGTGAGGCCATGCCCTGGTTCCGTCTGGCATCCGCACGGCTCGCCGTGTCCCGCGCGGCCCGGGGCGGCATGACCATGTCCCGCGACGAGGCGCGTTTCACCTTCGACACCGCCACTGGCGCCGTGTCCGGGCTCGCCGGGGAGAAGGACACCTCCGCGCACAACATGATTGAGCGCTTCATGGTCGCGGCCAATGAAGCGATCGCCACCTGGTTGATGACCCGTGGCGTGCCCACCGTGTACCGCGTGCATGAACAGCCGGATCCGCAGCGCGTGGCGGATGTGAATGCGTTCGCGTTGCACTCGGGGTTCGCGGCGGGCTTTGGCGCGCAGATCACCCCGCTGGCCCTGGCCGCGTTCGATCGGCAGATCTCCGGCGCGAAGGCGGAAGCCGCGCTGCGCTCGGTGCTGCGCCGTTCGCTGGGCCCGTCCCGCTACACGGTGAAGCCGGGCCCGCACTTCGGGCTCGCGGCGCCGCTGTACCTGCACTTCACGTCGCCCATCCGCCGGTACGCGGACCTGGCCGTGCATCGACTCATCAAGGCGTACCTCCACGGCCGGCGTGACTTCATGCACGAGGACCCGGAGATTGAAGAGCTCTCCCAGCACATCAACGTGCGCGCCCGCTCCGCCAACCGCGCGGAGGGGGACCGCCACCACGAGTTGGAAGCGCGCTTCATGTCCACCCGCATCGGACAGCAGTTCCCCGCGCGCATCGTGCGAGTGAAGCCCTTCGGCCTCGTCGCGCAACTGGATGGCATGTGGGTGGAGGGCATGGTGCCGGCGGAAGGACTCGCGGGCGGTCCCTACCGTCCGGACACGCGAGAGCTGTCCATGGTGGGCAAGACGCGGACCTTCACCGTGGGCATGCCCATCAACGTGAGGGTCGTCTCCACGGATGAGCAATTGGGCCGGGTGGAGTTCGCCCTGGTCGAGTAGGCCTTTCACCTTGAGGATGAGCCATGAATGAACTGACGAACCCTGGCTTTCATGGCGCCTATACGTGGGAGGTGCTGGATGAAGGCCCCGGCGCGCAGAACTCTCCGCGGCATTTCTTCCCCGGGAACACCGCAGGGGGACAGAACGGCTTGCTGGTGCAGGTCACGCCAGCAGGCGGTGCACCCTGGCTGGGCATGTTCGCGTTCGGAAACGCGAAGGGTGCGGGAGTCAGCAGCGTCCTCGCCATGCCGGACCCAGAGAAGCTCTGTGTCGTGTCGCGAGGCGCGGGCTACCTCGTCACGGCGCGCGACCCCAGTGCCTGGGAAGCAGTCCAGGTAATGCCCGTGACGGACGTCCGCGCCGTGCCTTCAGCTGGAGTCGTGGTGTTCGCGGACTTCACCGAAATGGTGGCCTACGGCGCGGAAGGCCTGCGGTGGCGGACGAAGCGGCTGTCATGGGATGGCTTGAAGATCATCCAGGTGACGGAGCGCTCCATCATCGGTGAGTACTGGGACATGCGGACGGAGATGATGCAGACGTTCGAGGTCGACCTCGCCACCGGCGCCCAGAAGGGCGGCGTGGATGAGTGAGGGCCAGAGCGGCGTGTTTTCGATTCCTGACGAGCTTGAGCTCCTGGAGTTCTTCAGCGCGGACCCGGTCGAACGAACCGTCGAGGATGGATACTGGTGCTACGAGGTCACGGACCGCCGTGGCGTCAGATTGCGTCTCTCATTCAATCTCTTCGAGCGGTCGGTACAAACGGCCCTCCAGGTCATGGACTCGCCGCTGATCACCGTCTCCCATGAAGGAGCGGAGTCAATGACAGTCGCGGGCCAGACAATGACATGTCGCTTCTCATATAAAGGAAGCGATGCCCGGCTGGTGTTGCGCCTGGGCGATTCAATCCAGCTGGATTGGTCAAGCCTCCGAAAAGAGTGACAAGGCCACGATGATCTCTGAGACGAGCAAGGCCTGGATTGAAGCGGGGAAGATCCTCGCGGAGAATCCAGGGGCCCAGGTCCGCTGCCCGGAGAAGGGGGACGGAATCCTGCGGGTTCATGATGTGCCTTTTCCCGGAGACCCGGCAATGTTCGAGAGGTATCTGGTCTGCGACGGATGCGGAGCACGCAATGTGATTCGCATCCGTGCTCCAAGTGGATGACGCAGGTCCGCGCGGATGTCCATTTCATCGCGAAGTCCCAATCCAGCAGGCCCTGGAGGTTCCAGATGCAAGCGGAGTCCGTCGAGAGCAAGGGTTACCAAATCATCGAACCCTCAAGTCTTGGAATGCTCACAGCGTGTCCAGACAAACATGAGTTCGCTGTCGCGATGCTTCAGTGGCTTGTCCAGGGATTGCAAGCCGAGCTGAAGGATCAACTGAGGGGCGTGGAAATCTCCCTCATCCGGGTGGAGTATCAAGGCGCCTATCCGGCACTCGGCGTCAGGTATGTCAATGAACCCAATGACCTGGGGAAGCTCATTGAACAAACCGCTGACCGTCTCCTCCAGGAACGAAGCGTCTCCGACTTCGCGGCGTTCCTCGTCAGGGAGAAGGTGGATTGGGCGCGACGGACCGCTGACCTCATGTCGAAATAGCGGCTGCCGCGAGGCAACTCACCCCGCCAGCGGCAGTCCCTCCGTGGACTCCACCAGGACGTTGCCGGGCACCCAGCCCACCAGCCCGGTCGACGACCTCACCAGGTACAGGACCTCTCCCTTCGCGGGGACGCTCGCGGCCAGCACCTTCACCTTCGTGCCCTGCGCCGTCGTGGCCACCACCGCGGAGCCCGTGCGGCTCTGCGTCAGCGGGAAGGACTTCTTCACCGTGGCCGTGACCTCTTCGCCCGGCGCGTACGTCACCGCGTACAGCTCCTGCGGCACGTGCACCAGCTTCCACGCCTTGCGGTCCAGCGTGTACTTGTCCCGCTTCTGCCAGAAGCCCATCCACCTATCGACCAGGACGATGCCGTTGCCCTTCGCCTCCGTCAGCGCGTGCACGTTCCCCAGCGGCCTCACCGCCCGGCCGTCGTAGCCGTAGACGAGGTAGCGGTGGCCGTCGTCCACCTCCCCCAGCGTCTGGACCAGCAGCTCCTTCCACTTGTCTCCCGTGTCCAGGTCCACCACCTGGAATCCCGGGACCTCGTTGCCGGACGCGTCGCCCTTCAACGTCGCGCCGCCCACCTTCAACGTGAACTTCCCGTCCTCCCCCGCCGTGAGCGACACCGCCTCCGGCTTGCCGTCCCCGTCCAGGTCCACCTGCGCGGACTTCACGAACTCACTGTTCTGCGCGAACGCCGGTACACCGGTGAACAGCGCGGCGGACGACAACACGGCCAGCAGGGATGTCTTCATGGAAGCAGGACCTCGGTCGGAGAGCAGGACCTCGCCACGCTAACCGCCCGAACGGCGGAAGCGCCCCCGGAAGTGCTGGTCCAGGTACACCTCCGCGTGCGCCAGGGATTCTCGTGTCTCAGGAGCCAAGGTCAGCGAGGCCGCGGCCACCCGCGCCTGACGCATCGCGGGACCCCTTCCGTCCTCAGCGGAACCCACACCGCGCACCACCGCGTCCACCTTGGCGTGCGCGGTATCCACTACGCCCTTGGCCTCCTCCAGGGACACCTCTCCCTCCGCCAGCGCGTTGAACAGCTGGCAGCGGTAGCGACGGCAGGCCTCGGGACGCTCCGCGTACACGGTGCAGCACAGACCCTCCAGCGCGGCGCAGCGCTGGGGTAGCACTGCCGTGCCGTCCTCCTTCACCGCCAGCGACAGGCCGCGCTGGCGCAGGGCTTCCGCTTCGGGGGGCCGCAGCGGCACCTGGGTGAAGAGGGTGCCGTCACAGCACATGCCGCAGTGGAGACAGAGGGTGGACAGGGCGGAGGACATGGCGTGCTCCCGGGATAACGCCTCGCGGGGAGCCGAGTCATCCCCGACGTGTGTCGCCCCGGCCTCCGTCCCCCAAGGCTAGTCATGTCTCACCAGTAGACATGCGACATGTCCCTCGTGTTCCATGTGTCGGAATCACCCTGTGTTTCTGGGGTCCGCACGACCCGAGGGGAGGGACAGCGCTGAACCTGTCTCGGAAGGCCATGCGTCTGTCCGTGAAGGAAATCCCCGACTCGTGAGAAACCAATTCGCGACAGTCCAACGCGTGGCCGCCCCACCGGCCCGAAGGTCTCAGTGCAGAAGGGATGAATGATCTCCACTCTGTGGGAATCCGAGTTCCCCGGGTCACGCGTAACTGGGGACAACACAGTTTCTTCGGACGTCGTAAGATCATGCCCCGTAGGACATCAGGGAGCCCCCGCATGCACACTGACACTCACGACGCGCCGGCCGGCCGCGAAGCCCTCCTCGGATACCGGGTGGGAACCGAGCTCAGCGCGGCGGCCTCGTTTGGCGCGGACTTCTCTCCTGGCCGTCTGGTGCAGTTGTCGCTGGAGCACCTGACGCTCCACCTGGAGTCGCGTGCGGTGCCCCGCAAGGGACAGGCCGCGTCCGTGGTGGTGGGTGAAGGCGAGCGGTGGGCCACCGCGCTGGACGCGGAGGTGATTGGCGTCAACGCCATGCGCCCTGAGGTGAGCCTGCGCTTCGTCGCGCCGCCGCTGGACGCGGGCCGCCGCATCGTGGGCCTGCTGGAGTCGCTGCGTGACAACGGCCTGCTGCTCACGCCGGAGACGCGGCCCGTGTGGCGCGAGCAGATCGACCACGCGGACCGCGTCGCGCGCATCTGCGAAGCGCTCGCGTCCCGCCAGGCCCGCGGCGTGCTGCGCTCGCGTGATGGGCAGGCCGTGGCGGAAGTCACCTGCGCCTTCTTCGAGCCGCTCCAGGACGCGTTCGGCTGGAACCTGCAAGGCGTGCTCCCCCCCGGGCCCCTCACCCTGGAGGCGTTCGGCTACTCCAGCGTGGTGCACTTCCAGACGGACGCCGCGCGCGTGGAGGGCGGACTGCTCCTGATGCCGGCGCCCACGTCGCTGGTGCGCTTCCGCCACCGCTGGCTGCGCCGCACGCAGGCCCACGCGTCCTGCACGGTGGAGTTCGACCACCCGCTCTGGCCCCAGGTGCACGTGCACCGCGGCCTGCTGGATGTCTCCTACGAAGGCCTGTCCTTCCTCACCGAGCCCGGCGAGGACCTGATGTACCCGGGCCTGCGCCTGCCGGTGATGGAGGTCGGGCTGGAGGGCCACGCGCCGGTGCGGCTGCGCGCGGAGGTGCGCAACATCTCCAGCACGCCCCATGGCCGCCGCTGCGGCGTGAGCGTCCGGCCCCTGGACGCCGAAGGGGCCCGCGCGTGGCGCGCGCTGGTGGAGGCCCAGGCCCACCCCACCACCAAGGTGGAGGGCGACTGGAACGACGCCACCTGGAAGCTCTTCGAGCGCTCCGGCTACTTCCGCCTGCCGGGCAAGGAGCCGGAGAAGTTCACCAGCCTGCGCGACCAGTTCTCCCGCACGCAGGACAAGCTCCAGGAGGCGCCGCTGCTGGGCTACCGCGTGGTGCGCCCCGCGGAGGACGGCATGGAGGCCACGCTGTCCGTGCTCAAGCCCTACGCGGGCAGCTGGATGGCGCACCAGCTGGCGCGGCACCAGCCCCCGGGCAGCCGCTCCACCGCGCGCGAGGCCCTGCGCGACATCTACCTGCGCGGCTACGAGCCCACCCAGGCGGACCCGGAGGTGAAGTGGTTCTTCGCCTACTGCGAGGCGAACGTGCGCTGGGTGCGCTACACGAAGTTCGACTTCGCCAGCTGGTACGCGCACACCGGCCAGACGTGCCTCGTGCCCTTCCGCCTGATGGAGGGCGAGGTGGACAGCACCTGGACGCAGCCCGCGAACATCACCCTGGGCGCGCCCACCCAGGAGGAGCGCGCCAGCTTCTTCGCCCGCGTGGCCGGCACCCGCCCGGAGGCCTACCGGGAGGCGCTGGACCTGGTGCCGGAGCGCTTCGACCTGGAGACCACGCGCACCGGCTGGGGTGACGCGGGCCTGTCCCGCGAGCGCGAGCTGGTGGTGGCCCGCCATGAAGGCCGCGCCGTGGCCTTCGCGGTGTTCGAGTCCGCGCAGCCGGGCTTGAACCTCTTCAACGTGCTGGACGGCGTGCGCCTGGTGCCGCTGGAGGACGACGCGCGTCCGGAGGTGCAGGACGCGTTCGTGGCGCTGCTGGGCCGCGCGGCGGAGTGGTACCGCGCGCGCGACCGCAAGGTGTTCGTCCACTACGTGGAGGCCACCTGCGTGGAGTACGCGGAGCGCGTGTCCCTGGCGGACCTGGGCGACGGCAAGCTGTGGGTGATGTCCGCCCGCCTGCTGCCGGAGTTCCTGGAGCACCTCTGCGAGTCCACCACGCCGCGCGCGACGTAGTGGAGGCTCGCTTCACCGAGCTTCAACGACGGGAGGGCTGACTACAGCCCCTCGTCGTCCGGGTCCGGATAGGACTCCAGCTCCTCTTCCTCTTCCTCCACCGGGGTGGGCGCCTTGGCGTGGCGCCCCTTGCCGCCCTTGGTCTCGCGCGCCGGAGCGCCGAAGTCCGAATCCGGGCCCACGATGTAACCCTGGCGCCCCTGCTGGATGCGGCGCAGGAGCCCTTCCTGCTCCAGCGCCTCCAGCAGCCGCGCGAAGGTGGAGAAGCCGTGGTCGCGCTCGTCGAAGTCGGGCTCCTTGCGGACGATGGTCTCCTTGACGAGTGACGGGTTGAGCGGGCCGGTCGCTCGACGCAGCAGGCTCTGCACCACCTCGCGCGCGACGGCGGGCACCTCCGCCTTGGGCTTGCCGCCCTTGGACTCGGCGCCTTCCTTGCCGCCCTTGTCGTGGCCCTTGTCGTGGCCCTTCCCACCCCGCTTGCCGCCCTTGCCCTCGTCGGACTTGGAGCCCCGGCCGCCGTGGTCCTTGTCCTTGTGCGAGGACTCGCCCCGGTTCTTGGGCTTCATGTAGATGAACTGGTCGCACGCCCGCACGAACATCTGGGAGCTGGCCTCGCGCACGGCCAGGCCAATGACGGTGCGGCCGTTCTCACGCAGCTTGTACGCCAGCGGGCAGAAGTCGCTGTCGCCGGAGGCGATGACGAAGGTGTCGATCTGCTCGCGCGCGTAGCACAGCTCCAGCGCGTCGATGACCAGGCGCATGTCCGCGCTGTTCTTGCCGGCGCGGGTGGAGGGGGGCACGTCCACCAGCTCCACGCCCACGTCGTGCAGGCGCTGCTTCGCGTCCTCGAAGCGCGACCAATTGCAGTACGCGCGGCGGAAGACGACCTTGCCCTGCTCCAGGAGCTGGTCCAGGGCGGGCTGCAGGTCGAAGTTGTTGGCGCTGATGCCGGTGTTGGTGACCAGGTTCTCGAAGTCGATGAAGAGAGCGATGCGGTGCTGCTCGTCGGTACGTCCAGCCAAAGGTGCCTCGTATTTGTATGCGAGCGGTCCTTGGCTCGCGTGCGCGCCACCCTACTGTGGGGAAGCGGCCTCACGCACGGCCCGTGTTCCGCCGCTGAACATTCAGTGCCACCCACCCTACGTTGGGACAGACCCCGGGGGCAGCGCCCCCGTGACACGGAGGTGGCACCATGATGCACGGATTCCCCCGACGTTGGCGAGCCATGGCGTGGACCGCGCCAACGCTCGGCCTCTTGTTGTGCGCGGGCCCCGCCCTGGCGAGTGAACCCACGGTCACCAAGGACGGCGACCAATCCGGATACATGCTGGGGATTTACACCGAGCGGGCGAGCACCAGCCCGTCCAACGCCGGGGACACCGTCCCCACCCTGACGCCGAGCATCGTCTCCCCGGGCCTGCCCGTGCGGCAGATCACCGCGGACCCGGACAAGATGCGTCAGGTCAGCGGGCCGGTGGTGAAGCGATCCGGAATGACCCTGTACGTGAAGGACGTGACCGGTCCGGTGGTGCCACTGGACATGACCAACCTGACCATCCACAAGCAACCGGAGAAGGGGCAGCAGGTCCTGGCCCTCTACCAGGTGGACGAGACGGACAACGTGGCCCTGTCCCTCCTGGGGGAGAAGCAGGACTAGTTCGGCTTCGCGCCGCCGCGCACCTCGTCCAGGACGCTCAGGTCCACGAGCCCCGCGACGTCGTCACTGGGGATGAAGCCCAGTGACTTCGCGTGCTCGGCGGACGTCTTCAGCGCGGCGGGCACCGGGTCCAGGCTCGGCTCCAGGCGGGAGAACGCGTCCTGGAGCACGGGCGCCGGCAGGGGCTTGCGCGTGAGCTGGCCGAAGGCGGCGTTGACGGACGTGGCGAAGGCCGCCGGGTCCGCGCGCCAGCGCTCGGTGAGCCGCACGTGGATGCCCAGGAGCGCCGCGATGCGCGGGCGCTGCGTCTCCAGCACCTTCTTCGTCGTCACCACCACCGTGGTGGGGAAGCGCTTGTCCGGCCACAGGTCGCGCTCGTCCACCAGGATGTGACCGCCCCCTTCGGCGAGCATGCGCGCGCCCCAGGGCTCGGGCACCCACGCGCCCTCGATGGCGCCCTGGAGGTACTGCGCCAGGATGTCCGGGTTGCTGATGGGAATCACCTGCACGTCGCCGCCCGCGTCCGTGGTGATGCTCAGCTTCTGGGCCTTCAGCCAGGTGCGCAGGGCGATGTCCTGCGTGTTGCCCAGCTGCGGCGTCGCCAGCTTCTTGCCCTTGAGCTCCGCGGCCGTCTTCACGTTCTTCACCACCAGCACCGCGCCGCCGTTCACCGCGCCCGCGATGATGCGCAGCTCCTTGCCGGCCTTGAGGTACGTGTTGATGGCGGGGCCCGGGCCCACGTAGGCCACGTCCACGGAGCCCGCCACCAGCGCCTCCATGGCCGCGGGGCCCGCGTTGAACTGCCGCACCTCCACGTGGCCCATGCCGGGCTGCGACCCGAAGAGCCCCTCCGAGTTCGCCACCAACGCCTGCGCATGCGTGATGTTGGGGAAGAAGGCCACGCGCAGGGGCGCGTTGGCGCCGGAGGGCGTGTCCTTCTTGCAGGACGTGACGCCCACCAGGAGGACGGTGCAGACACCGAGGAGCAGGGACAGCGGACGCGCGGAATGCATGGTGCGTCACGCTAATGGAGATTCCCCGCCTGTTATCAATGCCCGTGAGTGCACAAGCGTCTTGAGGCTCACACGGAGGCCGTCAGGCCCCACCGGCGCCTGAGGCGCGTCTCCACCGTCTGGAAGAGGACGCGGTCCACCGTGATTCCGATGAGGATGATGGCCAGCATCACAGCCATCACCTGCGACACGTCCATCAGCTCACGGCCCATGGTGAGCAGCTGGCCCAGGCCGCCGGAGACGAAGAGCAGCTCGCCCGCGAGCAGCGCGCGCCACGCGAAGCTCCACCCCAGCTTGAGGCCGGTGACGATGCCGGGCAGCGCGCCGGGCAGGAGCACGCCGAAGTAGAAGCGCAGGCCCCGCACGCCCAGGGTGCTGGCCACGCGGGCCAGCTGCGGGTCCAGGCCGTTGACCGCGTCCTCGGTGGCGATGGCGATGCCCAGCACGCTGCCCATCACCACCACGAAGAGGATGGCGGCGTCGTTGAGGCCGAACCACAGCAGGGCCAGGGGCAGCCAGCAGATGGAGGGCAGGGCCTGCAGGCCCATCACCACCGGCTTCACCGCGTTGCGGAAGAAGGACAGCCGCGCGATGCAGAGCCCCAGCGGGACGCCGATGCTCACGGACATGAGGTAGGCGTGCGTCAGCCGGCCCAGCGAGCGCAGCGTGGCGCCGCCCAGCTGTCCGTCGCGGGCCATGGCGATGAGCGTCTGAATCACTTCCAGCGGCCCGGGGAACAGGTGCTTGTTCCACATGCCCGAGCGGGACAGCCCCTCCCAGAGCGCGAAGAGCAGCGCGATCATCCCCAGCTTCTGCGCCCACTTCAGCATGGCGGTGTCCCCTCTAACGGCTGCTCACGACGCTTGGGCGAGGCAGGCTGGACGGCGTGCGCGTGCGGCGGTGCACGGGCTCCGCGGGCGGGGCCTCCGGGGCGTGCTCTTCCGCGGCGCGCAGCCGGTGGCGGATGTCGCGTGCCATCGCGTCCAGGGATGGGTCCTCCAGCGAGCGCGGCATGGGCAGGTGAATCTCCAGGTCCTCCACCACGCGGCCCGGCCGGGGCGCCATCAGCACCACGCGGGTGCCCAGCATCAGCGCCTCCTGCACGTCGTGGGTGACGAACACCACGGTCTTGCCGGAGCGCAGCCAGATGGACTGCAACAGCTCCTGCATGTGCACGCGCGTCTGGGCGTCCAGCGCGCCGAAGGGCTCGTCCATCAGCAGCACGGTGGGGTCCACCGCGAGCGCCCGGGCCAGGCTGGCGCGCATCTTCATGCCGCCGGAGAGCTGGTGGGGCAGCGTGTCCTCGAAGCCCTCCAGGCGCACGCGCTGGATGAAGGCGTTGGCCCGCTCGCGGCGCTCGGTGCGGGGCACGCCCCGGGCGGCCAGCGCGAAGGTGATGTTGCCGCGCACGGTGAGCCACGGGAACAGCGCCGCCTCCTGGAACATGAGCAACCGGTCCGGACCGGGCCCGTGGATGGGCTTGCCGTCAATGGCCACGCGGCCGCCGGTGGGCACCACGTGACCGGCGAGCGCGTAGAGCAGCGTGGACTTGCCGCAGCCGGAAGGGCCGAGCAGGCAGACGAACTCACCCGAGCGGACGTTGAGGTTCACGTCCTTCAGCGCCACGACCTTGTTGGAGTAGTGGTGGTCCAGCTGCGCGATGGAGATCTTCGCCCGGTCCGCGTCCACATTCGCGGGCCGAAGGAGGTAGGGCGCCGCCCGGCGCAGGCCCCGCATCCGCTCGATGAGGCGTCGAAACATTCGCCACAACCTATTCACCTGCCCCGCGGTCGCACAGGAGGGGCCTGGAAGCGGGCAGGCGCCTTTCACTGTAGGACAGGAAGTGAAGTCCAAGGCGCCCGGTCGGCTGCTTTTCGGCGCGCATTGTCGTCCGTCAGGAGACGGCGGCCCGCTCCGCCTTGCGATGCGCCAGCGTGCGGGAGAGCAGCCACAGGCTCAGGGCGAGCACGCCCAGGCCCACGGTGGTGAAGGCGCCGCCCACGCGCAGCGACGCCTTGCGGTCGTCCTGGAACACCGCGAGTGCGTCCGTGCGGGGACCGGCGAGGTAGCGCCGCACGGTGTCCGCGAAGGCCTGGGCCTCCGGCTCGGACTCCGTCCACTGGTAGGCGAGCGGCTGGACGCCGGAGGTCGTCTGCAGCTGGGCCCGGAAGATGGGCGCCGCGCCCTTGCGGGTGCTGCGGCTGCGGGCCACCTCCACGCCCTGGATGTCCCCGGGCGCGTAGCGGCCCACCTCCTCCTGGTCCAGCCAGCTGGAGCGGCTGAGGACGCACGGGCCCTGGGGCTCACAGCGCAGGTCCATGCGCGCCTTCTGGCCGAGGAAGAACACCCCCAGCACCAGGAAGGGCAGGGCGAGCATCAGGAAGGCCGTGGCACCGATGGCGGTGGCGCGGCTGCGTCGGGAGGCGGGGGTCGCACGCACGGCCCGTTTCTATAGACCCGCGCGCCCCCAGGGGGGCAGTGCTTTCACGCGGCCGCGAGTGTCGCCCTCCAGGCAGGCGGGCGGCCCGGGCTGTTCAGCGGCGGTCCCCTCTGGTGGGCCGGGTGGGAAACGCAGGGCGGCGGACGGGCACTTGCGACATGGGTCCCAAGTCCGCACCCCTTGTCCTGGGACCTTCAGCACTTCGCCCGGAAGGAGTCACCCCACCCATGAAGGCCGTGGCCGTCATGTTCCCCTCGCGCGAGGTGCGCGTCCTCGACGTTCCCGAACCGCGGCTGCACTCGCCCACCCAGGTCAAGGTGCGCACGCTGGAGGTGGGCGTGTGCGGCACCGACCAGGACATCCTGAAGGGCAACCACGGCGCGGCGCCCAAGGGCGAGGACCACCTCATCCTGGGCCACGAGTGCCTGGGCGAGGTGATGGAGGTGGGCGCGCACGTGCAGGGCCTGAAGCCAGGGGACCTGGTGGTGCCCCGGGTGCGCAGGCCCTGTCCGCACACGCGCTGCCCCGCGTGCAGCCATGGCCACCCGGACTTCTGCGTGACGGGGGACTACACGGAGCGCGGCATCCAGGGCGCGCACGGCTTCTGCGCGGAGCACTTCGTGGAGGACGCGGCCTACCTGCACAAGGCGGACGACGACCTGCGCGGCGTGGCCGTGCTCACCGAGCCGCTCACCATCGCGGAGAAGGGCCTGCGCGAGGTGGCGCACATCCAGTCCCGCCTGCCGTGGAAGCTGAACCCCGGCAAGGCGCTGGTGCTGGGCGCGGGGCCGGTGGCGCAGCTGGGGGCCATGGCGCTGATGCGCGCGGGCTTCGACGTGACGGTGTACTCGCGCAGCCCCAAGCCCAACGAGAAGGCCGCCGCGTCCGAAGCGGTGGGCGCGCCGTACCTCTCCTCGAAGGAGGTGACGGTGGAGGCCTTGAAGAAGCAGCTGGGCGGCGTGGACGTCATCTACGAGGCGACGGGGGCGTCGAAGGTGGCCTTCGACTCGCTCCAGGTGCTGGAGGAGAACGGCGTGCTCATCTTCACCGGCGTGCCCGGGCGCGAGGAACCGCTGGAGCTGCAAGGCGACCAGGTCCTGGGGCAGCTCGTCCTGGGCAACCGGGTGATGTTCGGCACGGTGAACGCGTCGGACAGCGACTTCCGTGAAGCGCTGGAGGACCTGGCCCGCTTCCGCGCGAAGTGGCCGGGGAGATTGGAGGCGCTCATCACCCAGCGCCACCCGCCGTCGGAGTTCGCGAAGGTGGCGGAGGCGAAGGGCGGCATCAAGCACGTCATCTCGTTCCAGGAGCATGCCCGGTGAATCCCCACCACGAGGACCTGAGGGGCGGCATCGCCATTGAAGACCACGGCATCATCGGCGACCTGCGCACGGTGGCGCTGGTGGGCAACGAGGGCACCATCGACTGGCTGTGTTATCCGCACTTCGACAGCCCCAGCATCTTCGCGGCGCTGCTGGACCCGGAGAGGGGCGGCTACTGGCGCGTGTCCCCGGAGCCGGACGGGGTGATGAAGCGGCAGTTCTACTGGCCGGACACCAACGTGCTGGTGACGCGCTTCTACACGCCGAACGGCGTGGGAGAGCTCATCGACCTGATGCCCCTGGGGAAGGGGGCGAAGGCGGAGGGGCGCGAGGTCCTGCGGCGCATCCGCGTGGTTCGCGGGGAGATGTCCTTCCGCATGGAGTGCTTCCCGGCGTTCAACTACGCCCGGGACGAGCATGAGACGCACGTGGTGAAGGGCGGCGCGGCCTTCATCTCCAAGGGCCTGAGCATGCAGCTGGTGACGCCCATTCCCCTGAAGCAGGAGAAGAACGGCGTCGTCGCGCACTTCACGCTGAAGGAGAGCCAGTCCGCGGTCTTCACCCTGCGCGAGGGCGGCGTGGAGGGCTGCCACCACCACCTGCACACGCACGACTCCGCGGAGAAGCTCTTCCGCGACACGGTGGACTACTGGCGCCACTGGGTGTCCAAGTGCAAGTACACGGGGCGGTGGCGGGAGATGGTGCAGCGCTCGGCGCTGGCCCTGAAGCTGATGACCTTCGAGCCGTCCGGGGCCATCATCGCGGCGCCCACGTGCAGCCTGCCGGAGTCCCCCGGCGGCACGCGCAACTGGGACTACCGCTTCTGCTGGCTGCGCGACGCGGCCTTCACCATCTACGCGTTCATCCGCATCGGCTTCAACGAGGAGGCCGCCGCCTTCATGCGCTGGGTGGAGAAGCGCTGCGCGGAGAACGGGGACGGGCCGCTGCCGCTGATGTTCCGCCTGGACGGCAGCCGGGTGCCGGACGAGGAGCAGTTGCATCACCTGCGCGGCTACGGCGGCGCGCGGCCGGTGCGCATTGGCAACGCCGCGGCGAACCAGCTGCAACTGGACATCTACGGGGAGCTGATGGACTCCGTGTACCTGTCCAACAAGTACGCCACGCCCATCTCGTATGACTTCTGGCGGCACCTGCGGCGGCTGGTGGATTGGCTGTGCGACCACTGGCAGATGGAGGACGAGGGCATCTGGGAGATTCGCGGCTCGCGCCGTCACTTCGTCTATTCGAAGCTGATGTGCTGGGTGGCGGTGGACCGGGCCATCCGGCTCGCGGACAAGCGCAGCCTGCCGGCGGACCGGGCGAAGTGGCTGAAGACGCGCGACGCCATCTTCGAGGAGATCATGGACAAGGGCTGGTGCCAGGAGAAGGGCGCCTTCATCCAGGCCTACGGGCACGAATCGCTGGACGCGGCGAACCTCCTGATGCCGCTGGTGTTCTTCCTATCGCCGGTGGATCCGCGGATGATCTCCACGCTGGACGTCATCCGGAAGGCGCCGAAGGAGGGAGGCCTGACGTCGGACGGCCTGGTGTTCCGCTACGAGGCGGACGAGAAGCTGGATGGGATTGAAGGCAGCGAAGGCACCTTCAACCTGTGCAGCTTCTGGCTGGTGGAGGCGATGACACGCGCGAGCAGCGTGCGGCCGGACCTGCTGGACGAGGCGCGGCTCATCTTCGAGCGGATGCAGGGCTACGCGAACCACCTGGGGCTGTACGCGGAGCAGACGGGCATGTCCGGCGAGGCGATGGGCAACTTCCCGCAGGCGCTCACGCACCTGTCGCTCATCAGCGCCGCATACAACCTGGACCGGACGTTGGGCCGCCACGATTGACGGAGGGGACGGTAGACTCGCGAGCACCCGCCATGCCCGACCTGTACCCGCTGCTGTTCCGTTTCGCCGTCAAGGCGGATGCCCACTACGACGTGCTGAGCCGCCGCGTGCGCAAGGGGCTGGGCATCGCCCCGCCGCTGCGCATCCTGCCCTACCGGGGCTACGGCACCCCTGAGCGCGTGGTCATCAAGGCGCGCGTGCTGGAGGAGCGCAAGGTGACGCCCCAGCGCCAGCGCCACACGCTGTGGAGCAGCGCCGTGGCCTCCTACAAGCGCTACATGACGCGGGAGGTTTCCAGCGCGCACGTGGCGGTGCGCTGGGGGGACAAGCGCTGGGAGGGCGTGACGGACGAGGAGGGCTTCCTGGAGCTGTGGGTGCCGCCTCCTGAAGGCGTGCGCTCCGGCTGGCACATGGTGGAGCTGGAGCTCCTGTCGCCGGAGGCCGAAGGCGTGCCGCGCGTGACCGCGCCGGTGCGGGTGGCGGGGACGAGCGCGGAATTGGGCGTCATCAGCGACATCGACGACACGGTCATCGCCACGGGGGTGACGGATCCGCTCAAGCGCGCGTGGGCGCTGTTCCTCACGGAGCACCGGGTGCGGCTGCCCTTCCCGGGCGTGGACGCGTTCTACGCGGCGCTCCAGGCGGGCGCGAGCGGCGGGGCGGACAACCCCATCTTCTACGTGTCCAGCAGCCCGTGGAACCTCTACGAGCACCTGGACGAGTTCCTCGCCATCCACCGCATCCCCATTGGTCCGCTGCTGTTGCGCGACTGGGGCCTGTCTCGCCACGGCTTCGCGCCGGGCGGGGGGCACGGGCACAAGCTGGACAAGATTCGCGGCGTGCTGGAGACGCTGTCGCATCTGCCCTTCGTGCTGATTGGGGACAGCGGCCAGGAGGACGCGGAGCACTACCGCACCATCGTGCGCGAGTACCCGGACCGCATCCGCTGCGTCTACATCCGCAACGTGCCGGGGGGCTCCAAGCGCGACGAGGAGATGGAGGCCATCGCGAAGGACATCCGCGACGCGGGCAGTGAGCTGGTCGTCGTGGACGACACGGTGGCCGCCGCGAGGCACGCGGCGCGCGCCGGGTGGATCCGCTGGGAGGAGGTCCCGGAGGTGGAGGCCCACCGCCGCGAGGACGCCGCGCGGAGCGCCCTGGGCGAGCGGGGCTGAAGATTTCCAACCCCGCGCGTCACGGCGCGGTGACACGTGCACGGGAGACCTGTTGAGGCTTGAGGGTGGGGAGGGGGCTGTGGCACACGCGGGCCTCCCTCGCTTCATCCCCCCGAGGTCGTCCACATGTCGCGAAACACCCTGAAGTGGTCCGTGCTGGCTTCCGCGCTGTTCCTGGGTGCGTGCAACAACGCGCCCGCGCCGACGGAGGAGCCCACGCCGACGGCGCCCGAGTCCACCCAGTCCGTGCGCACGGTGGAGTCGAAGCTGAGCCAGATCGAGCTGGAGTGGGAGGGCCCGACGCCGCTGCTGGAGTCCATCATGGAGGCCGGCAACGACGAGTGCGACACGCACAACAACTGGTGTGACGGCACGCTGGACGTCTACGGCTTCCCGTGGACTTCGACGCAGGCGCCCACGCTGGCGGACGCGGTGGAGTCGGTGTTCGCGCTGTCGCAGGACTACAGCTACTACCCCTGGCAGGACCGGGGCACGGTGCCGTTCAGCACGCTGTCCGACGCGCTCTTCTTCTTCGACGCGCTGGACCCGCACCTGCTCACGGAGATTGGCAACGGCACGGAGCAGGTGCAGATCCGCTACTTCTACAGCTCGTACCTGGTGGCCCCGGGCGCGTCTGACTGGAACCACCTGTTCATCGTGCTGTTCCCCCAGTCGCACCGCGTGGCGGTGTTCAACCTGGTGAACCACGAGATTTGAGCCGTAGGGGCCCGCTCAGGCCACGGGGCGCCCGCTCTGCATATGAACCATGCGGATGGCGCGCTCCATGAGCTCACCCTGGGCGGAGCGCTTGTCGTTGGACATGGTGGCGGTGCGCCGCCGCCACGTGCCATCCGAGCCCAGCTCCCACGCGCCGCTGGTGTCCACCATGCAGCGCTCCACCACGTCCTTCACCTGCGCGGCCAGGGTGGGGTCCTCCACCGGCGCCAATATCTCCACCCGGTGGTCCAGGTTGCGCGGCATCATGTCCGCGGACCCGATGTAGCACCGCGACGTCGCGCCCCGCTCGAAGGCGTAGATGCGCGGGTGCTCCAGGAAGCGGCCCAGGTTGGACACCACCCGGATGTGCTCCGACACGCCCGGCACCCCTGGCCTCAGGCAGCAGATGCCGCGCACGTTGAGGTCCACGCGCACGCCCGCGCGGGACGCGTCGTAGAGCGCGCGGATGATGCCCGGGTCCACCAGCGCGTTCATCTTCATCATGATGCGCGCGGGCGCCTCCGGCGTGTGCGCCGCCTGGGTCTTCTTGATCTCCTCCATCAGCCCTTCGCGCATGGTCAGCGGCGCCACCAGCAGCTTGCGGAAGGAGCGCGGCCGGCCAAAGCCGGTGAGGAAGTTGAAGACGTCCGCCACGTCCGCGCCAATGTCCGGGTCCGTGGTGAACAACCCCAGGTCCGTGTAGAGCCGCGCCGTCTTCGGGTTGTAGTTGCCCGTGCCGATGTGCACGTAGTGCCGCACCCGCTCGCCCTCGCGCCGCACGATGAGGATGGCCTTCGCGTGCGTCTTCAGGCTGGGAATCCCATACACGACGTGCACGCCCGCCTCTTCCAGCGCGTTCGCCCAGCGGATGTTGGTGCGCTCGTCGAAGCGCGCCTTCAGCTCCACCATGCACACCGCCTGCTTTCCGTGCTCCGTCGCGCGGATGAGCGCGGGCACCAGCGGGGAGCTGTCCGACGTGCGGTACACCGTCTGCTTCAGCGCCAGCACGTCCGGGTCCTCCACCGCCTCGCTCACGAAGCGCTCCACGGAGGAGGTGAAGGACTCGTAGGGGTGGTGCACCAGCAGGTCGCCCCGGCGCATCGCGGACATCACCGTGCCCCCTCCGTCCGCGGACTCGTTGTCCGTGCGCAGCCGCGCCTGCGTCACCGGCGTCCAGGGCGGGTCGCGCAGCTCGGAGAAGCCCGGCGTCATCGCCAGCGACATCACGTCCGCCAGGTCCAGGAGGCCGTGCTCCTCGTACACCTGCCGGGGCTCCAGCGTCAGCGCCTCCACCAGCGGCTCCAGCAGCTTCGCGTTCATCCCCGCCTGGATTTCCAGGCGGATGACGTCCCCGAAGCGGCGCTGGCTGAGCTCCGTCTCCACCGCCTTGAGCAGGTCCTCCGCGTCCTCGGACACGGTGTAGTCCGCGTCGCGCGTCACGCGGAACAGGCTCCAGTTGAGGACCTCCATCCCGGGGAACAGGTCCCCCAGGTGCTGCGCGATGATCTCCTCCAGCGGCACGAAGAGCGCGCCCCCCTTGAGCGGCACGAAGCGGGGGAGAATCTCCTTGGGCACCTTCACCCGCGCCACGCTCTCCTCCTCCGCCACCGGGTCACGCAGGAGCACCGCGAGGCTCAGGGACAGGTTGGAGATGTACGGGAAGTGCCGTCCCAGCCCGATGGCCAGCGGCGTGAGCACGGGGAAGATCTGATCTCGGAAGCGCTGCTCCACCTGCGCGCGTTGATCCGCGTCCAGCTCCTTCATGGACAGGATGCGCAGCCCCTTCTCCGCCAGCGCGGGGCGCAGGACCTTCTCGAAGCAGTCCGCGTGGCGCCGGCCCTGCTCCAGGATGCCCGTGTGCAGCTTGTCCAGCGTGTCGCCCGGGGACGCGCCGTCCGGCACCAGGCGGCCCACGCGCGCGGTGAGCTGCTCGTGCAGCCGCGCCACGCGGATCATGAAGAACTCATCCAGGTTGCGCGCGTAGATGGAGGTGAACTTCAGCCGCTCCATCAGCGGCACATCCGGCGCCTCGGCCAGCTGCAGCACCCGGTCGTTGAAGGCCAGCCACGACAGCTCCCGGTTGAAGAACAGGTCGCTGTCCGGCACCTCCGTGCCCGGGGGGACGACGTCCCGGTCCACGAGCTTCTGGGGGGTACCTTTGGCGGCCGCGCGCTTCGCCATGACGTGTGACTCCTCGAGATGTTTCTCAGGGTGTGCCCTGTAGCAGTCCCGCACCGCGCCGATTGTGAACTCGCACGCCTGGCCCGGAACCGGACATCCGGGCGTATCCCACCCCGGATGACCCCTGCAGTGGCCGGGGAGGCGTACGGCCTGTGGACTCCCCGGCAGTCCATCGCTTGAATCCGGCGGGCACTGACGGCATTCAAGAAGGGTGAGTACTCCCAATCCCTCCTTCCCGGTCACTCCGGACGATGCCCCGGCGGACACCTCCCCGGACGCCCTGTTCACGGCCTTCCGCGAAGGGTCCAAGAAGAAGTCCAACCGCTTCACCTTCACCTGGTTCGTGGCCGCCGCGGTGCCGGTGGTGCTCGCCCTGGGGTTCTTCACTCTTTGGCGTGCAAACGGAACGTCCTTCTCCGTCGTCACGCCGCACGGCATCAAGGTGCTGCGCGCGGGGATGACGACCCAGGAGGTCGGGGGCCTGCTGGGCCACCCGCTCACGCTCCAGAAGCAGGGCGACCAGGACTGCTACCGCTACGGCCGGCCCAACTTCGTGAACGAGGTCTTCGTCGTGTACTCGGTCTGCTACGAGCAGGGGCAGGTGCGCGACGTGCTCACGCACCAGTACTCGGCCTGGCAGATAGACCCCGCGACGGGGGCCTTCATCGCGCCCGGGCAGGAGCCGCCCGCGCCCAAGAACCCGGCGGGGTAGCCACCCGGGCTCCGGAGCAGGGCAGGGGGACTGTCAGCCCTGGGCGAGCCCCGCCTCGGCGCCCTCGAAGGTCACCTTCGCCTGCGTCATCACGTGCTCCACGGCGAGCAGGTGCCACGCGACGTCGGTCATCTGCGCGGACGCGGCCGGGTCCAGCATGGACTCGCGCAGCTGCGCCTCGGTGATGCCGAAGGGCTCCGAGGACTCCTTGAGCAGCTCCAGCGCATACTGCGGCGTGAGCTGGAGCTTGTCCCGCTGCGCGATGGCGCGCAGCACCAGGGCAATCTTGAGGCGGCGCTCCACGTCGTCGCGGATGCCCGGGTGGTGCAGCCAGCCGTCCAGCGCCTCCTGCTGCTCCTCCAGGCTGAAGAACTTCTGCGCCAGCACCTCGCCCTCCGCCTGCAGCCAGCGGCGGCGGATCTCCTCGTCCACCAGCGGCTTGGGCACGGTGACGTCCGCGCGGGCGACGATTTCGTCCAGCACCCGGTTGCGCGCGTCCACCCAGAGCATGTCGGCCATCTCGCCCTCCATCTCCTCCACGATGGAGCTCATGACCTCTTCATGCGTGGAGCCGCGGCCCAGCTGCTGGAGGAACGCGTCCGACTCCGTGTCGGGCATGCTCACCTCGCGCGCGCCGCGCACGTCCACCAGGAAGCGCGCCGGCATGCCGCGCAGCTGCTCCGCCGGGTAGTTGTCCGGCAGCACCAGCCCCACCTCCACGCTGTCGCCCACGCTGGCTTCCGCGATGACCTCCGCGAAGCCGGGCAGCATCACCTGGGGGGCCAACTCCATCCAGTAGCCCATGCGGGTGCTCAGCGGGATGAGGCGGCCGTTGGCGTAGCCCAGGATGTCCAGCCGGACGTCGTCGCCCATGGCCAGCGCTTCGCCTTCCGCGCGCTCGCGGACCTGCGCCTTCGCGCGGGCCAGCTCGTGGAAGCGCTCCAGCAGGTCCTCTTCCGTGAGGTCCTCGCCCTCGGGCACGCGGATGTTCAGGTTCTCCAGCGACGGGGCCTTCACCGTCGGCAGGTCCGCCTGGTGGCCCAGGCCGGGCGCCACGGGCAGCCGCTGCACCAGCTGCTGCACGGGGGCCTGCGCCGGGGCGGCGGGCGCTTCCGGGGGCTTGGGGCTGGAGGAGGCGGCGGCGGACTTCGCCGGCTTCGCCGGGGTGGAAGACGGGCCGGGTGCCTTGGCGGCGGGGGCGGCTGACGGCTTCTCGGGAGGATTCTTCTTCGTGGCCACCGGAGGGCCTCCTGGCAGGTATCGACCGTGGTCCCAGAGGGGATTGAAACGAGCGCGTCTCACTCGGTCACGGTGCCTACCAGAAAACGCCCCCCCGGGGACATCCCCGGGCGGCGAACGCCCGGGGCCCTTCAGTCACTTCACCGGCTTAGCCGAACAGGCCGCCGACGAAGCTGGAGACGGCGGAGACGGCGGCGCCCACCTGGCTGACCACCGGGATGTTGGTGGCGGCGGCGATGGAGCCCACGGCGGTGATGACGCCCGTGACCTTCTTGGTGGTGCTGGCGTTCGGGTCACGCAGGGTGGAGACCGCGTTCGCCGTGTCGAAGGCGGCGATGGCGATGTTCGCGCCCGGGGCGAAGCGGCCGGCGGCCTTGGCCAGGGTGCCCCCGGCGGCCTTGGCGGCGGCGGTCGCACCGGCCTTGGCGGCGGCCTTGCCACCCTCGGACAGCGCGGCGCGGGCGGCGGCGCGGGACGCGGTGCCCGTGGCGGCCTTCAGGGCCACGCCGGACTCGCTGACGGCGGTCTTCAGGGCGGTGCGCACGCCGTTCTTGATGGCGGAGGAAGCGCCACCCTCGAAGGCGGCCTTGGCGGCGGCACCGGCGGCGGCGCGGGCCAGCTTGGGGCCGGCGCCCGGGACCGCGGCCTTGAAGGCGCCGCTGGCGGCCTTGTACGCGCTGCCGAACTTGTTCACGTCGCGGGCCAGCTCCAGGCCGCCCTTGACGGTGCTGACCGCCGTCTTGCCGGCGGTGGCGACGGAGCCCAGCGCCTTGTTCCAGTCCTCGCTGGAGCCGGAGCGCACGGCGTTGCGCACGTCGGAGATGGCCGTGCCGGCCTGGCCCACCAGCTTCGCGGCGTTGGTGATGGTGCCCACGGCGCCGCCCGCGATGCCCAGCTTGCCCTTGAGGTCGAGCTTGGTCTTCGGGTCCGTGGCCTTGGAGACCAGCTTGTCGACGTTGCCCTTCAGCGTCGCCTTGAAGCCGTCCGTCTTCAGGCTCTTGACGTTGTCGAAGCCGTCCTTCACGGCCGTCTTCACCTTGTTGAAGGTGTCGTAGCCCTTCTTCGCCTGCGTCCCGATGTCCTTCGCCGCCTTGATGGGGTCCTGCTGCACCTGGCGGATGGTGTTGGAGACGGCATTGCGGGCGCGGTTGATGAGGCTCATGTGGGGCTCCCTCGTCGGAGTTCGAGGAATGGATTGGAAGGGCTGCTGACGTCTTGCGGGGATTATCGCAACAGCCGTCGATCAGTTGCGTAGCACCTCACATGTGCTGAGAAGGTAGGTGTGGGACACCGGTTGTGGCACGGCGCGTCAGCGTCAGCGTCAGCGGCAGTCGGGGTCCGCGTCGTCGGCCCGGCCATCCGCGTCGTTGTCCGCGCCGTCGTGGCAGTGGCCCGCCTCGGACGGGACCCATTCGGTGACGTGGAGGGTGTAGCGGATGGGGGTGTCCCGGTCCGGCCGGGCCATGCCGTCCACCACCACCAGCACGGACTGCCCCTGCGCCAGGGTGAGCTTCAGCGCCGGGGCCCCCTTTGTCGTGGGATGTGGGTGCGCGGAGCAGCCCAGCTCCGTGCCCCGGCAGCCGGCGAGGAGGTACAGGGCGTGGCCGCCCGCGTCCGGGTCGTTGCCGGGCGAGGTGTCGAAGACGAAGGTGCCGGCCCTGGGCGCCGTCCATAGGTGGGCGCGGTCCTGCTGGAGCAGCGCGCCGCAGGTGCCCTGGAAGCCGTCGCCGGAGAGGGCCGTCTCGCCCTGGAAGGTGACGGGCAGGGCGCTGCCCAGGTCGTGGTGGGCGCAGCCCTGGCCCTTGCAGCGGGGCTCGTCGCGGCACTCGGTGTCGGCGCAGTCCACCCAGCGGTCCCCGTCGTTGTCCATGCCGTCGAAGCAGGAGGCGCCGGCCTCGGTGGCGCGCAATTCGTCGATGTGCAGCTCGAAGGCGCCTTGCGTGAAGGACCCGCCAGCCACGGCGTCCGCCGTCACCAGGACCCGCTGGCCCTGCGTCAGCGTCACCGCCACCCGGGCCCCACCGCCGTAGCTGATGCCGCCCGTGGCGCACGCCAGCTCCTCGCCGCCGCAGCCGTCCGCGTACACGGCGATGACGGACCGCACCGCCGAGCGGGCCGTGTCGAAGGTGAAGGTGCCCGCCCGGGGCGCCGTCCACAGGTAGCCCCGGTCCGGAGCGCCCGCGCCTCCGCAAGAGGCGGCATGGTCGTCCCGGGCCTCCACGGTGGAGCCCTTCAGCGACACCGGCAGTGCGCTGCCCAGGTCCCGGTCCACGCACACGGGCTCCGGAGGCGCGCAGACGTGGGGCACGCCCGTGCCGCCGCAGGTCTCCGGCGCCGCGCACGCGCCGCAGTCGAGCGTGCCGCCGCAGCCATCCACCACCGCGCCGCACGTCGCGCCCAGGAAGCCGCAGGTGGCCGGCCGGCAGCCCGGGACCGCGCAGACGTTGGGGACGCCGCCCGCGCCACAGGTGAGTCCCTCGCCGCACGCGCCGCAGTCGAGCGTGCCGCCGCAGCCGTCCGCGACCTGGCCGCAGTCCTTGCCCAGGGCCTCGCAGGTGGACGGCGTGCACGCGGCCTTGCCGCAGACGTTGGGCACGCCCGCGCCGCCGCAGGTCTTGGACGCGAGGCAGCCTCCGCACTCCAGCACCGCGCCGCAGCCGTCGGACACGCGGCCGCAGTTCGCGCCCTGGGCCGCGCAGGTCGTGGGCACGCAGGTGCCGGCGCCACAGACGTTGGCCTCACCCGCGCCGCCGCAGGTCGCGTCGGCCGCGCAGGCGCCGCACTCCAGGACGCCGCCGCAGCCGTCCAGCACCTCGCCGCAGCTCTTCCCCAGCGCGGCGCAGGTGGCCGCCTGGCACAGCGGGGCGGCGCAGACGTTGGCCACGCCGCCCGCGCCGCAGGTGAGCCCCTCGCCGCAGGCGCCGCACTCCAGGACGCCGCCGCAACCGTCGGACACGGCGCCGCAGTTCTTGCCTAACGCCTCGCAGGTGGTGGGGACGCACGGCGCGCGGCCGCACACGTTCGCGGTGCCGCCTCCGCCGCACGTCTCGTCCGGCCCGCACGCGCCACAGTCCAGGACGCCGCCGCAGCCATCCGCGACCTGGCCGCAGTTCTTGCCCGAGGCCTCGCAGGTGGTGGGCACGCAGGCCGGAGGCCCGCAGGCGTTGGGCACGCCGGCGCCTCCGCAGACCTCCGGGGGCGCGCACGTGCCGCAGTCGAGCACGCCGCCGCAGCCGTCCGAGAGCGGCCCGCAGGTGGCGCCGCGCGCCTCGCAGCTGCTGGGGACGCAGGGCAAAGGGCCGCAGACGTTGGGCACGCCGCCCCCGCCGCAGGCCTGGTCTTCCGCGCACTCGCCACACTGGAGCGTGCCGCCGCACCCGTCGATGGCGTAGCCGCAGTCCAGCCCCTGGGACTCACACGTCATGGGCACGCAGAGGGACGGGGGCCGCGAGGCCACCCTGGAGGAGACCGTGTCCTCCGGCAGCGTCCGGCCGCACGCCGCCCACAGCCCCAGGAGCAACACCCAGCCTGGCCACCCGCCCGTCCGCCCCATGCCCCGTTCCCGCCGCCCGTGAAGGACCCACCCGCCATGGGCCCTGGGGACAAGGGTGGGGAGCGGTCCGGTCCTCGCGAAGCGGCGGCAAGCCCCGGAGCGCCTCCGGCGGTCGGAAAGGCGTCACTGTCCCGCCCTGCCCGCCGGGAAGGCGCGCACTGGTGGACACCGGCCGGGCCAGGGAGGGGGGTGGGCGCGAGGGAGGGAGGGCCCCACCGTGAATGGACGCGGGGGCGCGAATGGACATGTGCGTCCAGCGGGAAAGGGACGCATGGCGGCAGGTCCCAGGCGCGCGAGACAGGAGGAGGGGTGGGGGCTCGGGGCGAGCCTCCTGGTGGCGCTCGTCCTGTTGGTCCTGGCCGTCGTGGCGCTCCTGCTGACGCGCGCCTCCGTGCGGTCGCGGGTGATGGAGCGCTCCCTGGACCTGCAGGAGGTGGGGCTGCTGGGGCGGGCCTTCAGCGACAAGGTGTCCCTGGCCAACAGCTCGCTGCTGGCGGGCGGGCAGTCGCTCTCCCGGGACACGGCGCAGGCACGGCGGCGCTTCCTGGACACCGCGGAACGGCTGGCCGCGCGGCTGGATACTCCCGCGGACGAGGCGTTGGTGTGGGAGGTGCGCGCCGCGGAGCAGGCGCACGAAGCGGCCCTGCGCGCGCTCGTGAACACGCCCACGCCCCAGGAACAGAAGCTGGCGCGCGAGCGGCTCGCCCAAGCCCACGGGCGGGTGCGCGAGGCGCAGGCCCACCTGGAGCGCAGGGTGCAGGAGCGGCTGTCCGTGGAGAACCGGTCCTCGGTGCGGGTGGACCGGTGGGAGACGGCGCTGCTGCTCCTGGCCTCCCTGCTGGGGCTGGCGGTGGCGGGGGTGCTGGCGTGGGTGCTCCACCGCCGGCTCCACCCGCTCCGGCGCGAGGCGGTGGCCAGCGCGCACCGCTTCCAGGCGCTGGTGGAGGGCGTGCGCGACTACGCCCTGGTGCTGCTGGACGCGCGCGGACGGGTGGCCAGCTGGAACCCGGGCGCCGAGCGCATCCAAGGCTGGAGCGAGGCGGAGATTCAAGGCCGGCCCACCTCCGTCTTCTACACGTCCGAGGAGGCCTCGGCGGGCAGGTCGGAGCGGGACCTGTCGCGGGCCCTCCAGGAGGGGCGGCTGCGCACGGAGGGCTGGCGGCAGCGCAAGGACGGCTCGCGCTTCTGGGCGGAGGTGTCCATCACCGCGCTGCGCGACGAGGACGGCGGGCCCCAGGGCTTCTCCGTGGTGACGCGCGACATCACCGAGCAGCGGCGCCAGGAGCGGGTGCAGGAGCTGCTCGCGGAGGCCGGCCGCGTCTTCCACCAGTCCCTGGACCCCGACCTGACGGCGGCGGAGGTGGCGCGGCTGCTGGTGCCGGAGGTGGCGGACGGCTGCATCCTCTACCTGCTCACGCCCGCGGGCGAGCTGAGGCCCCGGGCGGTGACGCACGTGCAGCCCGAACGCGAGGCGAGCCTGTGGGAGGCGCTGCGGCGGTTTCCGCCCCGCTCGGGCATGCCTCCGGTCGTCTGGGAGGTGATGCGCACCGGGCGCTCGCGGATGGACGTGGAGGTGGAGATGGACGACCTGGCGGCCTCCGCGGAGACCGACGAGCACCGGCTGCTCATCGAGCGCGTCGCCATCGGCTCCTCCATGGTGGTGCCCCTGCGCGCGGGCAGCGAGACGCTGGGCGCCTTCGTGCTGCTGACGGCCCGGGGCCACCGCCGCTTCACGCAGGCGGACCAGGTGCTGGTGGAGGAGCTGGCCGGCCGCGCGGCGCTGGCCCTGGAGAACACGCGGCTCCTGCGCGAGGCGCGCGAGGCGGTGGACCTCATCGCCGTCACCGCGCACGACCTGGGCAATCCCTTGCAAGCGCTGCAATTGCTGCTCAGCAAGGTGCAGCGCTCGCAGGCGGCCGGCAGCGACGAGGACGTGCGCCAGGGACTGGTGGCGGCGCGCGGGCAGGCGCAGCGGCTGGGCCAGCTGCTCCACAACCTGCTGGACCTGTCGCGGCTGTCCTCCGGCAAGCGGCTGCTGGACGCGGCGCCCATGGACCTGGGGGAGCTGGCGCGCGAGGTGGTGGAGCGCTTCGCGGAGGCCGCCGTGGAGGCGGGCTGCGACCTGCGGCTGGAGGTGGAGGAGGGGCAGGTGGGGCAGTGGGACCGCATCCGCCTGGACCGGGTGGTGACCAACCTCTTGTCCAACGCGCTGAAGTTCGGCCGGGGCCACCCGGTGACGGTGTCGGTATGCGCGCTGGACGCGGACCACTCGCGGCTGCGGGTGCGCGACGAGGGCGTGGGCATCGCGCCGGAGGCCCAGCGCCGCGTCTTCGAGCGCTTCGAGCGGGAGCGCGCCGCGCGGACGAAGGCCGGCTACGGGCTGGGGCTCTACATCGCCCGCCAGCTGGTGGAGGCGCACGGCGGCGTCATCCGCGTGGAGAGCGTGCCGGGGCGGGGCGCCACCTTCACGGTGGACCTGCCGCGCGTGCCCCGGCTGATGGAGGAGACGTCGGTGGCGGAGTCGTCTCCGCTCCACCAGTGACGCCCGTTAGAGGTGCAGCGAGGGCACGGGGGCGACGAGGCCGGGCTGGATGGGGAAGTCCGCGGGCAGCTTCTCGCGCTCCTCCAGCCGCTCGAACTCCAGCGAGTCGTGCGCGCAGAACACCGTCACCTGTTCGCCGTGGCGCTGCACCAGCTCGCGCAGCCGGCGCAGGTTGTACCAGCGCATCCACCCGTCCTTCTGCATCAGCTTCTGGTAGGCGCGCAGGCCGGAGGTGCACCGGTAGCGGTCCAGGTCCATCTCGCCATGGTAGAAATAAGCGTCGCCCGCGTGCAGCAGCCACCCCTCCCCGGTGTCGATGGCCACGCCCGCGTGTCCCAGCGTGTGGCCCACGAGCGGTACCAGCAGGATCTCCGGCGGCAGTCCGGTGAGCTCGCGCACGCAGTCGAAGCCGAACCAGCCTTCACCCCGGTGGGGGACGTAGGTCTCCCAGCGCGTCTCCTTGGACCACTGCATCGGGCGGAAGCGCGCGCGGTCCAGCCAGGTCTTCTGCGCGGTGGCCACGCGGTACTCGTCCGCCAGGACGTGCACGCGCGCGTGGGGGAAGTCATCCAGGCCGCCCGCATGGTCGAAGTCCAGGTGCGTGAGGACGATGTCGCGCACGTCGCTGGCCTGGAAGCCCATGCGCTCCAGTTGGCGGATGGCGGTGGACTCCTCCGCCAGGGCGGGGCGGCAGAGCACGTCCCGGAACAGGCCGTTGAGCCGCACGCGGGGCGCGTACACGTCATTGAGGCCGTAGCCGGTGTCCACCAGCACCAGGCCGCGCGGCGTCTCCAAGGCCAGACAGTGGCAGGTGAGCGCCGCCGGGCCGGTGAAGCCGCGCCGCCCGTCCATGAGCCGCCGGCCGGGCGGGCACATCGTGGTGCAGTTCAAGTGGTGGATGCGCATGGCGGCTCCCGCTCCTCGTGAAAGGCGGCGGCCGTCCAGCGGCGGGTGAACCGACGCGGGAAGCCCCCTTCCGTTCGTTCAGGGCAAAAGTGCGCCGTGGGTTCCCTGGGAGGAATCACCGCGCCCGGGCAGGACAGGGGCTCGCCTGGCCGGGGGGCGGCAGGACGCCGCTCAGGGGGCGGGGGACTGCCCGGCCGCCTCCCCTTCGGGCGATGGAGCCGACATCAGCACCAGCGCCTCCGCGTCCGCGACCGGACGGTGCTCGACGCCGCGGGGGACGATGAGCAGTTCGCCTTCCTCCAGGTCCACGGTGCGCTCGCGCAACTCCACACGCAGGGTGCCCCGGGTGACGAAGAACAGGACATCGCCGGTGGCGTGCCGGCACCAGGGGCCGGTGCCCATCAGCCGTACCAGGTGCACGGGCTGGCCGTGGAGCGTGCCCACGGGCCGGGCAATGCCAGGCGCCGGCAGGTCGGTGGAGGCGTGGGCCAGGTTCACCTTCTCCACGGGGGGAAGGGACGCGGAGGCTGGCGGGGCGCGGCGGCGCGAATCCCAACGAGGGGGACGGCCGCCAGCGAGGGGTGGGGTCCGGAGAATCGTGCTCATGCGACAGGGACTCCTTCAGGGGGGACGCGGTCCCACCCCCTCATGGGTTGTCTTTCTTTCTGCCAGAAACAGGGCCTGTGTTTCACCCCCTGCCACGGAGGCCGGTCCGGTATCCGACGGATGGCGCCGGTAAGATAGGGATTGCTCCGCCGGCATGCCCGACGCCCGGTTGTCCACTGCCGGAGACCCCACCGTGCGGTGACGAACGGCGGCCCCGGGGGGCGACATCGTCCGGAGCCACTGCCCCCTGGCGTCCCTGGCGCCACGCGCAGGAGCCTGCCCTTGTGGCGTACACCAAGGCGGTCGAGCAGCTCGGGCAGGCCCCGTCCCACCGGTCCCATGAGACGCCCCGCGGACCGAGCCGCCTCGACGATGCGCAGCACCTCATCGGCCTCCTGGTTCTCCCAGCGACGGCGGCTGTGCGCACGCTCCAGCAACAGCAGCTCATAGCGCTCCTGCGCCATCTTGCGGGTCGTGTTGCCCACCCGTCGAAGGTGTACGGCACGGAATCGCTGATGCCGCCCACGGTGAGCACGAGGACGCTCCGCCCTGAAGCGACCTCCACACTCTGGATGTGGAGGTCGAGCGGAGGCTCGAAGCGCTCTCGCGCGGTCGCGATGTCTGACGACGTCCGTTGACTACAGGCAGTCCACCAGGCCGTCGTAGATCGTCGTGCTGGTGCCGGGCAGCGTGGCGTAGAGGGGCGAGGTCCCGGAGAGCGCCGTCAGCAGCGAGGCCATCGTGGTGCCGCTGGCCAGCGGGCTCTGGCAGGTCCAGGTCTGCGTCTGCACGGAGATTTCACCCGTGGACGGGTTGAGCTCCTCGTTGCTCGCGGCGAACACCCAGACGCACTGGCCAATGACACCCGTCCCGCTGTTGACGGAACACTGGAAGCGCAGCGACTGGATGTTGCTGTACTCGCCTTCGCAGAACGTGTCCCCACAGATGTCGTCGAAGTTGTCCTTCAGGTTCGAGCGCAGCTCCAGCCACGCCAGATACTCTGGCTGGGACGACAGGTAGGACGTGGCATCGACATGGCTGGACCGCGGCTGCGCCAACACCAGCGGAGCGGACAGGGTCAATCCCAGCGTCGACAGCGCCAGCCACGAACGGATGTTCATCACGGAGCACCTTCCTGGAAATGACCGCCCCACGGACGGAACGGTCACCCGCAAGGCCATACGGCTTTGACAGGAAGTTCAAGCAAACCTTCGTTCACAAAGATTTCACGGTGATGTCTGATGAGCGCCTTCCCCTCGCAAGGAAAGGCCGGTTCCCCCATGCGGTCATCGCTGCGCCGTCTTCCCCCTGTCCTGAAGTTCACGGCCGTCACCACGGCTTTGATGTGGCTCTCCGCCTGCGGTGAGGGCGTGCTGGAAGAAGAGGAGGTGTTCGCACAGGGCCGGCAGGCGCTGTTGAACGGCGTGGGTTCGTCCGCGGCGCGGGCGGCGCTGACGAAGCGGTGGGCGCCCATCCACTACCAGGACGTGGACGTCACGGGATCGCACTCGCTCAGCGGCAAGTCCGACTTCATCACCCGCGTGGACTTCGACGGGGACTGGAGCGGGACGAACAACTGGGACAACACCAACTCGCGAGCGCTCACCGCGCACGCCTACCAGTCGGTGGTGGAGACCTCCACGCACTGGTACCTGCTCTACACGTTCTTCCACCCCCGGGACTGGTCCGACTCCATCTTCGACACCGAGCACGAGAACGACGGCGAGGGCGTGCTGCTCATCGTGAAGCGCGACGGCAGTGAGTACGGCTCGCTCGTGGGCGCGGTGACGGTGGCGCACAAGGACTTCTACTCGTTCGTGCCGTCGGGCAGTCCGCTCGGGTCGGGGTCGGAGTCCATTGACGGCACGCTGTCCATGGCCTCTTTCGAAGGGGAGTCCCACCCCATCACCGCGCAGGAGGCCAAGGGCCACGGCCTCAAAGCCTGGCCGTACTACGACATCGTCGGAGACGGCGTGAAGTACTACCCGTCGCTCACGCTGGCGGAGCAGCCGTCGTCCGCCACGGATTCGGATGTGCGCTACAAGCTGCTCGACATCTACAGCCCGACCGACGGCCTTTGGACGCGCCGCGACCTGACCACGCTGTTCTCTTCCGACGGCACGTTCCGGGGTGATACCAGTGGCGGCTGCGGGCTGGTGGCGGGCAACTGCGGCACCAACTCCGCGAACGCGCCCTGGGGCTGGGACGACCAGAACGACGGCCCCATCCTGCGAGGGGAGATCGCCAAGGACCCCGCGAAGCTGGCCGCGTACTACTTCAGCCCGTCGTCGCAGTTCTCCACGACGTACACGTTCAATCCCTTCCAGAACATCGGCAATCCCAACCAGCCCTGAGCGAGGAGGAGTCCGATGACGGAGCCCGCTTCCTCGACGGGGAAGCGGGCTCGCGTGTCTCATCGAGAGGGCGCGCTCAGCGGACCCAGTTCACGTTGCTGTACGCCTTCGCACCGTCCGCCCGCTCCGTGTTCGTCAGCGGCGCGTAGACGCGCGTGCTGATGGTGTTGGCGGCGGTGTCCACCTCCACGAGCCGCGTCGGATTGGTGGTGCCGTCGTGGAACGTGTTGAGCATCTGGTAGATGGTGTTGCCGTTCACGCCGGTGTCGGTGCGGTAGGCGGCGTTGCCCACGTGGCCGGAGAAGACGAAGCGCACGTTGGCGTACTGCTTGATGAGGTTGTCGAACACGTACTGGGGGCTGTTGTTGCCGTAGCCGCCGTTCGACTGCTCGATGCCGCCGCTGCCGTTCAGGTGCGAGTGGGTGATGATGATGACGTTGTGCTGGGGGAACTGGGCCAGCACGGTCTTCGCCCAGTTCACGGCGTTCGTGCGGGCCCACAGTTCCAGGTTCAACACCAGCCAGTTCAGGCCGCCCGCGTTGAACGTGTGATAGGCGTTGTCGCACTTGCCGGACTCGAACACGCCGCCCAGGGCCTTGAAGCGGGACAGCGGGAAGTACGTGTTGAAGGTGGTGGTGTTGCGCAGGTTGGCGTTGACGTTGCCGGGGCACGCGCTGCCGCCCTGACACACGGCCGCCGTGTCGTGGTTGCCCAGGGCGATGGCGTAGGGAATCTGGGCGGTGTCGAGCACCTGGTACGAATCACTGGCGCGCTGGTAGTGGAGATGGTCGGGCGTGTCCCAGTCCATCAGGTCGCCGGTGTGCATCACGAAGCGGATGTCCTGGGCCGTCTTGTTGTCGGCGATCCACTGCATGCGGTGGGTGAGCCGGGTGGGGGCGTAGACCGTCTCCTGCTGCGTGTCGGGGATGACGACGAAGGTGAACTTCGTGTCCACCGTGGTGGGCGCGGCGTAGAACTGGATGCCCTCGTTGGTCCAGCCCGCGGTGGTGAGCGCGTCGCGCTCCGCCTGGGTGACGGCGTGGCGGTGTTTCTTCAGGCCCGGGTTGTCGAAGCGATAGACGGGCACGAGGCACGCGTCCGCCGTCTTGGAGGCATAGAAGCCCACGCCCTCGTCGGTGGTGAAGCCGGAGGCGATGAGGTTCGAGCGCTCGGTGGCGTCGATGGTGACGATGTGCTCACCCCGGCTGGGGCTGTAGAGCCGGTAGACGGGGGACAGGCCGGTGCCGGAGGAACTCGCGGCCTTGAAGGGCGTGCCCCGGTCGTCTGTGTAGCCGTAGGTGGTGGCCGCGTTGGCGGCCTCGTTCGCGTTGAGGGTGAGGAGGCTGTCGCCCGTGGACGGACGCACCCGGTGATACACGGGCTTGCTGAGCGCGGCGCAGTCCAGCGCCGCCGTGGTGCTGCCCAGGTACTGGGGTTCAGGCGCCTCGCCAGGGCCGCAGGCGGACAGCACGCTGGCCAGGGCCAGGGATACGAGGAGGGAAGAAGGCTTCAAGATGTGCTCCCAGTGAAGTCAAGATGTTCAAGTTAAAAATGAATTGCTGGGATGCGCATAGCATTGGTGGAAGGGCCGGAGAAGGCACCTGTCGAGGAGTGTCACGCGTGTCACAGGGCCAGAACCGGATGAGCACGAGCAAGGCCGGGGTGTGGGGGCTGCTGGTCGTGCTGCTCACGGGCTGCGCCAGCGGGCCCACGGTGCGGTTGCGCACGGAGCGGGGGACGCGGACGTATGCCCCAGCCACGTGGGACCGGCGCGTGCCGGTCAGTGCTCGGGAGTTCGAGGAGGCGCTGGCGCGGCTGGTGCTGGAGGTGCCGCTGACGGTGCGGTCACCGAGGGTGGTGCGCGCGGTCGCGAAGAAGGGAGCGCAGCTGGACCTGGGGTTCGGGTTCATGCTGCGGGACGGGTACGGACGGTGGTGCCGGGCGCATGAGGCTCCGGGGGACTGTCTGTCCTTGCTGGAGGATGGGGCGGGTTTCGGTGAGTTGGACCGGCTGACGCTCGCGGTGGGCATGTCGCTGGACCCCTTGCGCGCGAGCATTGGGGCCGCGCTGCAGGACACGCTGAATCCGGAGTTCTTCGTGTCCGTGGTCTCGGGAGCGATTGCGTCCTGGGTGGTGTTGGCGGCGGCGCCGGAGCCCCTGTTCACCAAGGCCGCGGCGGTGATTGCCGCCGTGTTCCTGGCGTACGTGGGCGTGCAGTCGTTCCTCACGGTGGTGCGCGCGTGCGGTGCGCTGAAGGATGCGACGGACCGGGCGCAGACGTTCCAGGAGTTGGAGGA
>NZ_RAVX01000007.1:276752-330453 GCF_003611605.1 Corallococcus sp. AB011P
CCGCGGCGGTGATTGCCGCCGTGTTCCTGGCGTACGTGGGCGTGCAGTCGTTCCTCACGGTGGTGCGCGCGTGCGGTGCGCTGAAGGATGCGACGGACCGGGCGCAGACGTTCCAGGAGTTGGAGGAAGCGGCGGAGGTCTTCGCGCAGGCACTGGGGCCGGAGGTGGCGCGCGTCTTCGTGCTCGCGGTGACGGTGCTGGTGAGTCACGGCGTGACGGTGGGGCTGTCGTCGGCGCTCTCGTTGATGCCGCGTTTCCCGGACGCGGTGCGGCTGGGCTCGACACAGGCGGGCTTCAACCCGGCACGCGTGCTGGATGTGAGCGCGGTGGCGGTGGTGGACGGAGTGGTGGAGGTGACGCTCGCGTCCACGGCGGTGGCCATGGCCGCCATGGGCCCTCCTCCTCCGAGCAGCGCGAGTGGCCCGGGCAAGTGGGTGCAGGTGAACGAATCGATGTCCGACCGTGCCCGCGACTATCAGGCCCAGGTAACCGGAGCACCGAAGGGATCCGCGTACCGGCTCAAGCAGGGAGACGATGAGGTCGACTTCGACGGCTATGACCTGGTGGAGGATCTGCTGCTGGAGGCCAAGGGCCCGGGCTACGCGAAGTTCATCCAGGACAACATGGAGATGAAGGACTTCTTCAAGGGCTTCCGAAAAATGCTTGAGCAGGGGGCTCGGCAGGAGAAACTCGCGCAGGGAAGGCGCATTCGCTGGGTTGTCGCGGAGGAACGCTTTGCCACCGTGCTTCGAACTGCCTTCGAGCAATTGGGACGCAACATCGAGGTTGTTTACATCGCTCCCCTTAAATGAGGAGTCCTGGATCCATGTCCGAGACGTATTACGCAGGCTGCTATTGGCTGGCGCGTCCAGAGCCGGTCGAGGCCTGTGCTCAGCGTCTAGCCTCCTTCATCCAGCGGTTAGGCCCGTTGGAACCCACGTGGAACCGCTGGCATCAAACCGCAGCCAACTTCGAGAAGGCCCGGAAGCGTCAGGTCCAGACGGATGAGGCAACACTCGCGAAGCTCATGAAGAGCAAGGCCCATCGGTTCATGGACAGCTCCAGCTTCTGGCTCTGGGCGGGTGAGAATGAAGAGGAAACCTCAAGCGTCCACGGCGACTGCGGGAGTGCTTCCATCCATTCAGGCTCCGTCTGCGTCCTCAACACGATCAGTCGGGGCAGTGTCGCCGAGCGTGTGCTGACAGCTCCGGGCCTCACAGGCGTGATGCGCGCCATGGCCCTCGCATGGGAGCCCGAGGTCGGCATCGCAACCTCCGATGCGCATCGGGAGCTGATCAAGGTCGGTCAATCTTCAAAGGTCGGCACCTTCGTCGGCTGGGTCACCTACCTCGCCGACTTCCGTGGCCCCGTGCCCCCACTGCCCGCGCCGGTCCAGGTGGAGCACATCCCGGACCGGGGCACGCTCATCACCCTCACGCCGGAGAAGTTCACCGTCTCCAATCCGGCCCACGTCGCCCTGGCCGCGGACGTCCAGGCGCGCCTCCAGGACGCGGGGCTGCTCACGCCCCTGCGCCCCTGGGGCACCGGACCCACTCAGTCCGGGTAGAACATCGGGTCGCGCGTCGTCACGAACGACGAGATGGCGTTCGCCACCTCCGGCGGCAGCGTGGTGAACTGCACGCCCACGCCCGGCATCAGGTCCGGCGTGCGGTCGTTGCCGTCGCGCGCCCAGCGCACCACGCCATTCACCGTCAGCGGCCGGCCCCCTGGCAGCGTGAAGTCCAGCTCCACCGGCGTGCCGCGCGGCACCGCCTCCACCGTGGCGATGAAGATGCCGCCCTCGCTGATGTCCATCGAGAAGCCGGTGAAGAAGTTGGAATCACTGCGCGTGTCGATGGTCGTGTGCATCCGCACCCGGCCCGCCTTGCGCGAGTCGCTCTTCGCCGGAGTGGCGGCCACGGGCGCGCGCGCCGGGAGCCGCTCCGCGCGCGTCGGCGTCTCCGTGGACGGCTTCTCCTGGGACGGGCGCAGGGCCGGGGGCGGGACGACCTTCTGGGTCTCCGCCTCCGCCGCGCGGCGGGCCTTCGCCTCGGCTTCCGCGTGAGCCCTGGCGGCGTCCTCCACGCGCTTCAGGTCGGACTCGGCGGACGTCAGCGCCTTGTCCACCCGGGCGGCGTCCTCCTGCTGCACGCGCAGCGCGGACTGGAGGTCCAGCCCGGCCTGCCGGCGCGTGTCCAGCGCGGCCTCGCGCGCGTCCAGGGCCTTCTCACGCAGCCGCGCGAGCTCCGGGGACGGCTCGGGGGACTCGGTGTCCTCCAGGCGCATGGCCCACTGGGACAGGCGCGGGTCCCCGGCATGCTCCGGCCGGGTCAGGGCCTGGCGCATGCGGGAGAGCCGGTCGGTCAACGCGGCGGCATCCGCGGTGGCGCGGGCCACCTGTTCGGCGAGCTGCGCTTCCAGCCGGGCCATGTCGGCTTCGGCGCGCGCCAGTTCGACTTCCCGGGAGGGGGTGGGGGACGGGGGCATGGGTGGGGCTCCAGGCGGAGGCCCAGTCTACCGCCGCCCGGCCTCCCCCACGAGTCCCCTTCCAGGGATACCCCGTCAGTCCGCGCCCTTGATGCAGGCCACCGGCTTGAGGCGGTGGGCCACCCGGGCGAGTCCCGCCTGCTCCACCGTCTCCAGCACGTCGTCCAGGTTCTTGTAGCAGGGCCCGGACTCGTCCAGCGGCGTGGTGCGGGTGTTGAGCAGGATGCCGGCCTCCGCCATGCGCCGGTCCGTCTCCTCCTGCTGGAGCTGCCGGCGCGCGGCGGAGCGTGACAGCCGCCGGCCGGAGCCGTGGTTCACCGAGTAGATGGACTTCTCCGCCCCGGGCTCCGCGAAGAGGATGGCGCTGCCCGTCTCCATGGAGCCGGGGATGAGGATGGGGTGCCCGGTGGCCTCCCACGTCGTGCCCTTGAGTGCCGGATGTCCGGCAGGGAAGGCCCGCGTGGCGCCCTTGCGTGCGACGAACCTACCGCCCTCGCGCTGGATGAGGTTGTGGCTGATCTCGTAGTAGATGTTCGCGGTGCCGCCGAACACGTCCTCGATCGCCTCGCACACGGCCTCGCCGATGAGCAACCGGTTGGCCACGGCGAAGTTGGCCGCCATGTTGTGCAGGTTCCAGTAGCTGCGGCCCAGGGCGCTGTCCGCGTCCAGCCAGACGAAGTCCTCGCTGCGGCTCTTGAGGCCCAGCTGCGCGGCGCCCGCCACGAAGAAGTGCTTGGCGATGTTCCAGCCGAAGCCCCGGCTGCCGGTGTGGAGCATCACCCAGACGCGGCCCGTCTCATCCACCTGCATCTCGGTGAAGTGGTTGCCGCCGCCCAGGCTGCCCAGCTGGCCGCGCTTGTCGAAGGCGCGCTCTGGGATGGACACGCCGGTGTCCTCCACGGGGATGAAGTCGCGCTCGGTGACGGAGCGGCTGCGGCCCAGGGCCTTGGCGCCGTGGCGTAGGACTTCCTTGAGGGTGGGTTCGCTGAGCCTGCGCTGCTTGCGTGCCCGGGTGGCGCCCACGCCCACGGCGATGCGGTCGGTCACCTCGTCGATCCACTGGCGGCGCTTCGCGGGGTCGGCGACGTCCTCCACGGTGAGGGAGGTCTGCAGCTGCACCATGCCGCAGCCGATGTCGTAGCCGGCGGCGGTGGGCAGCAGGATGCCGTCCGTCTCCACGATGGTGCCAATGGGGACGCCGTAGCCCACGTGACAGTCGGGCGTGACGGCGACGCGGGTGACGCCGGGGAAGGTGGCGGCGTTGACGACCTGATCGAAGACGGCGTCTTCCAGCGGGGGGGCTTCCGGGTTGCCTTCCTCCCCCCAGAGGAGCTTGTCGGAGAGGAACAGGTCCGCGTGCACACGCATCGTCTTGGTGCGTGGCAGGACGTAGTGGCCCTCGGAGACCTTTTCCAGGTGTTGCTTCCAGCTCATGGTGAATCCCCCAGGTGGGTGAACCCGCGGCAGGGACGAAGCCCTCCATCATCCCTGACGGTGCCGGTTTCCGGACACACGATTGGCTGCCTGCCTGGCCTGTGCCGAGCAGAAACCCCGTGGGGTGGACGGAGGGAACGGCCGGGAGTGCACGGAGCGGCATTCAGACAAGCCTGGGGGTTGCGGCGGCGGATCGGCATTCCCATTTCTGCAGCGTGCATCAAGGGGGTGGGCGATGGGGTTTTTGACGGGGATGGTGCTGTCGGTGGCGTTGCAGGCGGGGCCGGTGGAGATGACCGCGGCTCCGGTGTTCAATCCCTCGCTGTGCGCCAAGAAGCGCGTGGATCCATGCGGGTGCCACCACGTGTACGGCATCCGGCACTGCCACCAGAACCGGAAGAGCAACCACTGCGAGGCGCAGGTCCGCGCCTACGTGCCGGACGTGGAGCAGGAGACCGCGGAGGCCACGAATCCGCTCCAGAGCCTCATCGACCCGGCGAAGTCCGTGTCCATGTAGGACGGTTCCTGAGTGGGAGTGGAATCACCGGGCGTCCTTCCCTGAAGAGGGGAGGGCGCCATGGTGCGTTGTGGGGACGGCTATCCCGGGTCCAGGGTCCAGGTGCCTTCGTCCCACCGCTTCAGTGCTTCCGAAGCTTCAAAGGGCACGAGTCCCTGGCCCTTCGCGGCTTCCTCCAAGACCGCCCTGGCTTCCGCCGTCCGGTAGCGAAGCAGGTGGGCAGCGGCCATGACCCGCACGTCCATGCGCTCATGCTTGAGCAGTACGAGGAGCGCATCCCGTCCAGGATCGCCGTGGGCCAGGAGTTGATCGATCGCGGCTCCGTACTTCCTGGCGTGCTTGTTGCCGGTCTTCGCGTCTCCCTTCCAGATGGCATCGGTCTGGGTGGCGACGTGCAGTGCGACCTGTTCGACCAGCTTTTCCAAGGTCATTGCCAGAGTCCCTTCGACACGTTCTCGATGGCCCGCAGTCCGAAGTCGCGCTGGGCCGCGTACGACTGGGTGCTCAACCATTGCCGCACGGTCAATCCGCCTGAGCCCGTGAGGTTACGCCGGATCACTGAGACGCTCCGTGAGAGTCATTTGAGCATGCAATGGCAGACGAATGCAGAGGGCATGCTCCGCGCACAGCCCCGCCTCAATGCGCGGCGACAAACTCGCCGGGCAGTGCCTCCGAACGGCTCACCTCGAGCTCGCTCTCCGAGCGGATGATGACCCAGCGCGCCTGCGGCGACACGCGCAGGGCCACCACGTTCGGTGCCAGGCGGCGCATCTCCGGCTTGTAGGGCATCACCGCCAGCGGCTGCGCCGCGTGCGGAGGGTCGGGTGGCCTCGGCGCGGAGGGCTGCGGCGTCGGCTGGGCCCCAGACGTGCGATTCATCAGCGCGAGGACCTTCACCGTGGGGCGCTCCGGCGTCGGAGCAGGATTCACCGTGGACGGCTGTACGCCCGGAGGACTCCGCGGCAGCGCGGGCAAGCCCCGCGGCACACCCGTCAGGGCCTTCTGGGGCACGCTCCTGCCCACCGTGACCGGCGTGATGCCCGGAGGTGTATTCCCTCCCGGCCGCGCGGCGCCGGGCGCCGGTGGCTCCCCGAAGGCGGACATCGACACGATGACCTTTGGCAACGGCGCGGCCTCCGGTGCACCCGCCGCCACCTGCGCCATGGAGCGCGACATCGACTCCGTCGCCGAATCCAGCGCGGGCGTCACGGCCGGCATGGCAGGACGCGGATGGGGCAGCACCGCCTGCCGCCCCGGCCCCGGCAGCGCGCTCGGTGTCCCACGGACGTTCACCGGCGTGATGGACGGCGCCGCCGGAAGACTCCGCGGTGCGTCCGGCTCCTGCGCGGCGTTGAGCACGATAGGCGTCAGCACGCGGCGCATCCGTCCGGGCGGTGGCGTCGGCGGCGGCAGCCGGTCGAAACGGTAGAGCTCCTCGTCCTCCAGCGCCGTCGGCGTCACCGCGCCCTGACCCATCCGCACCACTTCCTGCTGCAACGTCGGGTCGCGCGGATCCAACTCCAGCGCTGCCTTCAGGGCGCCTCGCGCACGGGACTCGCAACCGAGTGACAACAGCACCTGCGCGGCTTTACGGTACGCGGCGATCGCCTGTACCTTCTGCCCCGCGCGGCGGCAGGCCTCCGCCAGCCGGACGCGCACATTCGCGTCGCGCGGCAGCAACTTCGCGAGCTGCGCGTACGTTTCCACGCACTGCGCATACCTCCCCCGCTGGTACAGCGCGTAGGCGGTTTCCTTCAACTCCCGCAGCTTCATCGACTCGCGCTCGCTCATGGGGGTCTCCGCATCGGTGTCGCTCCCGTGAGCTAGCAGGCGACGTGCCGCGCTCCCGTGACGCGCGCTCGCGTTCACTGCCGTGCCCCCACCGCGACCCCAGGCTGGAAACCCTGTCCTCCACCCGGCGGACCCCAAGGCAATCCACCGTGCCCCCGTGCACGCTGTCCGCTGAAGAACCCGGCATGAACCCTGTAGAAATGGGAACCACGCTGTAACAACGTCAGTGCCCGCATCGCGGGGGCTCTCGGGAGACGTCGGATGCCCACGCATGGGACATTGGGGCAGCTCCGGACTCTCCCGGAGTCACCCGGAGGTCGCATCCATGGCTTCACGCTTCGTGGCCCTGACGTTGGGAACCCTGCTGCTCAGCGCCCTGCCCGCGGGGGCCAGGGAGCCCGCCGCTCGCGCTGGGGACACGAAGGAGCTTCCTGCCGCGGACGAGACGCTCACCCTGAAGAAGGGCGCGAAGCAGGTGCTGACGGTGCCGGGGATGAGCCGCGTGGCGCTGGGCGACCCGTCCGTCGCGGACGTGAAGACCACCGGGAAGGACGGCGTGGAGGTCTCCGCGCTGGCGAAGGGGACGACCACGCTCATCATCTGGGGCGCTGACGGCAAGCGCCGCACGTACCGCATCGTGGTGGACGGCTAGCGGCCCCCGAGCTGGAGCCTCACGGCTCCGACAGCAGGAACAGCGCGTGCGAGCTGGCGATGGGCCGCGTGCGGTCGTCCTGCCAGGCCTCCACGCGCACGTTGGCCACGCGCCGTCCCTGCCGCGTGATGAACGCTCGCGCGAAGGTGTCCTGTGCCTTGCCCGAGCGCAGGAAGTCCACCGTGGTGGAGATGACCTTGGGCACACGCTCGGTGTCCGTCTGGAGCAGCAGCTCGAAGATGGCGCTCGACTCCAAGAGCGCCCCCAGCGTGCCGCCGTGCAGCGCGGGCAGGATGCTGTTGCCAATGAGGTGCGGGGCGTAGCGCATGCGGCAGAGCATCTCGCCGGCCAGGTTCTCCACCCCAATGCCCACGAAGCGCGTGTAGGGGATGGCGTCCGTGAGGCGGTGGTACTCGCGCGACTTGCGCACCTGGCGCACCAGGTCCGCGAGGGGAAGCGAAGGCGTGCTCATCAGCTCTCCACCCGCATGAAGGTGCCCTGTGACGAGGCCACCGGTGTCGCCGGGTCGCCCTGGTGCACCAGCGCTCGCACGAAGGCGACCATGCGGGTGACCTTGTAGCACTCGGCCTGAGCGGTCAGCGGCAGGCCCGGGCGCGCGGGGCGCAGGTAGTCGATTCGCAGGTCCAGCGTGACGATGGCCGCGAACGCGCCCAGTGCCGCCATCACCGCCGCGCCGCTCGCCGCGTCGATGAGCGTGGTCACCGCGCCGCCCGCCACCACCCCCGTCTCCGGGTTGCCGACGAGCACATCCGCGTACGGCATCACCACCGTCGCGTCCGTGGTCCCCACCGCTTCCAGCCGCAGCCCGAGCGCATGGTTGTGGGGCACCGCCTCGGAGAACAGGACGGAGAGCGCCTCGCGCCGCTCCGCCGGATCCGTGGGAAGACTGAAGTCCGACATGGGCTGGATGCAGTAGCAGATTCGGACCGCGCCGGGGGAACGCACCGCGGCACGCCGCGCCCAGGAACACGCCTGCCCGTCCGCGAGTTCACGGGCACCCTGCGAGCCCACGCATCCTGGCAGGATGCCGCGCCCCGCGTCTTCCCCGAGGACACTTCCGGTGAACCGACCCCTCTCCGCTCTCTGCTTCGCACTGCTCGTCCCAGGCCTGCTCCTGGCGGCGCAGCCCCTGCCCCGGCCCGCGAGTGCACCCGAGCCCGCACCCCCAGGGCAGGGTGAAGCGCCTCCGCAGGAACCGCCCAAGCCGCCCGCGCCCAGGGACACCGCGCGCGAAGCCGCCCGGGCGAGCGAGGGCGACGGCGGCACCCTGGCCCCCGTCGCCACGCCCGAGCAGCCGGACGCGAAGAAGGATGAATGGAAGGTGGACGCGCCCCCGGGCGTGGCCAGCACGCAGGTGCCCATCGACGTGCGCGAGGGCACGTGGATGAACGTGGACGTGAGCCCGCGCGGGGACGAAATCCTCTTCGACCTGCTGGGGGACCTCTACGCGCTGCCCATCGCGGGCGGCGAGGCGCGCGCGCTGACGTCCGGCGCCGCGTGGGACATGCAGCCGCGCTACAGCCCGGACGGGAAGTCCATCGTGTTCACCAGCGACCGGGGTGGCGGGGACAACGTCTGGGTGATGGACCGCGACGGCAAGAACCCGCGCGCGGTGACGCAGGAGAAGTTCCGCCTGCTCAACAGCCCGGCGTGGAGTCCGGACGGCCAGTTCCTGGTGGCGCGCAAGCACTTCACCGGCCGGCGCTCGCTGGGCGCGGGCGAGGTGTGGATGTACCACCGCGCGGGCGGTGAAGGCGTGAAGCTCACCGAGCGCGCCAACGACCAGAAGGACCTGGGCGAGCCCGCGTTCTCCCCGGACGGCCGCTACGTCTACTTCAGCCAGGACGTCACGCCGGGGAAGTCCTTCGAGTACGACAAAGACCCGAACAAGGAGCTCTACGCCATCCAGCGGCTGGACCTGGACACGAAGGAGGTGGAGCCCTTCGTCACCGGTCCGGGTGGCTCCATCCGGCCCACGCCGTCGCCGGACGGCAAGCAGCTGGCGTTCGTGCGGCGGGTGCGCGGTAGGAGCGTGCTGTACGTGACGGACGTGAAGTCCGGAGCGGAGCGGCCGCTGCATGACGGGCTCGACCGGGACATGCAGGAGACGTGGGCCATCCACGGCGTGTCCCCGGTGATGGCGTGGACGCCGGACAACAAGTCCCTGGTGTTCTGGGCGGGCGGGACGCTGCACCGCATCGACGTGGCGACGAAGAAGGTGTCGCCCATCCCCTTCCACGTGAAGGGCACGCGCACGGTGTTCGCGGCGGTGAAGGGCACGCGTCCCGTGGCGCCGGACCGCTTCGGCGTGCAGATGCTGCGCTGGATGCAGGTGTCACCGGATGGCAAGAGGCTGGTGTACCAGGCGCTGGGCAAGCTGTACGTGAAGGAGCTGCCGTCCGGGACGCCGCGGCGGCTGACGCGGCAGAACGAGCACCTGGAGTTCTATCCGTCGTTCTCCCGGGACGGGCGCTCCATCGTCTACACGACGTGGGACGACGACGCGCTGGGCGCGGTGCGTGTGGTGGCGGTGACGGGCGGCGAGGGCCGCGTGGTGACGACGCAGCCGGGCTTCTACGTGGAGCCCGCGATGAGCCCGGACGGCAAGTGGGTGGTGTACCGGACGACGGGCGACGGCTACCTGATGCCGGGCACGTGGAGCCGGGAGACGGGGCTGTTCGTGGTGCCGTCCACGGGTAGAGGCGTGGCGAGCAAGCTGACGCGCGACGGGGAGCAGCCGCACTTCGGCGCGAAGTCGGACCGCGTGTACTTCCTGCACGTGGAGTCCAAGGACGTGGAGGACGTGCGCACGCTGCGCAGCATCGGCCTGGACGGAGGCGAGCCGCGCACGCACCTGACGAGCGGGGGCGCGCTGGAGATGCGCGTGTCGCCGGATGACAAGTGGGTGGCCTTCCGCGAGGACTTCAACGCCTACGTGACGCCCTTCGTGCGCGGCGCGAAGGAGGCGCGGGTGGGGCCGGGCAGCAAGGCGATGCCGGTGACGCAGGTGAGCCGTGACGCGGGCGAATACCTGCACTGGTCCGGCGCGGACGCGCGGCTGTCCCTGCACTGGGCGCTGGGGCCGAAGCTCTACACGCGGGCGCTGAAGGACGCGTTCACGTTCATGGATGGCGCGCCCAAGACGCTGCCGCCGCCGGAGGCGGACGGGGTGGACGTGGCGTTCTCCCAGAAGTCGGACGTGCCGGAGGGGATGCTGGCGCTGGTGGGCGGGCGGCTCGTCACGATGAAGGGCGAGCAGGTGGTGGAGGAGGGCGTGGTGGTGGTGAAGGGCAACCGCATCGTGGCGCTGGGCCCGGTGGGGAAGGTGAACGTGCCCGCGGCGGCGAAGGTGGTGGACGTGAAGGGCAAGACGCTGATGCCGGGCCTGATTGACGTGCACTGGCACGGGGCCATGGGCGTGGACGGGCTGATGCCGGAGCAGAGCTGGGTGCAGGCGGCGTCGCTGGCGTTCGGGGTGACGACGCTGCACGACCCGTCCAACCACTCGGAGACCATCTTCGCCGCGAGCGAGCTGGGCAAGGCGGGGATGCTGACGTCGCCGCGCATCTTCTCCACGGGCACCATCCTGTACGGAGCGGCGAGCGCGGACGCGCACGTCGAAATCGACACGCTGGACGACGCGCGCCGGCACCTGCGGCGGATGAAGGCATTGGGCGCGTTCAGCGTGAAGAGCTACAACCAGCCCCGGCGCGACCAGCGGCAGAAGATTCTCCAGGCGGCGCGCGAGCTGGACATGCTGGTGGTGCCCGAGGGCGGCTCGCTGCTCCAGCACAACCTGACCATGGTGGTGGACGGCCACACGGGGCTGGAGCACTCGCTGCCGGTGGCGCGCATCTACGACGACGTGCGCCAGCTGTGGAAGGGCACGCAGGTGGACTACACGCCGACGCTGGGCGTGGCCTACGGCGGGCTCATGGGGGAGAACTACTGGTACCAGAAGACGAACGTCTGGGAGGACACGCGCCTCTTGTCGTTCGTGCCCCGGCGCGTGGTGGACGGGCGCTCACGGCGCCGCGTGATGATTCCGGACGAGGAGTTCAACCACCAGAACGTGGCCCGCGTGGCGAAGGAGCTGAACGACCTGGGCGTGAGCGTGCAGCTGGGCGCGCACGGTCAGCGTGAAGGCCTGGCGGCGCACTGGGAGCTGGCGATGTTCGTGCAGGGCGGCATGTCACCGATGCAGGCCTTGCGCGTGGGCACGCTCAACGGCGCGCGTCACCTGGGCATGGACAAGGACCTGGGCTCGCTGGAGGTGGGCAAGCTGGCGGACCTGGTGGTGCTGGACAGAAACCCGCTGGAGGACATCTCGAACAGCCGCACGGTGCGCTACACGATGGTGAACGGCCGGCTGTACGACGCGAACACGCTGAACGAAGTGGGCACGCGGCAGCGCACGCGCGCGAAGTTCTACTTCGAGAAGGACGGCAACGAGGGCTGGAGCCCCCGCGCCACCACGCACGCCACGGAGCAGGTCTGCGATTAGGCGTCGTCCTCGTGTTGTGCGGAGTGCTCGCGGGCTGCGCAGGCGGCCCGCGACAGCTCCGTCAATCCCTGGGCCCGGGGCCCGGGCCGGGCTGCGTCAGCACGGTGGATTGCCAGTGCAAGAGTGGTTCGGCGGCGGCGTGCGAGCAGATGGAGATGATGAAGCCGCCCCGGCCCCGGAAGCCGAATCCGTTGCCTCCACCTGGAGCGGGTGAGGAACTGGAGAAGACGGAGAAGGAACGGGTCAGGGAGACCTGCACCCAGGACTACGTTCGCTGTGCTGATACTGGTGGAGACAGCAAGCCCGGACGCGTGAAGGGAGAGAGCCTTTGTGACTCTTGTCGGTCTTACTGTATGGCCAATGGGTTCTGGCCTGACGCTGTTTACACCTGGAATGGGGAGGCGCTGCCATGCCAACGAAAATGAAGAAAGCGTTCCCGGATCCGTCCTTTCGGGATCTGGCCTGGTGTGCCTTCAGTGAAGATGTATCGGAAGTGAGTGGCCTCGCGCCCAGGGACTGGCCCCGGTTCCGCGCGGGCCTCAAGCAGGTCGAGCGGCGCCATGAGGGACGGGTGCCGGCAGCCCCTCTTCATCGATACATCGCCAAGACCGCTTTCTTCTGTGGGGCGCATTGGGGGCAAACACCTCGGGTCGTGCGGGGCGCGTTGCGTGAACTCCTGCGGCATCCCCTGGAGACGATGATGTATTCCTATACGGCCGCGGAGTACTGGCAGTGGGCGTACAAGGTCTCCCCCGCGGACCTGCCCGCCGCGGAGGCCATGCTCGCGGAGGTCCGCGAGTACCTGCCGTCCCTGGACGACCACGAGCGACGCAACACGGAAGGCCTGCTGGCCTTCCTGGAGCGCCAGCGCCGCTGACCCCTCAGCGGGCCGTCGCGGCCACCTGGGCCAGGGCCTGCTGTATCTGCGGCAGCGCGTAGGGCTTGGGCAGGACCACCACGCCCAACCACTGCTGCGGATCTCCCTCCAGCGCCGCGCGGCCATGACCGGACGCGATGATGATTCGCATGGCGGGCTTGCGCAGCGCCACCTCGCGCGCCAGGTCCACGCCGGACATGCCCGGCAGCGTCACGTCCGTGAAGAGCACGTCGAACCGCTCCGCCGCCAGCGCCACCCGCGCCTCCTCCGCGCTCGCCACCGACATCACCGCGTGGCCCAGCAGTCCCAGCAGCTCGCTGGCGGACGCGCGGATGTCCTCGTCGTCCTCCACCAACAGCACGTGCATCCGCCGCGCGGCCTCCTGCGTGGCAGACGTTTCCCCGGTGCGCGGTACCTCTGGCCACTGGAGCTTCGGCGTCGCCATCCGCTGCTGCCGTTGGTCCAGCAGCGCCCGCACCTTGCGCGCCAGGTCCTCACGCCGGTACGGCTTGGACAAGAGGCTCACGCCCGGATCCAACCGGCCGCCGTGCACGATGGCGTTCTCCGTGTAGCCGGACGTGAAGAGCACCTCGATGTCCGGCTGCAGCGCCTTCGCCTGCCGCGCCAGCTCCGGACTGCGCACCGGCCCCGGCATCACCACGTCCGTGAAGAGCAGGTCCACCGCCACGCCGCTCTTCAGGATGGACAGCGCGCTCTGGCCGTCCACCGCGCGCAGCACGCGGTAGCCCAGCTCCGTCAGCAGCTCCACCACCGTCGCGCGGACCTCCGCGTCGTCCTCCACCGCGAGGATGGTCTCCTTCCCGCCCTCCACCGGCCCCGTCACCACCTCCGTCACCGGCACCTCCGGCTGGAAGGCGCGCGGCAGGTACACCTTCACCGTCGTGCCGTGCCCCAGCTCGCTGTAGAGCTTCACGTGCCCGCCGGACTGCTTCACGAAGCCGTACACCATGCTCAGCCCCAGGCCCGTGCCCCGGCCCTCCGGCTTCGTGGTGAAGAAGGGCTCGAACGCGCGCTCCATCACCTCCGACGACATGCCCCCGCCCGTGTCCGACACCGCCAGCAGCACGTACGCCCCGGCCATCACCTCCGGGTGCGCCTGCGCGTAGTGGTCGTCCAGCGACGCGTTGCTCAACTCCAGCGTCAGCTTCCCGGCGCCCCCCATCGCGTCGCGCGCGTTGATGGCCAGGTTGAGGATGACGTTCTCCAACTGGTGTGGGTCCGCCATCGTGTTCCACAGCCCGCCGCCGATGACCGTCTCCACCTCCACGTCCTCGCCCAGCGCGCGGCGCAGGAGGTCGTCCATGCCCCGCACCAGCCGGCCCAGGCTCAGGGAGCGAGGCTCCAGCGGCTGCCGCCGCGAGAACGCCAGCAACTGCCCGGACAGCCGGGCCCCGCGCTCCACCGCGCTCAGCGCCGAGCGCACCCGGTTCAAGCCCCGCTCGTTGCCCGCCACGTCGCGCTGGAGCAGCTGCAGGTTGCCGCCCACCACCTGGAGCAGGTTGTTGAAGTCGTGCGCCACGCCGCCCGTGAGCTTCCCCACCGCCTCCATCTTCTGCGCCTGACGGAGCTGCTCCTCCGTCTGCCGCTGCTCGGTGACGTCGCGCCCGCTGGCGTACAGCACGCCGTCCTCCGGCATCGGCACCGCCGTCCAGGAGATGCGCCGGTAACCGCCGTGCTTGCACCGGTAGGAGCTCTCGAAGTTCAGCGTGGGATTTCCTCCCCCCAGGCGGTGCACCTCGGCGCGCGTCCGCGCGTAGTCGTCCGGGCGCTCCAGCCACTCCGACGTGCGGCCCAGCAGCTCCTCCTCCGTCCACCCCAGCATCTGCGTCCAGGCCGGATTGACGCTGAGGAACTTCCCCTCCGACAGGCTCCCCACCACCAGCAGGTCCTGGGACACGTTCCACACGCGGTCCCGCTCCCGCGTGCGCTGCGCCACGCGCTGCTCCAGCGTCTCGTTGGCCTGCTTCAGGTCCGACAGCGCCTTGAGCCTGGACAGCGTCGCCCACACGCGGTCGGCCACGTTGCGCGACAGCTCGATCTCCTCCGCGGTCCACGTGCGCGGCTGCACGTCGTGCAGGAACAGCACCGCCACGAACCGGCCGTGCTCCAGCAGCGGGATGTTGAACAGTGCCCGGATGCCCACCTGCTCCAGCGCGTCCGCCTGGGGCTCCGTGCGCGGGTCCTCCCGCACGTCCGGGATGGCCACGACCTCGCCCTTCAGGAGGTCTTCCAGGAACACGCCGTAGTCGTGGAAGCGGTGCACGCCCTCCACTCGCACCACGTCCGGCGAGGCCACCCAGTTCGGGTGCATCAGCACCAGCGCGTGCGCCGCGTCCACCGTGCCGTAGCCCGCGCGCGGCACGCCCAGCATCCGCCCCACCACCTCCATGGCCAGCTGCGCGGCGGCGTCCGGGGACGACGCCTCGCGCAGCCGGTCCGCCATCTCCAGCAGCGCCGTCTGCCGCAGCTCCGCCCGCTTGCGCGCGTCGATGTCCACCAGCACGCCGGGAAAGCGCAGCGGCGCGCCCTGCGCGGAGAGCTGGCAGTGGCCGCTGGCCTCCACCCACCGGTTCGCGCCGTCGGCGCGGAGCACGCGGTACTCGGCGCGGTACGCACCGCCCGTCTCCAGCGTGCGGGTGATGGCCGCCTCCACCGCGGGCCGGTCCTCCGGGTGGATGGCGGCCACGAACTGGGAGATGGGCAGACCTTCGCGCGCCTGCTCGGGGTCCAGAGAGAAGGAATGCGCGAAGCGCTCGTCCGCGACGACGCGGTTGCCGGGCACGTCCCACACCCAGGTGCCAATCATTGCCTCGGCGTTCAGCGCCAATTGCACGCGCTCGTTCGCCTCGCGCAAGGCATCGTCGGCCTGGCGGCGCTCGGTGACGTCCTGGGTGATGCCCACCAACTGCACCGGCTTGCCGGCCGCGTCGTACACCAGCGACGCGCGCCGGTGGATCCACCGCACGTCCCCGGTGTCATGACGGCGGATGCGGTACTCCACCGACGGCGTGACCTGCCCCGAGGCCCGCGTCCGCTCGTTGGACACGTGGCGCCGGTCCTCCACCAGCGCGAGCGCCTCGATGACCGGCGCGGGCAGGGTGTCCGAAACCGGCACGCCGTACAGCCGGCAGAACTCCGGCGTCACCGTCAGCTGGTTGGTGGCGATGTCCAGCGTGAACACACCAATGCCGCCCGCCTCCTGCGCCAGCCGCAGCTGTTCCTGCTTCACGCGCGCGTCGGTGTTCCCAGCATGGGACGCCGGGTCCTCGGGGACCGTGCCAACGCCGTCATCCAGGCCCGCGGCGCGCAGGCGGAACCGCAGACGTTCGACCTCGGCCCTCAGGGCCTGTTCCGTTTCGGAAGGGGGCACGCTCATGAGCGGGGGGACCGCGGGTCGCGGGGGACGACCTCCGGCCGTGGCACTGTCGCCCGGGTCCTCCGGGGTGGGCAACGGAGAATTCCGAAGGAGTCATTCCTCCAGAACCGGAGCATCCTCCCCGGTGTCGGCGTCCGCGCCCGGCTGTTCCGGGTGAACGCCCGAAGGTGCGTCGCCAGTCCGTCGTGCCGGCGCGCGAGCCCCTCTGGCCCGTCGCCTTGACGCAGGGCAGCCAGGGCGTCAGGGCGTCCTGGGACCTGGGGAATACAGCGCGCCGCGGCGTGTCCAGGACCCCGGATTCTGGAGAACGTCTCGGGTTACCCAGGGGAGGCCCGGGCCATGGGACGTCCCGCGTAGCGGAGAGTCGTGAACACTCACATCACCCGCGGGTCGCAATGCTCACTTCCCGCCTTGACGCTGCCAGGAATTTCTTTAAAGAATGCACGCACGTCCTCTTCTTCTTGGAAGATGGCGTATGTACCGGACCTCGCGTTCCCCAACCGCGGAACCGGTGCGTGACGTCCCAGTTGAGCCCCGCGCGCCGCGTTCCCCCTCTCGGCGCGCGGTGGCCCCTGGGACTTCCACCCCGCCCTGCTCACTCATCAGGTCCCCTCGAGGATTCGAGTGTCCACGTCCGCCTTCGTCCTGCCCGTCTCGCTGGCCCTGCAGCTGCTCACCTCGGCGTCGCCTTCCCCCCAGAACACGGCGACCGCGCCCTCCCAGGAGCCCGCGCCGAAGTCCCCGGCCACCTCGTCGGTGAAGGCCACGCCCCCGGCCGTGACGAAGCTGAGCGCCGCGCAGCAGGCCACGGCGGCGAAGCTGGTGGGGCCCGCGCTCGCGGAGGGCCATGCGTACGCGCGGCTGGCGGAGCTGACGGACGGCATCGGGCCGCGCCTGTCCGGCTCCGAGTCCGCGGAGGCCGCGGTGCAGTGGGCCCTGCGCAGCTTCCAGGCGGACGGGGTGAAGGCGTGGAAGGAGCCGGTGAAGGTGCCGCGCTGGGTGCGGGGCGAGGAGCACGGCGAAATCCTCGCCTCCGAGCGCACGCGCGGCCTGCCCCTGTCGCTGCTGGCCCTGGGCGGCAGCGCGCCCACGCCGCCGGAGGGCATCACGGCGGAGGTGGTGGAGGTGAACTCCCTGGAGGAGCTGGCGGCGCTGGGTGACAAGGTGAAGGGCCGCATCGTGTTCTTCAACCACACCATGTCGGAGGCGGCGGACTACGGCCGCTTCGCGGGGCTGCGCGGCCGGGGCCCGGCGGCGGCGGCGAAGCAGGGCGCGGTGGCCGCGCTGGTGCGCTCGCTGGCCACGGCGTCGCTGAGCACGCCGCACACGGGCTCCACGCGCTTTGACGAAGGCGGCCCGCGCCTGCCCGCGGCGGCGGTGTCGGTGGAGGACGCGCTCACGCTGCACCGGATGCTCCAGGGCGGGGCGGTGAAGGTGCGGCTGGTGCTGGGGTGCTCGGACCTGCCGGAGGCGGACTCGTCCAACGTCGTGGCGGAGGTGCGGGGCCGCGAGAAGCCGGACGAGGTGGTGCTCCTGGGCGCGCACCTGGACTCCTGGGACGTGGGCACGGGCGCGCACGACGACGGCGCGGGCGTGGTGATGGTGATGGAGGCCGCGCGGCTCATCGCCAAGCTGCCCCAGGCGCCCCGGCGCACGGTGCGCGTGGTGCTGTTCATGAACGAGGAGAACGGGCTGCGCGGCGGCCGCGCGTACGCGCAAGCGCACGCGAAGGAGCTGCCCAAGCACGTGGCCGCCATCGAGATGGACGCGGGCGGAGGGCGGCCCCTGGGCGTGAGCCTGCACGCGGGGCCGGGTGGTGAGACGCTGCTGTGGCCGTGGCTGGCGCCGCTGGAAGGGCTGGGCGCGGCGAAATTCCTGGTGGGGCACGCGACGGGCGCGGACCTGAGCCCCATGGAGCCCGCGCACGTGCCCTTCGTGGGCGTGCGCGTGGACAGCAGCCGCTACTTCGACGTGCACCACTCCATGGCGGACACGCTGGACAAGGTGGACCCCCAGGACCTGTCGCGCAGCACCGCCGCGGTGACGTGGATGGCGTACGCGCTGGCGGAGTCGCCGGGCACGCTCGCGCGCCCCACCGCGCCGGAGTCGGACATGCCGCCGCCGGCGAAGAAGTAGGCTGCGCTACGCCTCCGCCGGGGCCTTGTGCGGCCCGCCCCGGCGCAGCGGCAGCTCCGGCAAGAGCAGCGTGACGAGCAGGGCCGCCAGCGCGACGAAGATGGCGAAGCGGTACACGGCCATCGTCGCGCGGGTGAAGGACTCCTTCAGCGCGCGCTCCATGCGGTCCACGGTGGACAGCGCGCGGGCCTCGTCCGCGTCCACTCGCGCGCGGGCCTCGGGCCCTTCTCGCAGGGCCTGCCGCCGCTCCTCGGCGAAGCCCTCGCGCAGCTTCGCCTTCACCTGCTCCGGTTGGAACCGCTGGCCCTGCGGCGCGCCTTCGCCTCCGCCCAGGCCCGCCGGCGCGGACGCGTGCAGTTCCTGTCGTACGTCCGGAGGCAGTCCGCGCGTGGCCTGCTGCGTGCGCGTGTGCATCTCCCGGCCCAGCGTGCTCGCGAACACGGTGCCCAGGAGCGCCACGCCCACCGTCATGCCCAGCTGCCGGAAGAACGTCGTCGCGGACGTGGCCACGCCGATGCGCTGGGGCGGCACGGAGTTCTGCACGGCCACGGTGTAGAGCGGAATGGACGGGCCCAGGCCCAGGCCCACCAGCACCATCTTCACGGTGACCTCGGCCTGGCTGGAGTCGGGCGTCAGCGTGAAGCCCATCACCGCGAAGCCGCCCATGAGGAACAGCAGCGCCCCCACCATCAGCGCCTTGTAGCGGCCCATCCGCGACGCCAGCTGCCCGGACAGCACGTTGCCCGCCACCACGCCCAGCGTCAGCGGCGTCAGCGTCAGCCCGGAGTGCGTCGCGGACAGGCCCACCACGTTCACCATGAACAGCGGCAGGAAGGTGACGGACGCCAGGAACACCGCGCCGATGATGAACACCGCCGCGTTTCCCGCGGAGAACGCGCGCAGGCGGAACAGCGACGGATCCAGCAGCGGCTCCTTGGCACGGCGCTCCCGCCACACGAAGAGGCCCAGCCCCACCGCCGACAGCGCGAACAACCCCAGGATGGGCGCGGAGCCCCATGGGAACCCGCCCGCTCGGGGCACCGCCGCGCCATGGCCCAGGCTGAGCGCGAGCAGCAGCGGCACCACGCCCACCGCCAGCGCCACCGCCCCCAACACATCCAGCTTCCCGCCGTGCACGCCCTCCGGCTTGAGCGGCGGCATGCGCAGGAAGATGAGCGCCAGCGCGAGCGCGCCCACCGGCAGGTTGATGAAGAACACCCAGTGCCAGCCCAGCGAGTCGGTGATGAAGCCGCCGGCCAGCGGACCAATGACGCTGGACAGGCCGAACACCGCGCCGAACAGGCCCTGGTACTTGCCCCGGTCGCGCGGCGGGAACAGGTCCGCCACCACCGCCAGCGAGCCGGTGAAGAGCGCCGCGCTGCCCAGCCCCTGCACCGCGCGGCAGAGGATGAGCACGAGCGTGGAGCGGGCCGCGCCGCACAGGAAGCTGCCGGTGAGGAACACGGCGATGCCCGCCACCAGCACCGCGCGGCGGCCCAGCAGGTCGGACAGCTTGCCCCACACGGGCACCATCATCGTGGAGGCCACCAGGTACGCGGTGGTGAGCCACGGGTAGTGCTCCGGCGCGATGTGGAGGTCCGCCTGGATGGTGGGCCCCGCCGTGGCCACGATGGTCTGATCCAACGCCGCCAGTAGCAGCCCCAGCAGCGCCCCCGCCAGCGTGAAGGCCTTCTGTGAACGGCTGAACCGCTCTGAGGCCGGAGCGGCATGGGAGTCCAGGGCGGTGTCGGCGGGGGTGTCGGCCATGGCTCGGGCACGCGCTCAGGGCGCGTGCATTCGCGCGAATCTGGGGATGGCGGCGGGGGCTGGCCACGTTCGCCTGCCCGGCTGCTCTCCGTCCGGAAGGCAATGCGCCGTCGGGCAGCTGTCGGAAGTGCCGTTCATCCAACAAGGGTCTTTCGGGGAGGATGGTGCGCGGTTCTATCCTGCGCCTCCCTTCATACCGGACGTCGGACGCGCTGGGGGCGTGAGCGCGTCCTGCCCAGGAGTGAACATGCGGATCCGTGGAGCGCTGGCCTGCGCCGTGGTGGTGTTCCTGACGGCGGGCTGCAAGGACGACCCCAAGCCCCAGCCCGACGCGGGAGTTCCGGACGCAGGCTCTCAGGACGATGCCGGCACCGCCGGGCCCACCCTCTCTGAAACGCCACGCTGGCAGGTGGAGGGCGATGGCCTCGACGCGAAGGAGTGCTTCGGCCGTGGCGTGGCGCTGGGTGACCTCGACGGGGACGGGCGCAAGGACCTGGTGGTCACCTCTCCGCCGTGCACCAGCGGCCCCACGAACCCCGGCCGCGTGATGGTGTACTCGGGGCAGGCGTCCTACTTCTCCCAGACGCCCGTCACCTCCAAGCTGTCGTGGGTGCATCCCAGCCCGCGCACGTCGGGCTACCAGATGACGGTGGGCACGGGCGACGTCGACGGGGATGCGTACGCGGACGTGGTGGTGAAGAGCTACTACGGCGTCAGTGTGTACAAGGGCGGGCCGGACCTGTCCCAGGTGTTCGCCCAGCCGCTGTTCCGCGTGCCGGACTCCTCGACCACGCGCTTCGGCATCGGGCGGCTGCTGGACGTGGATGGCGACGGGCTGGACGACCTCATCGTCTCCACCTTCACCGGGAGCACCACGATCTACCGCGCGACGCCCGGCGGGAAGGAGGGCCCCTTCACCAACGTGCGCGTGCTGTCCGGCTACGCGCAGCCCGCGGGAGACACGGACGGGGACGGCGCCCAGGACCTGCTCATCCCCCTGTACGACGAGGAGAACAGCCAGGGCCTCTTCCTGGGCTGCAAGGCGGACAGCTCGCGCGTCTGTGATGGACCGCTCACCACGCAGCCGGTGTGGAAGGGCACGGCGGAGAGTGTGAGAGGGATTCCGGACCTGAACGGGGACGGCCGTCCGGAGATGCTCGCGGGGCTGAGGGGCAGCGTGCGCCTGCACCTGTCCGACGCCTCCGTCCAGGGCTACTCCGCCACGCCCGTGTGGACGTTGATGGACGACCCGGCCTTCCCCAGCGTGGCCGCCCAGAGCCTCACCGTGGGCTCCATGGTGGAGGGGAGCACGGGCCACGACTTCGTGCTCGCCTCGCTGGGGCGCGTGTACCTCTTCCGCCCCACGGCGAACGTGTCCGGTCCGCTGGAGCCGGTGTGGTCGTGGCCGCGCGCCAACCGCCTCCTGCCCCAGACGATGCTGGGCTTCATCCTCCCCAGCGTGGCCAGCCCCGGCGACCTGGACGGGGACGGCTACGACGACCTGGTGGTGGGCGCCTCGCAGGAGAGCGACGGCACGCGCGCCCCGGGCCGGGTGATGGTGTTCGGCGGCGGCGTGGTGCCGGACTCGGAGGAGCCCGCGCCCGCGCTGATGCCCACGAAGACGTGCAACCTCCAGGTGGATCCGGTGAACGGCAAGCCGGACCTCACGGTGGACCGGGACGTCATCGCCCGCTCGCTCTACATCGAACGGCGCGCCTTCGCGGCGGACTCCTGCGAGGTGCGTGAAGGCTGCGTGCCCGCGGGCGGCGAGCGGCGCCTGCTGCGCTTCACCACCTCCATCGTGAACATGGGCACCGCGCCGGCGGTGGTGCCCTCGCCGGAGGAGCGGCCGGACCTCTTCGTCTACGACGAGTGCCACCAGCACGACCACCTGGTGAACTTCGCCGGCTACGACCTCAAGGATGCCTCCGGCAACTCCCTGTCCGTGGGGCGCAAGCAGGGCTTCTACATGGTGGACTTCACCCAGTACTGCGCGGACGGCACGCCGTTCACCTGGTACGACCCGGGCACGGGCATCTCGCCGGGCTGGTCGGACGTCTACACGGCGGACACCGCCTGCCAGTGGCTGGATGTCACGGACACCCCGGACGGCGACTACACCGTGCGGGTGGGCGTGGATGAGAACCACATCATCGACGAGCTCGACGCGCTCCCCAACGAGGCCACCGTCAAGGTGCGCTTGAAGGGGGACACGGTGACCGTGCTGCCCTGAAGCGAAAGGGCGGACCGCGCGCATTGTTTCTCCGCGAAGGGACTCCTGGGGATGGGGCCGGTGCAATGCCGGCCGGTTCATTCCGGGGAGAACGACACGATGCGGATGCGACTCGCGCGGTCCTGCGCGGTGGTGGGACTCCTGGCCCTGACGGGCTGCAAGGACGACCCGAAGTCCCAGCCGGATGCGGGCACTCCGGACGCGGGCTCGGGGGATGACGGCGGCACCTCCGCTGGTCCCACCCTCTCCGAAACGCCGCGCTGGCAGGTGACCGGTGACGGCGCGAACCCCAAGGAGTGCTTCGGCCGCACCGTGGCGGTGGGAGACCTCAACGGAGACGGGCGCAAGGACCTGCTGGTGACGTCCGCGCCCTGCTCGAGCACCCAGACGGACCCTGGCCGCGTGATGGTGTACGCGGGCGAGGCGCGCGACTTCTCGAAGACGCCGGTCACCACCACGCTGACGTGGGTGCACCCCAGCCCCCGCTCCTCCAGCAACCGGATGACGGTGACCACGGGCAACATCGACGGGGACGCGTACACGGACGTGCTCGTCGCCACCGGCTTCGGCGTCAGCGTCTTCAAGGGCGGGCCGGACCTGTCCCAGGTGCTGGCCCAGCCGGTGTTCCGTGCGCCGGACTCCACCACCCTGCGCTTCAGCGGCGCGCGGCTGCTGGACCTGGACGGGGACGGGAAGGACGAGCTCACCGTCTCCACGCTCGACGGGGAGCTCACCGTGTACCGGGCGACGCCGGGAGCACCGGAGGGGGCCTTCACCGCCGTGCGCAAGCTGACCGGCGTCCCCAACCCCGCAGGGGACGTTGACGGGGACGGGGTCAAGGACCTGGCCGTGACCCACGACGACTTCAAGGTGGAGCTCTTCCTGGGGTGCAAGGCGGGCAGCGCCCACGTCTGTGAAGGACCGCTCACCGCGCAGCCCGTGTGGACGGGCCAGGCCGAGTTGTTCGCCGCGCTGCCCGACCTGAACGGAGACGGCCGCTCGGAGGCGCTCCTCCTGCTGGACGGCAGCCAGCGCCTGCACCTGTCCGACGCCGCGGGCCCGGGCTACGCGCCGCAAATCACCTGGCAGCCCATGGACGACGCGGCCTTCCCCCTCTTCGGACAGGCCTTCATCACCTTCAACAAGACCGTCGTCTCCGCGGGCTCCATGGTGGAGGGTGGCACGGGCCACGACTTCGCCATCGGCGCTGTCGGCCGCGTGTACCTCTTCCGCCCCACCGCGAACGTGTCCGGCCCGCTGGAGCCGGTGTGGGCGTGGCCGCGCGCCAACCGGCTCGACCCCCGGACGTCGCTGGGCACCGACTACCTGGGCATGGCCTCCGCGGGCGACCTGGACGGGGATGGGTACGACGACCTGGTGGTGGGCGTGTCCCCGGGACTCAGCGGCACGCCCGCGGGCACACCCTCGGGAGGCGACGGCGAGTCCGCCCTGGGCCGGGTGATGGTGTTCGGCGGCGGCGCGGTGCCGGACTCCCAGGAGCCCGCGCCCGCGCTGATGCCCACGAAGACGTGCAACCTCCAGGTGGATCCGGTGAACGGCAAGCCGGACCTCACGGTGGACCGGGACGTCATCGCCCGCTCGCTCTACATCGACCGGCGCTCCTTCACGGCGGACTCGTGTGAGGTGCGCGAGGGCTGCGTGCCCGCGGGCGGTGAGCGGCGCCTTTTGCGCTTCACCACCTCCATCATGAACATGGGCACGGGCCCGCTGGTGGTGCCTTCACCGGAGGAGCGCCCGGACCTCTTCGTCTACGACGAGTGCCACCAGCACCACCACCTGACGAACTTCGCCGGCTACGACCTGAAGGACGCGGCGGGTAACACGACGTCCGTGGGGCGCAAGCAGGGCTTCTACATGATCGACTTCACCCAGTACTGCGCGGACGGGGAACCCTACAGCTGGTACGACCCGGGCACGGGCATCTCGCCCGGCTGGTCGGACGTCTACACCGCGGACCTGCCCTGCCAGTGGCTGGACGTCACCGACACCCCGGACGGCGAGTACACCGTGCGCGTGGGCGTGGATGAGAACCACATCGTGGACGAGGCCGACACGCTGCCCAACGAGGTCACCGTCAAGGTGCGCTTGACCGGTGACACGGTGACCGTGCTGCCCTGAAACGGGAAAATCCCGCCGCGAAACGCCGTCCGGTGAAGGCCGCGTGCAATGAGCGGCCCTCCTGGGCGTAGAGTGCCTGACGCGGCCCGCCCGCCGGGGACCTTCCCGGTGCGGTGGGCCGCATGGCTTCCAGCGTGAAGAGGTGGTTTCGTGAACTTCCGGGTCGACGTGTGGGAGGGCGCGCGCATCGCGCTGACCTCGCTGCGCTCCAACCGGCTGCGGACGGTGCTCACCACGGTGGGCATCGGCGTGGGCGTGTGCACCCTGCTGGCCATCGTCGGCATCATCCAGGGCTTGAACAGCTCGTTCTCGGACCAGCTCAGCAAGATTGGCTCCAACACGCTGCAGGTGTCCAAGTTCCCCTGGGTGATGAACGGGGACTGGTGGGCGTACCGCAACCGCAAGAAGCTCTCGCTGGACCTGGTGGAGCCCATGCGTGCCGCCTCCGAGCACGTCATCGCGGTGGCCCCCATGATGTTCGTCAACGCGGAGGTGTCCTTCCAGAGCCGGAAGCTCGCCTCCGTGCAGACCATGGGCACCAGCCCCGACTACGCGATGACGTCCTCCGTGGAGATGGGCCAGGGGCGCTTCCTCACGCAGGCGGACGTGGACAACCGCTCCGCCGTCGTGGTGATTGGCGCGGAGATAGGCAAGGTGCTCTTCCCGGGCATCAACCCGGTGGGCCACCGCATCCTCGTGGACCGCCGCCCCTACCGCGTCGCGGGCGTCATCGTGGAGCGCGGCACGCTGCTGGGGCAGAACGTGGACCTGGTGGTGATGCTGCCGTACACCGCGTTCCAGGGGCACTTCGGCACCCAGCGCGACGTGACCCTGGTGCTCGCGGTGGACCAGCAGGAGAACGTCCCCCGTGTGCAGGACCGGCTCACGGAGACGCTGCGCCGTGAGCGCAACACCAAGCCCGGCGCGCCGGACGACTTCGCCATCAACCGGCCGGACCAATTGGCCAACATGTACGCGCAGCTCACCGGCGCGCTCTACGGCGCGGCCACCGGCGTCGGGCTCATCACGCTGCTCGTGGGCGGCATCGGCATCATGAACATCATGCTGGTGTCCGTGCGCGAGCGGACGCGCGAGATTGGCGTGCGGCGGGCGCTGGGCGCTCGCAAGCACACCATCATCCTCCAGTTCCTCATGGAGGCGGCCAGCGTGTCCGCGGTGGGCGGCGCGATGGGCACCGCGGTGGGCATGAGCCTCGCGTGGCTGGTGAACTACCTCACGCCCCTGGCGGCGGCGGTGCAGCCCATGACGGTGGTGCTGGGCGTGGGCTTCTCCGCGGTGGTGGGCCTGCTGTTCGGCATCTGGCCGGCGGCGCGCGCCGCGAACCTGGACCCCGTGGAAGCGCTCCGCCACGACTAGGCGCGAGCGGGAGACCTGACCATGTGGATGGCTTTCTGGGACACGGTGCGGCTGGCGTTTGGCACGTTCCGCTCCAACCCCCTGCGCTCCTTCCTCACGCTCTTGGGCATCGTCATCGGCGTCACCACGGTGGTGTCCATGATGGCCCTCATCGAGGGCCTCCGGAACCAGGTGAACGAACAGATGTCGGACCTGGGCAGCGACTGCTTCCAGGTTCAGCGGCTGCCCTTCGGCCAGGGTGAGCTGTCCATCGCGGAGCTCGCGCGCCGGCCGCGCTTCACCTACGCGGACCTGGACGCCATCCGCACGCAGCCCTCCATCTCGCAGGCCGCCGGCGAGGACTCCAAGGGCGGCCAGAAGGCCTCCACCGCCGACCGCGAGTCGCGTCCCAACGTGAACGTCTGGGCCGGCACGGCGGAGTACTTCAACACCAACTCGGTGAGCCTCGCCACCGGGCGGCCCTTCACGGACGCGGAGTTCGTGGACGGCCGGCGCGTGGCGGTGATTGGCCAGGACCTGGCGGACACGCTGTGGCCCGGCCTGGACCCCCTGAACCGCGAGTTCCGCCTCCTGGGCCGCACCTTCCAGGTGGTGGGCACGCTCAAGCGCCGGGGCGGGTTCCTGGGCGGCGGCAGCCAGGACAACCAGGCCATGATTCCGCTGTCCACCTTCGCGGGCATGTTCGGCGTGCGCGACTTCCGCATCAGCATCCAGGCGAAGTCCCCGGAGGTGCTCCAGCGGGCCCAGGATGAAGTGACGCTGCTCATGCGCCGCCGCCACGGGCTCAAGCCGACCGAACCGGACGACTTCTTCCTCTACAACAATGCGTCCGCCACGGAGATGTTCAACAGCCTCTCCGCGGCGGTGTCCGCGGCCAGCTTCGGCGTGTGCATCCTGTCGCTCCTGGTGGGCGGCATCGGCATCCTGAACATCATGCTGGTCGCCGTGACGGAGCGGACGCGGGAGATTGGCATCCGCAAGGCGCTGGGGGCCAAGCGCTACCGAATCCTCGCGCAGTTCGCGCTGGAGGCGGTGGTGCTGTCGCTGGTGGGCGGCGCGGTGGGCGTGGCGCTGGGCGTGGGCCTGGCGCACCTGGCGCGGTGGATGATCAACCTGCCCACGGAGGTCCCCATGTGGTCCGTGGTGGTGTCGCTGGTGATGAGCTGCGGGGTGGGGCTGGCGTTCGGCATCTACCCGGCGGCGCGCGCGGCGAAGCTGGACCCCGTGGAGGCGATGCGCACCGAGTAGCACGCGCTCATCCGAGCATGGCGCATGAGAAGGCCCCGACCCGGCATGAAGCGGGTGGGGCCTTTTTTCATCACGGTCGTGGCCGGCCCGGGACTACGGGCAGGGGTACGTACAGGTGATCTGCCCGGAGATGGGGTTCTTGAAACACTGGGGCGTGCAGTCCTGCGCGTCGGCGGAGGACGGCGTGGCGGCGATGCCCAGGCCCATCACGGTGGCGGCGGCGGCGAGGACGAAGGCGATGCGACGGACGTTCTTGCGAGCCTGCATGGTGTCGTCTCCCTGCGATGTGTTGGCGCTGCACGGAGCACTCTAGGGACCGGGGCTGACAACGCCACTGGCGAGATTGCAGGCACGCGCGCACGCGCGGAGGGCGGGGCGCCAAGGCGCCGCACGCGGGAAGAAATTTGAAACACCGATGCGGCGAAACAATGCGTCAACGACTGGGCGTGGGGGTGCGACTCCACTGATAGCCCACCGTCGCTCCGCTGCCGATGAGCGAGAACGCGAGGTACTGGCGCAGGAAGTCCAGCCGTTCGCTGGTGCCGGCCAGGTGGCGCAGGCCTTCATGCGCGGCGAGGCCCAGGAGCATTCCCACGGTCGCACCGCCGAGCGCGCCCAGGTACGCGTGGCCGCGATCCTGGCTGTCGCCGAACGCGACCTCGCCCATGCCCCAGGTGCCGAGCGCGGCGATGGGCGGCGTGACGACCATGGCGGCGCCGAACGCGCCCACCTCCAGCTCCATCCACCGCCCTTGCGGATAGGAGGGATGCACGAAGAGGAAGCGCCCCGGAAGCGACGCGAGCACGGTGCCCGCGGCGGCCTCCGCGGCGCTGGCGCCCAGGCGCGTGTCACCGCCCACGCGGGTCGCGGCCCAGACGGTGCCCAGGGGCAGCAGCGTGACACCGCCATGCGCGGCCCAGGTGCCGGCGGACAACGGTGCCTCCGTGTAGGGCTCGCCGTGCGGAATGAAGGGCCGCAGCGGACGGGGTGGCACGGCGGGAGGCGGAGGATCCGCGTCCAGGAACGGCGCATCCAGGACGGTGGGTCTCAGCGGAGGCGGCGGAGGTTCAGGCGCGGGTGACGCGGGCGTATCCGCGGCGCTCGATTCATCCTGAGGCGCGGGCGCGTCCGGCGTGGGCGTCTGCTCATCCCGAGGCGCGGATGAGACATCCCCCGCGGGCGGCACGTCCTGCCTCCACACGGAGGCGGACGCGGCCGGTGCCCCCAGCAGGCCCACCCACAGGAGCGCTGCGTACGCGGGTGCCATCCCCTGTCGCCCCATGCCGTGTCCGTCCTCCTGTGCATCCGCTGTCCGCACCCAGCAGTGCGCACGCGGCGCGTCCAGCACCACCGGGCTCGGGGGTCATGGGGCTCAAGCGTCGGCGGGTGGACGGTGTCCGTGTCCATCCACACGCTTCCTCCACTCGGAGACACACGGCGGATGCGGAAGGGCGGGGGCTGCCATAGCTTCCGGACCGTGCGGTTGGTCTGGCCCATCCTGCTCGCCCTGCTCGCCGCGGGGTGTCCCTACCCGAACCACCGACAGGACCTGCGCCTGCGCGCGTTGCCGGAGGACCCGGCCGCGAGGGAGATCGCCATCGAGCAGACGATGGGCGTCCCGATGCAGCCCGGCAACGGCGTGGAGCTGGTGCAGAACGGTCAGGTCTTCGACGTCATCGAGGAGGAGATCCGCGCCGCGCGCTCCAGCATCCACATCGCCAGCTACATCTGGCGTCCGGGCATCCCGTCGGACCGGCTGCTCATCGCGCTGCGCGAGCGGGCCCCCGGTGTGCAGTGCCGGGTCATCGTGGATCCGCTGGGCAGCGTGAACTTCGAGGCCGTGGCCCCGGTGCTCGCGGACGCGGGCTGCGACGTGCGCATCTACCGTCCCTACCAGGGCGCGGTGACGTCCCTGGACGCGGTGAGGATCCGCGCGCGCATGCACCGCAAGATGGTCATCCGCGACGGCGAGGTCGCGCTGACCGGCGGCTTCGGCATCTGGCGCAGCTGGCTGGGCAACGGCGACGCGGCGGAGACCTGGCGCGACACCAACGTGAGGGTGCGGGGCCCCGTCGTGCGAGGCATGCAGCTCGCCTTCGCGCAGAACTGGCAGGAGTCCGGCGGCGCCTTCCTGCCCCCGGAGTCCTTCCCGGAGCTGGCGCCCGCGGGCGGCGCGCGGGCCCTCTTCGTCGCCAGCACGGGACACCGCTTCCTGTCGGAAGCCACGAAGATGTGGCTGCTGCCCATCGCCGCCGCGAAGCACCGGCTGTGGATCGCCAACTCGTACTTCATCCCGTCGGAAGCCATCAGCGACATGCTCATCCTCAAGGCGCGCGAGGGCGTGGACGTGCGGGTGCTGGTGCCCGGCCGCTACCACGACGTGAAGCCCGTGCTCAACGCGCAGCGGGCGTCCTACGCGAGGCTCCTGGAGGCAGGCGTGCGCATCTACGAGTACGAGATCTCGATGATGCATTCCAAGACGCTGGTCGCGGACGACACGCTGAGCATCGTGGGCTCCACCAACCTGGATCCGCTGGCGCTCAGCCACACCGACGAGGCCTCGGTGATGGTGGAGGATCCGGTGTTCGCGGAGGAGCTGGCGAAGTCCTTCGAGGTGGACCTCACGCACTCGGCGGAGGTCCACTGGCACGGCTGGAAGCGGCGGGGCCTGCTTCAGAGGCTGGGCGAGCAGCTGCCGTGGTTCATCAGCGACTTCCTGTGAGCTCACCCCGCGAGGTCTGGAGCCCCTGGCCGCCTGCCTGTCCGGCTGACAAGGAACACCCGGTGTGGGAAGGCCGCCAGGGCCAGGGCGCGTTGGTTTCTTCATGCCTTCGATTCGACCGTTCCGTGCTGCCCTGCTGTCGTTGACCGTGGCCCTGCCGGTGTTCGCGGCCGGGCCCGCCGTGTGGGGTGAGGGGATGATGGTGAAGGTGCGGCCGGAGACCGCCGCCCGGAGCGCCACCGAGGTGCGGCTCACCGCCGCGCGCAACGAGTTCGTCTCCTTCCAGGTCGCGCTGCAAGGCGGTGACACGGGGCTGAAGGGCGTGCGCGCGAACCTGCCCTCGTTGGAAGGGCCCGCGAAGCTGACGGGGCCGGACGTGACGCTGTACCGCGAGGCGCTGGTCACCACGAAGCAGGCATCGGTGGCGGGCGAGTCCGTGGGCGCGTGGCCGGACGGACTGGTGCCGGACACGGACGAGATCGCCGGAGAGACGCGAAGCGCCTTCCCCTTCGACGTGCCAGCGAATGAGGCACGGGCCCTCTGGGTGGACGTGCACGTGCCGGAGGACGCACCGCCCGGCGACTACATGGGCACGGTGACGGTGGAGGCGGACGGAGGCTTCCAGCGGCAGGTGACGGCGAGGCTGACGGTGGTGGACGCGGCATTGCCGAGCACGTCCTCACTGCCGTCCGCGTTCCTGCTCTGGCCGCCGCACGTGTGCCGCGCGCACACGGGCCGCGAGGACTGCACGCCGGAGGAGCTGCAGCCGCTGCTCACGCGCTACCAGCGGATGGCGTTGGAGCACCGCTTCACGCTCTCCAGCCTCTTCCCGCGCAAGCCGTGGCCGCCGGAGTGGAGCGCCTTCGACGCGACGTGGGGACCGTACCTGGAGGGCACGGCGCCCAATCGCCTGCAAGGCGCGCGGATGACGAGCCTGGAGTACGTGGGTCCGCTCGACGCGGCGAACCTGAAGGACTTCACGGCGCACATGAAGGAGAAGGGCTGGCTGGACCGGGCCTACGTGCAGCTGGGGGACGAACCGCCCTACGGCACGCCCTTCGCTCAGGTGCAAGCGACGGGAGAGCTGGTGCGCCAGGCTGCGCCCGGGCTGCGCACGCTGCTGACGACGAACTCGCGCGAGCTGAAGGCCAACGGCCTGGAGGGCACGGTGGACACGGTGGTGCCGCTGGTGAACCACCTGGACGGCACGGACGCGAACTTCCAGGGCGACCAGCGGGGGACGTACACGAACTTCCTGGAGCGTCCTGGAACGGCGTTGTGGATGTATCAGAGCTGCATGAGCCACGGCTGTGCGTATGGGACCAACGCGCCGGAGAACCAGCCGGGCGCGGGCTGGCCGTCGTACATGCTGGACCGGTCGGCGGCGAAGGCGCGCGCGATGGAGTGGGTGACGTTCCTGGAGGGCGCGACGGGCGAGCTCTACTACCAGTCGGTGGGCATGCTCTCCACGGCATGGTCGGACCAGTACCGCTTCAACGGCAACGGGGACGGGACGCTCTTCTACCCGGGCACGCCGGAAGCCATCGGTGGCAAGACGGACGTGCCGGTGGCCTCGCTGCGGCTCAAGCTCATCCGTCAGGGCATGCAGGACTACGAGTGGCTCAAGGCGGTGAGTGACGCGGGAGACCCGGACTTCGCGCGCAAGGTGGCCAGGGACCTGATCCCGGCCGCGTCGCGAGTGACGGACGACGGCGCCGCGTTCGACGCGGCGAGGCTGAAGCTCATCCAGCGTTACGAGGAGCTGACCGCGACCCAGACGCCGGACACGCAGCAGCCGGGAACGGGAAGCCCCGCGGACGGAGGCACGGGGCCCAAGCCGGATGAAGCCGCGGGAGGCCCATCGAAGGGGTCGCCCGGCTCCACTTCCGATGTGGCGCCGGCCGCGGTCGGTGACGCGCAGGCGGGAGGCTGCACCACGGGCGGAGGCGGCACGGCGGCGGTCGCGGGGGGCCTGTTGTTCGCGGCCTGGGCGCTCGGCGGCATGCGTCGTCGTCACGCTCGCGTGACCGTGCCCGCGCGGAGGAGGTAGGCGCGGGGGCAGGCGTAGCGCGCCTGCCGCAACGCGCCAAGACAGCAGCCCCTCTCTGCCGGAGGCACAGCGCACGAACCTGTCCGACAGTCGGACAGGTTTCGGAAGACCGGGGCCCGGACCCCCGGTCCTGGTAGCCAGGTCGGGCCCGTGTCGGACGGGGGAGGTACAAGACTGGCTGCCTGCCCGGATGCGCCGCGTGGGCCCGGGCCGTCATGCTAGAGGGCGTCGCATGATCACGGACGTGGTGAAGCGAGCCGTCATCCGCGAGGCGCGGCCCGAGGACGACAAGGCGATTGGCGAGCTGTTGGTGGACGCCTACGTCACGCAGTACGCGAAGCACCTGCCGGAGATCGTCTACTCCGACGAGCGCAAGGCGTTCCTGCGAGACATCGCCTCCCGGCGCAAGGTGTGCACCATCCTGGTGGCGGAAGTGGACGGAGAGATCGCGGGCACGGTGGCCCTGTATCCGCCCGGCGCGCCCGGCACCGAGGCCTGGCTGCCTCGCACGGCGGACCTGCGCGCCCTGGCCACCGCGGTGCGCTTCCACGGCCAGGGCCTGGCCCAGCCGCTGCTGGCGGAGACGGAGGTCCTCGCGAAGCGCTGGGGCGTGGACGCCATCTCCCTCCACGTGCGCCAGGGGGTCGTGGGCGTCGCGCGCATGTACCAGCGCCGGGGCTACCAGCGTGTGCCGGAAGGCGACATGGACCGTCGTCCGGAGGTGTTCCTGGAGGCGTACCTGCTGCCCCTGAAGTGACGCATGTCAGGCGGGGACGCGTTCATCCGTGGATTGCGCATCCCGTCTGACGCCGGAGGGTCCGCGAACGCTCGCGTGACCCGGGCACCGGAAGGGATCGCGCGCCGGAGTCGTGGCGTGCGCCCTGCCCCGGAAGGGGCGCCGGTCGGTACGCCGACCCCCACCCCGGTGTTCCCACCATGATGATTCCCATTCCCGAGCAGTCGCTCGTGCTGCTCCTGGGCCCCTCCGGTTCCGGCAAGTCCACCCTCGCGAACGCGCACTTCCTCCCCGAGGACGTGCTGCCCGGCACGGGCAACGAAACGAAGCTCCACGACGAGGTGGCGCGAAGGCTCGCGAAGGGCACGCTCACCGTCATCGACGGCGTCCCCCTCAGCGCCGAGTCACGCCGTCACTACGTGACCCTGGCACGCGAGCACCACGTGGCCCTGGTCGCGGTGGCCATGGACACGCCGGAAGCGCTCTGTCTGGAGCGCAACCGCACGCGCTCCGGGTCGCACGCCAGTCCCCGGGCCCTGCGCAATCAGTTGCAGCAGCTCCAGAACGCGCTGAAGGGGCTGACGAAGGAAGGCATCCGGCACGTGCACGTGCTCACGCCGGAGACGGTGGGCGCGGTGGCCTTCGAGCACCGCCCGCTGCCGAGCCACCGCCAGGACGAGCACGGCCCCTTCGACATCATCGGAGACATCCACGGCTGCTTCACCGAACTGAAGGCCCTGCTGACGGAGCTGGGCTACACGGTCGCGCCGCGAGCGGACGGAGCCCCCGGCTTCGACGTGGGCACGCCCGCCGGGCGCAAGGTCGTGTTCCTGGGCGACCTGGTGGACCGGGGGCCCGGCGTGGTGGACGTGCTGCGGCTGGTGATGGGGATGGTGGAGGCGGGCACGGCGCTGTGCGCGCCGGGCAATCACGAAATCAAGTTGCTCAAGAAGCTGCGTGGCAAGGACGTGCGCGTGGCGCGCGGGCTCGCGATGACGCTGGAGCAGTTGGAACGTGAGCCGCCCGGATTCTCCCAGGCGGTCGCCGACTTCATCGAAGCCCGTTCGCCGCACTACGTCCTGGACGACGGCCACCTGGTGGTGGCGCACGCGGGCCTGAAGGAGTCCATGCACGGCCGGGACACCCCGGAGGTGCGCGACTTCGCCCTCTACGGAGAGACCACCGGCGAGGCGGACGCCTACGGTCTGCCGGTGCGAGCCGACTGGGCCCGGGACTACCGGGGACCGGCGACGGTCGTGTACGGCCACACCCCCGTGCCTGAAGCCGAATGGGTGAACAACACCCTCTGCGTGGACACGGGCTGTGTGTTCGGAGGGAAGCTGACCGCGCTGCGCTATCCGGAGCGTGAGCTCGTCTCCGTGCCCGCGCAGCGTGAGTACTGGAAGTCACGGAGCCACGCGGCTCCGTGACCCTCCGGGAAGATGTCAGGCCGCCGCGGCGGTGACGCCGCCCACGCTGCGGCGCGCCGCCTCCATGCAGTCGCCCAGGAAGCGCAGGTAGCAGTCCAGACCGCGCGAGCCGAACGACGCCAGCCGCCGGCCTTCCTCGGGATGGGTGCTCAGCATCCCCTCCATCATCCGCTCGTTGAGCGCGGTGTGGCCCACGTCCACCTCCGCGTGCTCGCGCAGGAAGGTGAGCGTGTCCAGCGTCCCCTGTCCCAGCACCTCGCGCACGCGCGCCAGGATGCGCGGCACCAGCACCACCGCCAGGTAGCCCACCTCGTACTCGATGGCGGCCTGGCCCAGCGGCAGGTCGCCGGTGATGGCCTCGTCGTGCACCTGCCGGTACTCGCGCATGGCGGCCGTGGGCGCCTGGGTGACCAGCGCCTCCGCGTCCAGCTGCTGCGAGTGGCTCGCGTTCCACTGCGCCGTCAGCACGCGAGCGTCCTGGAGGGTCATCAGGTGATGGCCGGCCTCGTGCTTCGCGTGGGTGATGAGCTGCCGGCCCACCTTCTCCTGGCCCAGCGCGATGCAGCGCTCACCGGCGCTGCGGATCCATCCGTCCACGGGCTCGGTCATGTACGCGCCCCGGGCGGACCACTCGATGAGGAAGCGCGCCATCAGGTCCGGCGTGATGTCCGGCGACAGGAGCGTGCGCACGACGGGCTCCGTCTCCAGGCGGGCGCGGGTTTCCATGGCGTGCGGCAGGTACTGCGTCTGGATGAGGCTCATGACAGCTCCTTCTGGGGGTGGGAGAGCGGACGGGGCGCCGTCTGCTCATGGATGTGCTCCAGGAACTCGGGAGCGAGGTCTGCGGGGATGAGCCACAGGTAGGGCTTCGCGTCGGGCGCGGCGTCATGCAGGCCCGCGGCCTCCACGTCGCCAGCCTCTTCAGCCAGGAAGGTGAAGCCGTCGCGGCCCCGTTGGGCGAACCAGCGGCGAGCCCCATCCATCAGCGCCGGATAGGCCTGCCGGGCACGCGGCGACAGCGCGAACACCCGCACGGAGTCCAGCAGCCCGAAGGGATTGGTGCCGGGAGACCCCGACTCCAGGACGGCCACCGCCACCGGCTTCGCGCCCTCGCGAGCGACCAGCAGATGCCGCTCGCGCTCCAGGCCCACCGCCTGCCAGGCCCGCGTCACGTCCCGCAGGTCCAGCGTCTCCAGGCGCAGGTCCAACGCCTCGGCGTAGCAGGCAGGGCGGGTGAGGGCGATCCGCTCCACGAGCAGCCGCCGCTCCGCCTCCGTCGCGGGCCCCAACTCCAGCCCCGTCGACGGCGGGGCAGGGGAATGGCCACACTCGACGTCAATCATTCGCATCGGCAGCATCAGCGTCCGCCCCGTCGCCGCCATGCGCTCGGCGAAGCCGACGTGCGAGCGGTACGTGAAGGGCACGGTCGATTCGATGTACGCCGCGAACCACCGGAACCCGCTGTCCCGCTGCGCGTGCTCCACACAATGCACGTACAGCTCACGCAGCATCTGGCCCTTGAGGCGCTCGAACCGTGTGGCGTCCTGACGCCGCGCCAGCTGGTGCACCATCCACACGGAGCGGTAGGGCTTCATCGCGGAGAGGGTCGCCTCCAAGCCACGCTCGGAAGGCCACACCACCTCGGTGAGGACCGAGCCCATCGAACCGGCCTGGCGGCCCAGCTCGATGAAGCTCCGCCGTCGCGACTCGAAGTCCTCCACGGACCTGCCCGCCAGGTTGAAGTAGCCGGAGTCGATGAACAGCCGCCACTGCTCCTCCACCCGCGCGCCATCGGTGCAAGTCGTCGGATGAAGGGCCCGCGCCACCAGCGCCTGCCATCGCTCCGAGTCCTCGGCGGTCAGCGGCGTCACCAGGAGCCCGCACTGGAGCTCCCCATCGGTGCGGTCCGACACATGGCGCACCTCCCCGCGCAGCGACAGGACCTCACCCGCCGCCGTGCGCAGCTCGATGGGCTGGAGCACCCGGCCCGGCGAAAGGCGTTCCCCGGTCCCCAGCCGCAGCGCCATCCCATGCAGGGACACATCCACCGCGTCGCGCTCCCGGCCCAGCCACCCTGGCAGCGGCAGGCGCACGCTCAGGTCCAGAGGCGCGGGAGCCCGCCGATGCGCCCGGCGGCGCACCTGGATCAACTGACGAGGCAGCGGCGTCACCCACGTCCCCGGCTCCGCCGGCTCACCGGACAGGAGCATCCGGTAGACGCAGCCATGGCCAAACACCTCCACCTCCCACGCGTCCGCGCCCGGATCCACCGTCAGCCCGGACCAGTGGAGGACTCCGCCTTCCAGCTCCAGCGTCTCCAGCCGCAGCGGCGACGCCATGTCTCCCCGTCGCAGCAGGGCGGACGAGCCCATCGCGGCGGCGGTGGCGAGGATGATGCGGATGCGCTCGGAGTCGGTGACGTCCCACCGGATCCCCCATTCCAGGACCGGTGCCTCGGACAACGGACGCAGCTGTGCGCGAGCGAAAGGCGCTCCCACGGTGGACTCTCCAGATGAATGACGTCGGGGGGCGCGCGAATCCTCCGGGGCTCCCGTGGATCCGCGCTTGAACGGGATACGCAACCGGACCTTGGGCCTGGTCGTTCAATCCCGCCGGAAGCCCTCCTCATCCGAAGGTCACGGGTGGGTCACTTCGATGGAGTCGGCCCCGGCGCGCTCCCGGCGGTCGTCGGCGTGCCGCCCGTGAGACGGAAGATCCGGTGGGGAGAAAGGATGAACTTCCGCTCCGGGCCTTGCGTCTTCAGGGTCCACGCCGCACGCCGGGGAGGGGTGTTCAGCAGCCGCGCCAGCACGGCCCGCGCGGGCTCCCGGGTCACGGCTTCCAGGGTGACCCGGCTCTCCAACGGAAGCCCGGCCGTGCTCCCCAGCTCGACCTGCGTCCCGCTCTGCTTCGAGACCTCCGCGCAGAGGAGCCGGAGGAGCTCTCCCAGGGAGCGCTCCTGGCGGGGCAGGGTGAGGGGCGTCTCCAGTGGAGAGCCCTGCTCGGGCGTGACGTGCCAGAGTCCTCCCGCCTGAACCAACCGGAAGCGCGGGGCCTCCTTCCCGGCCTGCTGCGCGAGCAGCCGCGTGAGGACCTCCTCCTGGAGTTTGGCATCCGTCCGGGTGGCGTCCGTGACGGCATAGGTCAGGGTGATGGAGCCCTTCGGCGCGGGCCTGTCGGGCGGCTCCTCATAGGTGATGCCCCACCCCTCGCGGGTCTCCAGCTGCTTCACCGCGGCGGCGAGCGGCTGGGGCACGTCCTGGACGGTGAGCTGGACCTCCTCGCTCCAGGCAGTCCTTCCAGCAATGCAGACAGACAGCAGCATGGCGGCGCGAATCCCAGACTTCATCATGGACAGGGGCATGGCCTGACTCCTTTTGGGTGAAAGCTTAGCAATCGCTATGCCGTCTGGAACCCGCTGGGATTCCTCGCGGATGGGGTGCCTCCCCGCCTGGGACCGCGACAGTTTGTCATGGTGCTCCCCAGAAGCCTGTCAGATGTGCCCCGAGGCGCCGGGCCGGCTCCCGGAATGCCTTTCCAGCCTTAATCGAAAATCCATACGCAGATGGTAAATTCAGGAAAGATCTTGAAAAGCTTTGAGCCCATTTGGTAGGGGTTGGGAATCACTGACAAGTGGGAGGGATTGCCAATGAAGCGGTTGCTGACCGTCGTTGCCTCGATGTGCATGCTGCTGGGTTCCACGACTGTCCTCGCGGAGGGGCCGGCGTCCGGGAGTGGGACGTCGTCGCGGAAGGAGGGGATGGCGGCGCGTGCCCAGGCGCTGCTCGCTCGCATCCAGGCGGAGGGGCTCGTCTCCGTGACCCTGAGGGCCCAGGACCCCGTGGACGTAGGGTTGTTGCGGCTGGTGTCCCAGTTCGATGGGACGCTTCCGGGCACGGCGGAGGCCCGGGCGCTGCTCGCGCTCCGTCCCGTGACGGCCCGTCCGCTGTCCATCCTGGCTGGAGGGACGCCGTCCTCGTCCGGGGCGCTGCTGGAGGACATCTATACGGTGACGGTGCGCAACCTCACCTCGGCGGACTGGTTCGACATCGTCGTCTTCTACAAGCGGGTCGGCCTGTCGGGCGTCGTCTACCTGGAGGCCTTCGATGTGCAGCCGAACGCCGCGCCGGTCTTCCAGATGGGGGTCTGCTCCCAGATGGAGAGCTACGTGGTGGGCTTCTTCATCGGGGATGACCTGGTGGCGCAGATCCCCTCCTCGGGCAACATGACGCCGACGCTGGCGAGCATCTACAACCCGTCGGACATCGAGCCCTGCGCGGACTCGTGGTCCATCGCGGACTGAGGCCGCGGGCCCTGGATGGGTGATGGGCGGCGGCACGCGCTACACAGGTGCCGCCGCGCTTCCCGGGCAAAGGGAGTGCGTCCACCGGACACTCCCCCCTCACGCCAAGGCACTGAAGCCAAGAAACCTCCTGGGTTTCATGTGACAGAAGAGTGCCCCCACGGTGGGAAACGTGCGGATGCCCCGGGTCGGGCTTACCTTGCGGGACCCATGTCCCTCCGCAAGGACTTCATCGAGCGCGCCATCGAGCAGTTCGTCGCCGCCATCGCCAGCATCCTCAAGGCCCGGAAGGAGAAGCGGTACGGGGACGCACGCGCCCTCATCCGCGACACCTCCCTCACCGTGCTGGGCATGGAGTACGGCGCGCTCGTCCTCGCGGACGCCGAGTCCACCTCTCGCCTGCTCGGCACCGCCTCGCGCGTGCGGATGCTCGCGAAGCTGGTGCGAGAGGACGGCGAGCTGATGCGCGAGCAGGGCGACCCCCTCACCGCGGACTCGCGCTTCCTGCTGTCGCTGGAGCTGTACCTGGAGGCCATCTCGCTCGGCCTCAACCCGGACACCGAGGACGCCACCGCCATCGCGGAGCTGCGCACCCTCACGGATCTCTCCGCGCTGTCGGAGCGGCACCAGCGGATGCTCTCCCAGGCCTGACGAAGCGCGGCGCGCACGTTCGCGCACCCACGCATCGGTCGGGTTTACGACACAGCAACCTGGGGAGATCCATCGCTTCCGATCAGGCGCGGACACGGTGACGCTCCCCGCCTTGCCCTGGCTTCCGGGGTTGCGTCTATCCTTGCCGCCCATTTGTCACGCAACACCGGGGGGGTGCGCGTGTCCTTTGTTCGGTTACCCGAGAGCGTGGTCTCTTGTCGCAACCTCGTGGGCGGAGAGTGGGTCTCTCCGTCCGGAGCGTCCGCGCAGGAGGTCCGCAGTCCATATACAGGCGCGCTCATCGGCCGAGCGCCGCTGACGACCGCCTCCGGTGTGGCCCAGGCCGTGGAGGCCGCGAAGGTCGCCGCGCAAGGCTGGCGCGTCACCCCGCTGCGGGAGCGCACCCAATTCCTGCAACGCTTCCGCACGCTGCTGGAGACGCACCTGGAAAGGCTCGCGCACCTGGCCGCGAGCGAATCCGGCAAGACGGTGGCGGAGGGCCGCGCGGGTCTGCTCAAGGGAATGGAGGTCTGTGATTTCGCCCTGTCGCTCCAGAACCTGGATGGCGGAGCGCACCTGGAGGTGAGCCGGGGCGTCACCTGCGAATACCGCCGCGAGCCCCTGGGCGTCGTCGTCGGCATCACGCCGTTCAACTTCCCCGCGATGGTGCCCCTGTGGCTGTTCCCCATCGCCGTCACGGTGGGCAACGCCTTCATCCTCAAGCCATCGGAGAAGGTGCCGCTCACCGCGACCGCCATGGGCGAGCTGATGGTGGAGGCCGGCTATCCGCCGGGAGTCTTCTCCGTGGTGCACGGCGCGAAGCCCGCGGTGGACGCGCTCTTGGAGCACCCGGACGTGAAGGCGCTGGCCTTCGTGGGCTCGTCCCCGGTCGCGAGGCACGTCTATGTAGAGGGCAGCCGCCACGGCAAGCGCGTGCTGGCGCTGGGCGGCGCGAAGAACCACCTCATCGTCGTGCCGGACGCGGATCCAGAGCTCACGCCACAGGCGGTGGTGGACTCGTTCACCGGCTGCGCGGGCCAGCGCTGCATGGCGGCCAGCGTGATGCTCGCGGTGGGAGACGTGCAGCCGCTGGTGGACGACATCCTCCGGCGGGCATCCCGTCTGGAGGTCGGCCCGGGCATGGGAGCGCTCATCGACCGGGGCGCGGTGGACCGGCTGGAGACGGCCATCGCCAGGGCCCAGGCGGACGGGGCGCGAGTGCTGTTGGACGGGCGAGGCAAGCGGCCCGCGGGTGAGGCCTACGCGAACGGCCACTGGCTGGGGCCCACGGTGCTGGACGGCGTACGTCCGGAGATGGAGGCCGCGCGGCGCGAGCTGTTTGGCCCGGTGCTCTCCATCGTGCGGGTTCCCACGCTGTCGGCGGCGCTCGCGGTGGAGAACGCGTCGCCCTATGGCAACGCGGCGTCCATCTTCACCACCAACGGCGCGGTGGCCCAGTCGGTGGTGGAGGGCGCCAGGGCTGGCATGGTGGGCGTGAACGTGGGCGTGCCGGTGCCGCGCGAGCCCTTCTCCTTCGGCGGCACGGGCGAGTCGAAGTTCGGCCACGGGGACATCACCGGACCGTCGAGCCTCGACTTCTGGAGCCAGCTCAAGAAGGTGACGCGCAAGTGGTCCACGCGCACCGACGGCTCCTGGATGAGTTGACGTCGCTGCTTCGCCCATTCCCAGACATCTGTCTTTTCCCACGCGCCCCGCGAGGAGGGTGCACCCATGGCTGACAAGAAGCCGGTCAATCACATCCGTCTCACGTCCCATCCCGATGGCCAGGCACCCGGAGTCCCCCTGCGCTGGGGCGAGTCGGAGCCGCTGCGCCGGGGCCCGGTGGTGGCCACGCTCTCCGACCCCGCGAACCGCAACGTCATCGGCACGCACTCGGGCGCGTACTCCATCTATCGCGCGCTGGCGGTGTCCGCGGGCAAGCTGCCGCAGGACCACAAGGCGGACCTGACCAACACCTCGCCGGCGGCGCAGGTGGGTCCGCATCCGGCGTGGAGCGACCCCAAGCGCATCGTGTCGCTGGACCCGTGGGGCGCGGTGGCGTCGCAGGTGTTCCGCGCCTACGCCGAGCAGGGTGTGGACTACCGGCCCACCATCGCCGTCACCCGGGCCCACATCAACATGCCGGAGGTGCGCGAGGCCATGGCCGCCGGGCGCCTGAAGGTGGACGGCGACCTCGTCGCTGCCAACGGTGACGTGAAGGTCGTGAAGGCCGCGGTGGAGCCCGTCTGGTACCTGCCCGGCATCGCCGAACGCTTCGGCCTCACGGAGGGCGCGCTGCGCCGAGGCCTCTTTGAGCACACCGGAGGCATGTACCCGGAGCTCATCACCCGCCCGGACCTGCACGTCTTCCTGCCGCCCATCGGCGGTCTGTCGCTGTATGTGTTTGGAAACATCAACTCGCTCGCGGACCGGGACGTGCCGCTGGCGGCGCGGGTGCATGACGAGTGCAACGGCTCGGACGTCTTCGGCAGCGACATCTGCACTTGCCGGCCCTACCTGGTGCACGGCATCGAGGAGTGCGTGCGGACGGCGCAGCAGGGCGGGGTGGGGCTCATCGTCTACCACCGCAAGGAGGGCCGCGCGCTGGGTGAGGTGACCAAGTTCCTGGTCTACAACGCACGCAAGCGCCAGGAGGGCGGAGACTCCGCGGCCACGTACTTCCACCGCACGGAGTGCGTGGCGGGCGTGCAGGACATGCGCTTCCAGGAGCTGATGCCGGACGTGCTGCACTGGCTGGGCATCACGCGCATCCACCGCTTCATCTCCATGAGCGACATGAAGCACGACGCCATCGTGCGCTCGGGCATCGAGATTCTGGAGCGGGTGCCCATCCCGGACGGGCTCATCCCGGCCGACGCGAAGGTGGAGATGGAGGCGAAGAAGGCCGCGGGCTACTTCACGCGCGGGCCGGTGGCGGACGCGGGGGAGCTGGCGCAGGTGAAGGGACGGGACCTCGATGCTTGACGCGATCCGGGTGCAGGAGGTGTCCCCCACGGTGGCGTGGCTGCGCAGCCCGGCGGCCATCCGCGAGCGCTGTCACCAGGTGTTGGACCTGGGGCTCGCCGGCCGGCTGGAGTACTTCAGGGTGGAGCCGTCCCGGCTGCCCACGGTGGTGGACCGGGTGCTGGCGGTGACGCACGAGGCGTACCCCCGCCTGGACATCCCGGTGCACAGCCGCTGGAGGCACTTCGACGCGGGAGGAGTGCCCAGGCTCGCGCAGCTGGAGGCGAGGCTGGCCCCGCTGCCGCCGGAGGAGCGAGCCAGGGCGAAGGTGGACCTGGGCGTGGTGAGCGTGCTGCTGGACGCGGGCAGCGGGCCCGCATGGCGCTACCAGGAGCCCGGAGGCGCGTCCTACGTGCGCTCGGAGGGACTGGCGGTGGCGTCGCTGCGCATGTTCATGGCGGGCGGCTTCTCCTCGGATCCGGACCGGCCGCTGCGCGCGGACGCGGAGGCGCTGGGCCGCATGACGCGCGAGCATTTGGAGCGCGGCTTCCAGGTGTCGGAATCCAATCCGCTCCTGGGTGTGGAGGGGCGGCTGCACCTCATGCAGGCGCTGTCGCGCGTGCTGCCCAGGCCGGGGACGCTGTTCGACATGCTGGCCGCGCACCGCCGCAGCGTGCGAGCGGCGGAGGTGCTGGGCACGGTGCTGGAGGTGCTGGGCCCCATCTGGCCGGGTCGTACGACGGTGGACGGAGTGAACCTGGGAGACGTGTGGCCGCATCCAGCGCTCGGGCCACCCGGGAGCGCGGACGCGCTGGTGCCCTTCCACAAGTTGTCCCAGTGGTTGGCGTACTCGCTGGTGGAGCCGCTGGCGGAAGCGGGCGTGACGGTGACGGAGCTGGACGCGCTCACCGGCCTGCCGGAGTACCGCAACGGAGGCCTCTTCGTGGACCTGGGCGTGCTGGTGCCGCAGGACCCCCGCATGACGACGGAGGTCTACGGACCGGGGGACCCGCCCATCGTGGAGTGGCGGGCGCTGACGGTGGCGCTCTTGGACCGGGTGGCCGCGCTGGTGCGAGGGCGTCTGGAGTTGAGCGCGGAGGAGCTGCCGCTGGCGAAGGTGCTCCAGGGCGGCACGTGGACGGCGGGCCGCCGGGTGGCGGCGGAGCTGCGCCCCGGCGGCGTTCCGCCCATCCGCATCCGCAGTGACGGCACGGTGTTCTGAAACCCAAATCCAAGAGGAGGACGCATGGACTTCCCGAACTGCACGGTGGTGGATCACCCGCTGGTGAAGCACAAGCTGACGGTGATGCGCAGGACGGACACGAGCACGGCGTCCTTCCGGGCGCTGCTGGAGGAGATCTCCCTCCTGCTCGGGTACGAGGCGCTGCGAGACCTGAAGCTGCGCGAGGAAGAGATTGAAACGCCCATGGCGCGCACCACGGGCTGGGCGCTGGACGGCAAGAAGCTGGTGCTGGTGCCCATCCTGAGAGCGGGGCAGGGCATCCTGGACGGCCTGCTGCAACTCGTCCCCTCCGCGCGAGTGGGCCACATCGGCCTGTACCGCGACCCGGAGTCCCTGAGCGCGGTGGAGTACTACTACCGCGTGCCCGCGAACCTGGAGGACCGCGACGTCATCGTCTGCGACCCGATGCTCGCGACAGGCAACTCCGCGGTGGCGGCGCTCCAGCGAGTGAAGCGAAGCCGCCCGGGCTCATTGCGCTTCGTGTGTCTGCTCGCGTGTCCGGAGGGCCTGACGAACCTGCGCGAGCACCACCCCGACGTGCGCGTCTTCACCGCCGCCATCGACGAGAAGCTGGACTCGCACGGCTACATCCTGCCCGGCCTGGGCGACGCGGGAGACCGCCTCTTCGGCACGAAGTCGGTGGACTGACTAGTCTCGATTTGCAGGATTGACGGTGAGACGTGAATCCTTCATGTCTCACCGCATGAAGACCTCCCGTTTCGCGTCCGCGTTGATGGCATTGGGGTTCCTCGCCTGTGGTGGAGCGCCGGATGAGGTAGCTGTCCCCGGCGTCCAGACCCAGGAGATCATCGGCGGAGGCATCGCGGCCCGGTACGAGTTGCCCCATCAGGTGCGCCTCCACGTGGCGGGAGCGTTCACCTGCGGGGGCACGCTCATCCGGGCCGGTTGGGTGGTGACGGCCGCCCACTGCGTCCAGGGCGTCACGCCCGCGTCCATGCGCATCTACGCGGGAGACCTGCGGCTGGGCGCGGTGGAGGCGGACGAGCAATACCGAGCGGTGTCGCGCAAGGTGATGCACCCGTCCTACGACGGGTGGGCCCACGACGTCGCGCTCCTCCAACTCGCCCAGCCCTTCAACCTGTCACAGGCGGTGCAGACGCTGACGCTGCCGGATGCGCCCGCGCCCATGGGAGTGCCGTACGTCGCGAGCGGCTGGGGTCGCACGCCGACAGCGCCCACCTCCGATGCGCTCAAGCGCGTGAGCCTGAGCATCACCTCCACGGCCACCTGCCGCGACATGGTGGGAAGCGACTACGTCAACGGCGCGATGCTGTGCACGGCGCCGAGCGCCACCGCGAACGTCTGCACCCGGGACGATGGCGGACCCCTGGCCTTCAACGGGAAGTTGTATGGGATTGTGAGCGCGTTCGGCTCCAACCAGTGCAACACGTTCTCCATGTTCACCAACGTGGCCACGTACACGCCGTGGCTCCGCTCCGTCATCAACGGGACGTGATGCACCGAGCCACGGCGGTTTCACGCCTTGGCTCTTGAGAACCGGGAAAGACGGATTTAAACGTTGAGCGGTCTAAACGTTTTTGTCCATTTCCCGGGAGTCCAGGCATGCGCGCGTCGTGGCGGTCCACCCTGATGGCGGTGATGTTGGGCGCGGTCTTCGCGGAAGGAGTGGAGGCGGCGGAGCCCGGCGCGCAGCACTGGACGGAGAACCTTTCCGCCGGAACGGGCACGTCGGAGCTCGTGGGCACACGAGACGGGCTGCTCTACGAACCCAACGCCGTGATGCGCCGTCCCGAAGGCCTGAGCCGGCTCACGGGCCTCTTCGAGTTCCCGGCGCGCAAGCTCGATCAGCCCGTGGACACCTTCCGCCCGCGAGTCCAGGCGGCAGTGGGCCTGGGACAGAGCGTCGAAGTGGACGTGCGCGTGAGAACCCCCGGAGGAGCCTGGAGCGAGTGGCGCACCGCCACCGGAGACGAAGCCGTGCGCCTGCCCCGTTCGGGCACGGAGGTGCAGGTGCGCCTGGCGCTCATCGCGGACGAGCGAGGCCTCGGTCCGGTGGTTCAGGAGGTGGGCCTGGAGGGCTGGCGCGAAGGAGGCACGGAGGAGGGGCTCCAGACGCTCGCGCCGCTGACCTACCGCGTCTACGCCACCCGTGAGGGCCTGGTGGGAGGCACGACGGCGAACGGCCACGTCATCAAGACGAACGACCGCTTCGTGGCGCTGCCATCGCGGCGAGGGCTCGCGTCGAACGGAGGCTCCGAGTACCAGGTGCGCGTCTGTTATTCGAAGACGGCGAAGTGCGCGACGACGTCCGTCTGGGACGTGGGCCCGTGGAACACGAAGGACGACTACTGGAACCCGTCCAGCGTGCGCGAGATGTGGAAGACGTTGCCGCAGGGAAAGCCGGAGGCGCAGGCGGCGTACCAGGACAACTTCAACGGCGGGTTGGACCAGTTCGGTCGCCGGCCGGCGAACCCCGCGGGCATCGACCTCGCGGACGGGACGTTCTGGTTGGACCTGGGCATGTCGAACAATGACTGGGTGGACGTGACGTACCTGTGGACGTCCGGCGGTGGTTCGTCGACGGGGCTGGTCATCGACAGCAACAACGCGAACAACGACCAGTCCAAGGGCTACATCCAGCTCACGGGCACCAGCTGGGCGTCCTCCACGAACGTGGCGGGCTACTACGGCACCAGCTACCTGGTGTCTCCGGGCGCGGCGGTGTCGGAGCCGGCGACGTTCTGGTTCTACCTGTCCGCGGCGGGAACGAAGACGGTGGACGCGTGGTGGACGGCGGCGAGCGACCGCTCCACGGCCGCGCCCTTCATCGTCACGAACGCCTCCGGCACGCAGCTGGCGAACGTGAAGGTGAACCAGACGGTCAACGGCGCAAGGTGGAACACGCTCGGCACGTGGAGCTTCCCGGCGGGGTGGAACAAGGTCCAGCTGAGCCGTTGGGTGACGGCGGGGACCTACGTGGTCGCGGACGCCATCCAGGTCCGTTAGGCCTCATGGACGCACGGGTTGTCCGGGCGATAGAACGGTGCCCCATCTCCGAGGAAGTCATCCATGGCGTCGTTGCGCACCGTGCTCCCGCCTCCCGTGGAGGAGCCCCAGCTCTACACCGACCTTGCTGGCTGGTGGCCGTTGTTCTCGCCACCGGAAGAGTACGGGGAGGAGGCGGAGGACCTGCTCCCCATGTTGCATCCGGAGGAGGGCCCGGCGCGCACGATGCTGGAATTGGGCTCGGGCGGAGGAAGCCTGGCCTTCCACCTGAAGAAGCACTTCACGCTGACGCTGACGGACCGCTCGGCGGAGATGGTGGCGGTGAGCCGCAAGGTGAACCCGGAGTGCGAGCACCGCGTAGGGGACATGCGCACGCTGCGGTTGGGGCGCACGTTCGACCGGGTGATGGTGCACGACGCCATCATGTACGCGGTGGAGCGCGAGGACGCGCGAGCCACGGTCCACACGGCGGCGGCGCACTGCCGTCCGGGAGGCCGGGTCGTGCTGTTGCCGGACTGCGTGCGTGAGACCTTCGAGCCCCTCACCGAGTCCGGAGGCCACGACGGGCCGGACGGGAGAGGAATGCGCTACCTCATGTGGACCTGGGATCCGGATCCGGAGGACGAGACGTTCGAGACCGCGTTCGCCTATCTGCTGCGCGAAGCGGACGGAACGGTGAGCATGTCGCAGGAGCGTCACCGCTTCGGACTCTTCCGGCGAGACGACTGGCTCGAATGGATGCAAGAGGCCGGCTGTCCCGCGACGACGCGCAGGGACCCCTGGAACCGGGAAGTCTTCATCGGAGTGCGGGAGCAGGACTGATGCGAGGGTGGGGGGCCCTGCTGCTGTTCATCCCGCTGTGGGGGATGGCCGCGCCCGCGCGAGTGGAGCTCGTCTTTGGCGGAGACGTGATTCCGCACGGCGAGGTGAAGTCGGTGGCGAAGGCCCACGCGCGCAGTGGAAACCACGAAGGCTGGGACCACGTCTTCGGGCCGATGTCGGACGTGCTGCGCACGGCGGACGTAGGCGTGGTGAACCTGGAGACGCCGGTCACGGACGAGCGAAAGGCCTTCACACAGGAGCTGGTCTTCAACGCGCCTCCAGCGATGGTGCAAGCGTTGGTGAACGCCGGAGTGAAGGTGGTGTCCACGGGCAACAACCACGCAAGGGATCAGCGCGTGGAAGGCCTGGTGGAGACGCTGCGAAACCTGGACGCGGCGGGACTGCGCCACACGGGCACGGGGCTCACGAGAGACGCGGCCTGGGAGCCGGTGTTCATGGAGGTGCGAGGCATCAAGCTGGGCTTCCTCTCCTTCTCGAGGAGCCTGAACGGCTTCAGCAACCCGAAGGAAGCGGACGCGCCGCACGTAGCGCTCTTGCCCTACCCGGAGCACGCCTCGAGAAGGGGGCTGAAGCCGGAGGAAGCGCTGGAGCGGGTGCGAGCCGCGGCAGCGAAGTGTGACGCGCTCTTCGTGATGGGGCACTGGGGGCGCGAGTACGCGGACACGCCGCACCCGTTGGACAGGGCCTTGGGGCAGTCCTTCCTGGAGGCAGGAGCCTTCGCGGTCATCGGCCACCATCCGCACGTGCTCCAGCCGTTGGAGGCATACACAACGAAGTCCGGGCGCCGGGGTTTCATCGCCTACTCATTGGGCAACCTGGTGGCGAACCAGGCGCGCTTCTACCGGCACGTGAAGGGACAACTGGGCAAGGACGGAGACAAGCGGGACACCCTGCTCCTGAGAGTTGGAGTGACCCGGGCAGAGCCCGGGGCCCCGGTGTCCCTGGCGGATGTCTCAGTGTTGCCGGTCTGGATTGAGAACAACGCCCAGGGCCGCAAGGCGAAATCGAAGCGGAACATCCAGCCGGTGCTCATCGACCGCGAGATTGAAGAAGTATCGCGAAGGTTGACGGCACTCACCCAGCGCACCGTGACGCCCGACAAGGCGACCCGAGCCGAGAAGGCCGCCCTGGAGCAGCGCCTGACCAACGCCCGTTACCGCCGGGAACGCATCCTGAGGATGCTGCCCGCGGAGTTCCGGGTAGCCACCCCGGAGCTGAGGCGAAGAGAGCTGACGGCTCAGACCGCGCACTGAACACACTCTGGGACGCCGCGTCTTGCACGCGGTGTCCGGGCTGAAGCATGTGAACGCTCCCCTCATCCCGGAGCGTTCGTGTCCCATCCCCTCCCATGGTTCCGCTGGAGTCCCCTGGCTCTGACGCTGGCGGCCTCCCTCTCTTGTGCCCCCACCGAGGACCTGGAGCCCCCGCCACAACCCACCACCCAGAAGCAGGGCGTGGACGTGCCGGGCTTCGCCGAGCTGCACCACCACATGTTCGCCGAGGAGGCCTTCGGAGGCGGCTGGTTCCACGGCGGCGTCAACGGCGCGCTCGACACCTGTGACGGAGGCTGGCCCGAGAGCGACCACGCCCGCGTCCGCATGGACCTGAGCGGCCTGCTCAACCTGTGTCCCAACTCCGGAGGCGTGGACCTGAGCGGAGTCCCCATCCTGTCCCAGCTCTTCGGAGTCGCGGGAGCGGTGGGCTCGGAGTTCATCGGGAAGATTGAAGGAACAGAAGGGGACACCGGCCTGCACATGGGCCGCCGTCAGCCCGGCACGGAGTGGCCCCGCTGGGACACCATCGCCCACCAGCAGTCCTGGGGTGGGTGGCTCAAGCAGGCGCACCAGGGAGGCATGTCGCTGGTGGTGGTGTCCGCAGTGAGCAACGGCTTCCTCTGCGAAGCGCTGCCCCCACAGAACCGCAAGCGCGCCTGCGACGAGATGATGGACGTGGAGGTCCAGCTCCAGATGGCCCGCGCCTTCGACGCGGCCAACGACTGGGTGGAGATCGCCCTGTCACCCGCGGACGCGAGGCGGATCATCTCGCAAGGCAAGCTCGCCATGGTCCTCTCCATCGAGACCAGCAAGCTCTTCGGCGCGAAGGACTGGCGCGCGGAGCTGAACCGCTTCCACGCGCTGGGCGTGCGCACGCTCCAGCCCGTGCACCAGTTGGACAACCGCTTCGGCGGAGCGGCCCCGCACAACGCCATCTTCCAGGCCGCGCAGTTCCTGGAGAACTGCCACATCGACACCGACTGCGGAATCACCGCCTCCGGCTTCACGCTGGGCTTCGACGTGGACGCCCAGTGCCGCAACGTGAAGGGCCTCACCGCGGACGGTCAGCAGCTCCTCCAGGCGATGATGGACAAGGGCATGCTCATCGACCTGGCGCACCTGTCGGAGAAGAGCGTGCGCGACGCCTACGCCGTCTCCCAGGCGAACCGCTACTACCCGCTCTTCATCAGCCACGGCCACTTCCGCGAGGTGATGAACGGCAAGCTCGCCCAGCACGAGAAGACCACGCCCGCCTGGGTGGTGCAGATGCTCCGCCGCACGGGAGGCATGTTCGGCCTGCGCACCGCGCACGACGAGACGCGCACGTACACGCCCGCGAACATCGCCAACGACTGCCAGGGCTCCAGCCGCTCCTTCGCGCAGGCCTACGAGTACGGCCGCCAGGGCCTCAAGGTCCCCATGGCCTTCGGCGCGGACTTCAACGGCTTCATCCAGCAGACGAGGCCCCGCTTCGGCCCCAACGGCGCATGCTCCGCGGGCTTCCAGGCGGAGGCGGACGCCCAGGCCCACCAGCAGGAACTGGAGGCACCGGGCCGGCTGGGTACGCCGTTCGACGAGCAGGGCCTGGCCCACGTGGGCCTCCTGCCGGACCTGCTCCGGGACGTGCGGAACCTGGGCGCGGACACCACGCCGCTGGACCGCTCGGCGGAGCTGTTCATCCGCATGTGGGAGCGCACCGCGAGCACCGCGCGCAACGGCAGCATGGCGGACCCCGCGCTGGACATCGACACGGGAGGCATCGCGCAGTGGGTGCCGCCGGACGAGCGCGAGAAGGCGTACCCCACCGTCTGCGGCAAGGCCTACGCACCGGACTCCAAGACGCTGGGCCAGGGCTGCCGCTTTGACGATGAGTGCCAGAGCGAGCAGTGCACCTCCGTGCTCTGCGCCACCTTCGACGGCCGCTGCGTCTGCAATGACGACGGCGACTGCGGCACGTCCCGCTACTGCCAGAACGACATCCCGGGCAACCCCGGCGACAACGACTGCGTGGACCGCAAGACGGACGGCACGTCGTGCAGCCGCGACGGCCAGTGTCTCTCTGGAGCCTGCGGAGGCTGCTTCAACGCGGTGGGCTGGTGCTACACGCCGCGCTCCAAGGCCTACGGGCAGACGTGCAAGTCCGACCGCGAGTGTACCACCGACCGCTGCAGCGCGGACTGCTACCTGAACCCCACGGGAAGCTGCCTCTGCGACAGCGACTCGCACTGCGGAGCGAACCAGTTCTGTGGCTGGGGGCTCAACTCCGGCAAGTGCGTGAACAAGCGAGGCCGGGGCGCGGCCTGCTCCAGCGATCGCGAGTGCGCCTCCGGCACGTGTCGCTGGTCGTTCACCTGCAAGTAGCACCCAATCAGCGAGGCGCCTCGGATTCCTTCCGGGGCGCCTCGTGCAGGTCGCGCAACGCGACAACACGGTCCAGCAGAGGCCCGCCCAGCTTCTTCCGGGCGATGCGCTGCGACGGATAGATGCCCCGGTGGCCGGTGAGCAGGTACGCCACCGTGGCGACGATGGCCACGTGAGGCAGCACGGAGGCGCCCACCAACTCCACCGCCATCAGGGACAGCGCGAGCGGCGTATTGGCCGCCGCCGCGAACAGCGCCGCCATGCCCACCGCCGCGCCCAGGTCCACCGGCAGTCCCAACAGCCGAGCGAGGACGTTGCCCAGCGCCGCGCCAATGAAGAACAGCGGCGTCACCTCACCGCCCAGGAACCCCGCGCCCAGCGTCACCACCGTGAACACGAGCTTCCAGGCGAACGCGCCCCAAGGCAGCGACACATCCTCGAACGCGCGAAGGATGCCGGGCACGCCCAGGCCCAGGTAGTCGCTGGTGCCCGCGAGCTTCCAAAGCCCCACCACCCCCAGGCCGCCCAGGGCCATGCGCACGGGAAGCCACGGCACACGGCGCTCCAGGACCCGCTTCAGTCCATGCGTGCCCTCGATGAAGGCCACCGCCACGCCCGCGATGCCCACCGCGAACACCAGCCACTTGCCCAGCACGGGCAACGTCAGCGCCAGCGCCTGAGGCACCGGATACGCGGTGTGATGGATGCCCAGCCCGCGAGTCACGATGTCGCCCACGACAGCAGCCGTGAGCGCGGGCAGGAGCGCCTCGTAGCCCAGCCGGCCCACGCACACGACCTCCAGCCCGAACACCGTGCCCGCCAGCGGCGTGCCGAACACCGAACCGAAGCCGCCCGCGATGCCCGCCGCCAGCAGCTCGCGCCGGGTGTCAGGAGTCACACGGAAGCGCCAGGCAATCTGGTCCGCCAGGCTCGCGCCCATCTGCACCGCGGTCCCCTCGCGTCCCGCGCTCCCGCCGAACAGGTGTGTGAGCACCGTGCCCAGCAGCACCATGGGCGCCATGCGAAGGGGAATCACCGCGTCGCCCGCGTGCACCGTGTCCAGCACCAGATTGTTGCCGCCCCGGATGGACGCGCCCCACCGGCCGTACACCGCACCCAGGACGAGTCCCGCCACGGGCAGCGCGTACACCAGCCACTCATGCGCCAGCCGGAACTCCGTGGCCTCTTCCAGCAGCGCCAGGAACACCGCGGACGCCACGCCACACACGCCCCCCACGATGGCGCCCAACAGCAGCCACTGGCCCAGCGCTCGAGCACTCCCGGAGAGGTTCATGGCTGGACTCTAGCCGTGAAACAATGCGTCAACCGGAAGCGCTGCGTCAGCAATGGGGACACAACGGCTCCATTCTGACGCACCGTGGCGGAATTCGTGTTCAACATGGAATACATATTGCGGGGTTAATTCAGGTCTGAGGAGTGATTCCAGAGTCAAACCCGTGTACCGTGCGCGGCCTCTCCCCATTGCCGGGGCGGGAACCCCCTACCTCTTCAGGAGCCGGTATGTCCGTTCGTCGCAGCGGGCTGTCCCTCGCCGCCGTCCTCGCCGCCACCACCCTCAGTGGCACCGCGATGGCCAGCACCATCAACCAGAACACGTCGTGGACCATCAACCGCTCGGCGTCGCAGACGTACCGGGTGGTGGCCTACGGCGACTCCATCTTCGCTGGCTACAACGGCGGAATCACCAGCGTGGGGCGTCGTGCGGCCCCGGTGGTGGAAGGTGAGTACGCGGCGAAGAAGTGGGGCACCAACGTGGAGGTCATCCGCCGCACGAAGTCCGGCGCGAAGGCGGACGACATCTACAACAACAAGATCGTCTCCGAGCGCTCCTACATGCAGGACTCCCGGACGCGCGTCGTGATGTTCGAGATGTGCGGCAACGACTACCTGCAGGCCCGCAGCGCGTTCTCCGACCAGACCGGCACCTGTAACTACAGCGGCCTGCAGAACGCGCTGACGGCGTGCACCACGTACATGGAGCGTGGCATGCAGGCCATCAACCAGTACGCGACCACCGCCAAGGTGAAGGTCATCTCCAACATCTATTACCCCGGCTATGACGCGGACAACGTGCTGACGTCCTGCACGGACGCGACGACGGGCCAGAAGGTGAACAAGCAGCAGTACTTCCTGCCGCTGCTGGCGCGCAGCAACTGGCGCGCCTGCAACCTGGCGGCGAAGTACGGCTTCAAGTGCGCGGACGCCTTCGCGGAGATGATGGCCTCCGACTACGACCGCAACGGCGACGGTCAGATTGACTCCGCGGCCATCGCGTACCGCGCCGGCGAGACCGAGGACGCCTACGTCCAGCGCATCAGCGTCACCCTGCGCAGCACGCTGCGCGACGCGAACGGCCACCTGGCGAACAGCAGCACCAGCTACGACTACATCCAGTCGGACAACACGCACCCGACGTACACGGGCTCCACCATCAGCGTGAACATCTTCTCCGGCTCCGGCTCCGGCTCCGGGGCGCCGTCCTACACGGACGCCCAGGTCGTCGACGGCAAGAACCCGGACTGGAACAAGTTCGGCCACGAGCGCATGGGCTGGAGCATCTCCACGTTCGACCCCGCGACGCCGTGACGTAAATCGGCATCCGTAGGGAGAAAGGGCCTCCGACCTGTCACCGGGTCGGGGGCCTTGTCGTGTCCGGACCGAGGGAGTGGCCTGCAGCCCGGTCAGCGTCCAGGCGTCCAGGCCTCCTTTCGTCGGAGCGCCAATGATCAGGTCCGGCTCAAACGAGGGTTTGACGTCATCGGCCTGAAGCGTTAGAGAGTGCACCCCCCGCGACGAACCGCTGGCCCCCGGGCCTCGGAAATCAGCGCGGGGGGGAAGAAAAGGATCGACGAAGGTTGTTGATCCCGAACGCGGCGAAGAGGTAGAAGCCGCGCCCCTCACCTCGAAGCCCGCGCACTGGCGCGGAAGGCACTTCGGGGAGAGAGCAGCACCGACAAGAAAATAGGGCAGTCAACAAGCGGGTTGACAGCGAGCGCGGCGAAGAGATAGAAGCCGCGCCCCACCGAAGAAGCAGCGGTCCGGAAGGCAACACTACGGACGCAAAGCGGTGAAGAAAGCTGACAGCAAGCGGTTGACAGGGAACGCGGCGCTGAAGTAGAAGCCGCTCCCCTTCGAAAAGAAACGGCGGAAGTCACTGGACGGCGCCGACGAACTTCGAAGCAGCCCGCAGGACGCAAAAGCGAAGTTGACGCTGACTGCGAACTGAAATAGAAGCTGCAACCCCGCCGGGCGAAACAAACCGGCAAGCAACAAAGTCGCAACAAGCGGCTCGGTCTTTGAAAACCAAATAGCAAGCCCAAGTAGTAATGGATTGCGGAAACCCGCAGTCAATTTTTTGAGGGCGCTTCACCTCAAGAGCAGCGCTGAAAAGCGCAGCGAGAGGGAAGTGCCGACGAATCAGCGAGCCGAGACTCCTTAGCCGGGTCTCGGGGAACGCCGGTTCAAGCAAACCAAGAATACAATTGGAGAGTTTGATCCTGGCTCAGAACGAACGCTGGCGGCGTGCCTAACACAT
>NZ_RAVX01000080.1:0-505 GCF_003611605.1 Corallococcus sp. AB011P
CCCAGGCCTGGGTGAGCCACAGCTGCGCGTGCTTCAGGGCCTCCCCTCCGGCCTCGATGAGGCCATGGGCTCCGAACGCCGCCAGGCCCAACTGGATGAGCGCCGCCGCGAGCTGTCCTACGCCGGTGGGCGTCGCCGCCAGGAAGGTGGACAGCGCCTCCGCGGCGATGAAGCCCACCACCATCGCGGAGATTTCCAGCCAGTTGTCCAGGATGGCCTTGCCGTACTGGCCGGTGACCTCTGCGAAGTACTGGTCCGCCTGCCGCACGGAGGTGAGGACGTCCTCCAGATGCCGGGCGGCCTTGCGCGCCTGGGCCATCGCCTCATGGGTGATGGAGCCGCTCGACACGATTCCCTGGAGCTGGTTGGCGAAGGCGATGCTCACCAGCCAGATGCGCTCGCCCGCGACCAGCCGCACGTCACCGTCGACGCGCTGGACCCCCTTGCGGCCACTCTTCACGTTCACGTGATGAATGACATTCTCGTAGAAGCGCAGGTCCCGCCC
>NZ_RAVX01000081.1:0-494 GCF_003611605.1 Corallococcus sp. AB011P
CGTGGAAGAAGCACTCCACCCGGTAGCGAAGCCGATAGAGGGTGCGGTCCAGAGGAGGAGGCTGCTTCCGGCTGGGATGGGGATGGATAACGGGCTTCATCCCCACCTTCTGGGCGTTGGCGCGAATGCGCTCGGCGTCATAGCCGGTGTCCGCGATGAAGGCGTCGCCCTCGGCGTGCACCAGCAGTTCCTCGGCCATCGTGGACTCATGCTGCTGTCCGGCCGTCAGCGCGAGGTGGAGCGGCTTACCGCCCGTCGTTGTGACGGCGTGAACCTTCGTTGAAAAACCTCCTCGAGAACGCCCCAGAGCATTTCTTCGGACCCCCCTTTTCCGCCCGAGGCGTCCTGATGCGCCCGGACGACGGAGGCGTCTGCCAGCGAGCCGAGCTCATCCACCGGAAGTCGCAGGGCCTTGAAGATGGCTTCCCAGCGCCCGGCTTGCGCCCAGCGGTGGAAGCGGTTGTAGACGGTCTTCCAGTGGCCGAATCGCTCCG
>NZ_RAVX01000082.1:0-431 GCF_003611605.1 Corallococcus sp. AB011P
ATGGGCATGCTGTTCGCGCCCAAGATCCTGGGGCTGATGCTCGCGCTCTTCAAGCGGGGTGAGGCGGCGAAGATGGGGGGCCGCGTGAAGCTGGTGCTCAGCGTGCTCGTGGAGAGCGTGCTGGCCTCGCTCCTGGCGCCGGTGATGATGCTGTTCCAGTCACACTTCGTCTTCGGCACGCTCCTGGGGTACCGGGTGAACTGGTCCAGCCAGCAGCGAGAGGACGCGGACCTGCCGTGGTCCGAAGCGGCGCGGCGTCACGCCGTGCACATGGCGGTGGGCGTGGGGATGCTGGCCGTGGCCGCGCTGGTGTCCCCGGCGCTGGTGGCGTGGCTGCTGCCGGTGGCGGTGGGGCTGCTGCTCGCCGTCCCCCTCACGGTGCTGACGGCGCGCTCCTCGCTGGGGATGTGGGCCGCGCGCCGGGGGCTGTT
>NZ_RAVX01000083.1:0-420 GCF_003611605.1 Corallococcus sp. AB011P
GGGCTGCTGGTCATCCTCACGCCGCAGGACATGACGGAGCCCACGCAGACGGCGGACCAGCTCAAGCCCTACGCGAAGCTCTCCGGCAAGCCGGTGCTAGCGAGCTGGATGGGCGGCTCGGAGGTCGTCGCGGGCGAGCGCATCCTCAACGACGCGGGCATTCCCACGTTCGGCTATCCCGACACGGCCGCGCGCATCTTCAATTACATGTGGCGCTACTCGTACAACCTCGCGGGCCTGTACGAGACGCCGACGCTGGCCGAGGAGCCCACGGGCGGGAGGGACGCGGCGCGGCGACTGGTGGACGCCGCGCGAGCGCAAGGACGCACGCTCCTGACGGAGCACGAGTCCAAGCAGTTGTTGGCCGCCTATGGCATCCCCACCGTGGAGACGCGGCTTGCCACCACGGAGGAGGGCGCG
>NZ_RAVX01000084.1:0-416 GCF_003611605.1 Corallococcus sp. AB011P
CGGCCCCAGTACCCCTGGGCCACGCTCGGCCCCGTCACCCAGATTTCGCCCACCTCCCCAGGCCCACGCCGCTCCAGCGTCTCCGGGTCCACGATGGCGATTCGCTGCTCCGCCAGCGTCTGGCCACACCCCACCAGCGTGCGCGCACCAGACTCCGCAGCGCCCACTTCCTCCGCGCGGTGCCTCTCCAGCGCCGCACCTGACAGCGTCACCGACACCGGCGGCGCCGACTTCTCGCCTCCGGAGACAATCAGCGTGCCTTCCGCCAGCCCGTAGCACGGGTAGAAGGCCTCGCGCCGGAAGCCACTGGGGCCAAACGCCTCCACGAAGCGCTCCAGCGTCTCCGGGCGAATCGGCTCCGCGCCGCAGAACGCCACCTCCCACCGGCTCAAGTCCAACGCCCGCCGCTGCTCCGG
>NZ_RAVX01000085.1:0-411 GCF_003611605.1 Corallococcus sp. AB011P
TCCATGTCTCCACGATGTGCTGGAGCAGGACGATGCGGGTGCGCGTCGCGACCTGGGGAATCTCTGCGCACAGGCACAGGTGCTGCGGGAGGTTGCAGCGCTGACAACGGGGCCGACGAAAGACGGGGACAGACATCCTCCTGCATCCTGTTCCGCGAGCCCCTGGAAGAGAAGCGCTCGCACCTGCTCACCCTGAAACATCCCGAGCCGTTGATTTCGCGTGCCGTCACAGTGTTACATCGTGACCGCAGTGCAGCACCGTGACTGAAGAGGGGGAGACATGTCGACTCGTATCTCGAAGGACGCATCGCCCGTCGCGAATGTCGCGGCGGAGCAGGCCCGTCGTGCCGCGGAGGAAGCCGCGCGGCGTGCGGCGGAAGAAGCGGCCCGGCGCATGTTGGAAGAACTCAC
>NZ_RAVX01000086.1:0-401 GCF_003611605.1 Corallococcus sp. AB011P
TAGTCCTCCACCAGTCGCTCGAACGCGCTGACGCCGGCCTCGTCCTCCAGGTAGACCTTGTGAACGGCCATGCCCGTGCCGTCGAAGAAGTGCAGGCTGCGCCGCGTGCCCTCCGGACGGACCTCCCGGAACGCGAAGCCGAAGCGCCAGCGCGTGAGGAACAGCCGCAGGTCGATGTTCTCGTCCAGCACCAGCGCGACGGCGCCGTTCACCTCGACGTTGCGGTACAGGCCGCGCTTCTCGTGCACGGCGCTCTCGTTGCGCGTGAGCGTCATCACCTTGCCCAGCGACTCCAGGCGCGGCAACAACGTGTCGAGGCGCAGGTCCAACCGGACGACGTCTTCACCCACACCGGTGGCGAGCAACTGCGCCTCGCTCACGCCAAGTTGCTCCGCCGCGTC
>NZ_RAVX01000087.1:0-358 GCF_003611605.1 Corallococcus sp. AB011P
CGGCAGATGACGGCCAGGGACTCCGGCGTGCGAAGGGCCTGGGCGCTGAAGGCGTCATGGAGGCAGAGGTCGCGGGGGAACTCCGCGCTGGGGCCATTCCAGTCCACGAGAAGCCGCTGCCGCTCCGAAGCAGTGAGCAGGGGCAGGCCCGCGAGCGTCGCGTCCGGCTGCGTGGCGATGGCCTCCAGCAGCACGCCCATGTGGCCCACCATGCGCTGCACGGTCGACGCATCGAAGAGATCGCTGCTGTACTCCAGGACGCCCACGAAGCCCTGGGGCGAGTCCTGCATCGTCAGCGTCAGGTCGAACTTCGCGGAGTTCGATTCGAGCGGCAGTTGCTCGAAGGACAAGCCCGGCA
>NZ_RAVX01000088.1:0-352 GCF_003611605.1 Corallococcus sp. AB011P
GGCAACCCGCTCCCCTCGGCGGAGTTCGCGGTACAGGACGGGCACCTGCTGGCCCACCAAGGGGTGCCATCGGTAGTGGACCTGGGCAACTTCCGAGATGCCTACGGCAGAATGAACGGGGCGCTGCGGCCTTGCGCAGCGCCGCCTCGGAGCGGTTGTTGTCCAAGGGAAGACGTAAGCGTTCACGGGGGCCGAAGGCCGCGGAGCGTGAGCTGAGATTATGTACCGGGCAGGAGCGAGGGCGCGGGAGTGCCGTGGAGATGGGCTTCGAGGGACGCCGTGAGAGCGTCGAGCACGTTGCGCTCCTGCTTGCGGAGGGTCATCACGGCCGTGAGGATACGCTCGACGAAGC
>NZ_RAVX01000089.1:0-321 GCF_003611605.1 Corallococcus sp. AB011P
CGCGTCGCCGCTTCCACTCGTGAGGTAGCAGCTCACCGATGCGCGAGTGTGGGTGCGTCTGGACGCGTAGCAGGACATCCGCGAGGTAGTCCTCGGGATTAACCTGGTTGGCCTCGCAAGTGGCGACGAGAGCGTAGAGGTCGGCGAGGTTTGCCCCCGCGGCCTCGTGGCCGACGAAGAGAAAGTTTTTACGCCCCAGGGCAGCGCCCCGTTCATTCTGCCGTAGGCATCTCGGAAGTTGCCCAGGTCCACTACCGATGGCACCCCTTGGTGGGCCAGCAGGTGCCCGTCCTGTACCGCGAACTCCGCCGAGGGGAGCGG